>NZ_OU015430.1:2410000-2620000 GCF_907164845.1 Lysobacter luteus
CGGATGTACTTGAGCGGATAGGCGTAAAGCCGGGTCCCGCTGCCGCCGTCGATCCGCCCCAGCCACTGCTGGATGTCGTCGAGGTAGTCGGCCTGCGGGGTGATCACCATCACCGCGTTGGCGCCTTCCAGCGGCATGAAGCGGAACATGCCCGCGACCGGCGACTTGCTCGCCTCGCCGAACACCTTCTCCAGGTCGGCCACCACCCGCTCGGGGTTGCCGGACTGCAGGGGGAACACGCCAACCGACATGCCCGACAACCAGTCGACGTCGAAGATCTCGATCGTGCGCAGGTAGTTCTGCAGCTCCGCGCGGGTGCCACCGATGCTGATCACGTTGCGCGCGGCGTCGGTGCCGACGATCGCGTTGGGACGCGCGTAGGGCTCGAGGATCTTCTTCATCTCCTCGGCCGACACGTAGCGCAGCGGCACCGTCCGCACCTCGAACCCGCGGGCGTTGGCGGCGCCGCCGGTCCGCGGGGCCACATTGCCGGCCAGCGCCTGGTCGGCCGGGACGATGTTGTAGCGTCCGCCGCTGTAGACCATGCGCGCGTTGTTCCAGCCCAGTACCTGGTCGAGCAGGCTGATCGCCTCGGCCGGGCTGACCGGGTTGGGCGTGGCCAGCGTCACGGTGCCCTGCACGCCCGGCGCGACCACGTAGTTCTGGCCGAGCATGTCGCCCAGGATCGCCTTGACCACGGCGTGCAGCGACTCGCCCTCGAAATTGAACGTGGCGGCGCCGGAAGACCCGCCCAGGTTGGGTGGCGGCGCGCTGGCCGCGGCCTGGTTGATGACCTGGCCGGTGCCACGGCGGATCTGCGGTTGCGGGCCGGCGTCGGACGCGAGCGGCTCGACCGCGCCGGCGCCGGTGACCACCGTGGCGCCGCCCTCGGCCACCATCGCGTCGGTACCGGCGGTGCGCATCTGCACGCCGGCCGCACCGTGGCGGGCGGGAGCGACGTCTCCGTCGCGGCGGACGGTCGGCACCGGCGTGCTGGCGCAGCCGGCCAGCAACGCGACCAGCAGGCCGGCCACCACCGGTCGGAAGGACGACCGCGGCGACACCCCGGGGGAGGCGCTGCGCGGCGATCGCGGCTGTACTGGGGGAAACGGCTTCATGCGTTGCACTCTACGGGCTCATGGCCGGTGGTTGCGGGCGGGGGGGCGACGTCGCATCGGGCACGGGCGGGGTCTCGCCGCGCAGGCGGGCGCGGCGGGCCTGGATCCGCTCACGGATCGCATCCATCCGGGCCTGGTCGGTGGACGGTACCGCGTCGGCCGCCCCGGACTCGACCCGGGCGTCGGCGTCGGCCTGGGCATCCATCGCGTCGCCGGCGCGCGCCGGCGTGGCGGACGACCCCGGGGGCGGCACGGCCGAGGCGTCGTCGGTGGCCGGGCTGCCGATCTCGGTCGGCCGCGCGCCGCCCACCCCGTCGAACACCCGCAGACCGAGCGTGCGCTGGCCGTCCGGGCCCTCGAACACCGCGCTGCGCTCACTCAGGCCGGTCAGGCGCCACGCCGGGTGGGACTCGGGCGCATCGCCCAACCGGACCCGCACGGACTCGCTGCCATCAGCGGGCTGGATGATCGCCAGCTTGAGTCGCGGGGTGATCAGCACGCTGGTCAGTTGGTAGTCGAACGCCGACGACTCCGCCGGCTCGCCCTGCCCCTGCAGGAAGAACGGCTGTGGCGTGCGGTCGGAGGAGAACAGCGGTCGATCGGCGATCTGCACGTACTGGTCCGGCGTCCCCAGCCGCGGCGGTGGCGCGGGACGCACCGGCGGCAGCGGCTGCAGCAGCGTCGGGTCGTCCGGCAGGGGCTCGACCCGGCCGCCCATGCCGGCGACGGCGAGCAACCACGCGACCAGGGCCCAGCCGGCGACGCCGGCGAGCAGCCAGGTGCGGGGACCGGCGTCGTCAATCCGCACGGGGCGCCTCCGGCGGGGCGAGGTAGCCCGACAGGTCGAAGGAGACATCGAGCCCGCCGTTGCCGGTCGGCTCGCCACGGCCCGGGCTGAAGTACATGCGCTGGGCGAGGATGTTGAGGTTGCCGATGAACAACCGCGGCGCGCCGCTCTCCAGCGAGTGCAGCACCGACGCCAGCTCCGGCGTGCCGCAGCGCAGGCGCACCTGCACCACCACGCGGACGCGCGCCGCGCGGGTATCGGGAGCGAGCGGGGAACGGTTGGTGATCATGCAACTGCGGTTGCCGGGGCTCGCCTGCACGACCACGGTTTCCAGGCGCTGGATCAGGCTGGCGGTGGCCAGCTCGGGATTGGACTCGGGCAAGAAGCCCGGCCGGCCTTCGAGTTCGGTGCGCAACTGCGCCAGCCGCCCACTCACCTGGGGCGCCTGCTGCAGCTGCATGCGCAGGCGCAGCTCGCGCTGCTGCAGCGAATCGATCCGGCTGTTGGCTTCCAGCATCGGCGCCGTCCACCACGGATGCACCAGCACCGCGTAGGCCAGTGCGAGCACCAGCAGGAGCAGGCCAAGCGCGAGCCAGCGGTCGCGTCGGGTAACGCGGGCCTGCGGGCGATCAGCGGGGCGCGGCATCGGCATCCTCCGTCGTCGCCGCGGCGGCCGGCGCGGCGGCCGGCCCCAGTTCGGCCACCAGGGTGAAACGGTCGCGGCCGCTGGCGGGGTCGGGCTGCAGTGCGCCGGCCAGCGCTGGCGAATGCCACAGTGGCGACCCCTGCAGCCGGCCGATCAACGCGGCCGCTTCGTTGCTGAGGCCGATCAGCATCAACCGCTGTTCGTCGATCGACAGTTTCTCGAGGTAGGTGCCGTCAGGCAGGCGTCGGGTGAGTTCGTCGATCACCTCGATCGCGGTCGGCTGCTCGGCACGCGCCCGGTCGAGGAAGGCCTGGCCCTCGATCAGCCCGGCCAGTTGCTGGCGCTCGGCCGCCGCGCGGCGACCGGCGACGGCATCGGCGGCGATGCGTTGCTCGAACGCCTCGGCGGCGTCGCGGCGGTTGTCGAGCAGCTGCCAGAACAGCCCCAGCACCAGCAGCACCGCCGTGGCGGCCAGCGCCAGGTTCCACACGATCCACGGATCCCGGTGGCGTCGGCGACGTTCGGCCGGCAGCAGGTTTACCCCGACTGGAACTCCGTCGGCGGCCGCGGCGTCGACGCCGGCCAGTTGGCCTGCCAGCGGTCCGAGCGCAGTCAATTGCGGCTCGAGCACCTGCCGCGGCACCACCACGAGTTCGGCATCGAGCTGGCCGTCACCTTCGCGCCGGCCGACGACCCGGGCGTCGTACACGACCGCCTCGGCACTGAACGGCGTCTGCCGGTCGATCTCGAAACCGACCACGTCGCGCAGCCGGTCGGCGGCGGCGGCAGGCAGCGACAGGCGGCGGCGCAGCCCGTGCGCGGGCGACAGCAGCAGCCACCGCGGCAGCTCGGCCACCGGCGGTGCAAGCAGCCCGGCAAGCGGGTCCAATGTGGAAACGGAATCCTCCACGGCCGGCAGCAGCGGCACCCGGCCCAGATCCTCGATGCCGTCGCCGCGCTGCAGTCGCAACTGCACCTCTTCCCCGTCGACCTGCAGCAGCAGCCGACCGCGGTCGAAGCCCAGCACACGGCGCCACCGGGTTGGCAGCCACGACGCGAGCGCAGTGCCCCACCAGTGCAGGAAACCTCCCGCCCCGGGGCCCAAGCGCGCACCGATGTGGCCCAGGCGGCCGCCCGGACGAATCCCCAACCGGCTCATCGTGGTGAAGCTCCCTCCTCCCAATCCAGCACGGTATACGCCATCCCGGGTACGGCACCGCCGCCCGCGCGCACCACCGCCCTCAGCAGCGACTCGCGCCCATCGGCCAGCCGCGCAAGGCTCTCGATACTATACGTACCGCTCCGGTTTGCCCCGACCGTCGGCAACGCCGGGCCCGCGGGCCCGCCAAGCGGCGCTCCGCGCTGTTGCACCATCGCCGCGCCGTCCAGGCCGATCGCCTCCAGCACCGGTGCCGCGGCGAACTCCGGCTGCGGTCGCGGCAACCCGCTGTGGACGGTCACGTGCGGGGCGACCAGCGCGTACAGCGCCGGCGTGAAGCCCAGCACCTGCTCCAGCTCGGCGATGCCCTCGAACTGCGCGTCCTTCGCACCGTACGGCCGGCCGGCCGAAGCGTAGTCGGCGTCCTCGGCGCCACCGGCCGCCTGGGTCAGCGGGTCCGGATCGCGCCAGTCGATGATGGCCGCGGCCAGGCGCGCAGCCTCGGCCTGGTCGCTGCCGAGCGCGACCAGAAGGCCGCCGAGCACGGCGGCGTCGCTCTGGTTGAGGTCGAGTTTGCCGCTCTCGTCGACGATGCGGACCTCGATGTCGACACCGGTGTACCGCCACGGGTAGGGCCGGCCATCCGGCGCCCACTGGCGCTCGGGCTCGGTCGCGGCCAGCCGGGTCATCGCGTATTCCAGCCCGGCGCGCGCGGCGTTCTGCGCCGTCAGCCCGTGCACCAGCACCCGCCCCTGCAGGTGCTCGACGCGCGCCACCAGCGCGAACCCGCCGACCAGCGCGGTCAGCAGCACGACCAGCCACAGCACCAGCAGCAATGCCGCGCCGCGGGACCGGCGGACGGCACTCACCGCAGCCCTCCCATGAACCCGTCCTCGGCCTGGCCGCCGGCCTGCGGCAGCGCCACCAACAGCGGCGGCCACGCGCGTTCGTCGGCGTCGCTGATGGTGACTTCCACGAGCAGCGGCAGCCGGTCGCTGGCCTCCCAGTCGTCCTGCCAGTCGCCGAGCTCGCCGCTCTCGCGGTCGATCGCGCGGTAGCGGAAGCTCGCGGCGCCGATGCCGTCGACCAGTGTTTCCGGCGGTCGCGGTTCGTTCGGTTCGATGGTCTCGCCGGCCAGCACGAGGCGGAAGTCCACCTCGATCCGCGTCTCGCCTCCTTCGGTGTGGACGCGCAGATCGTGCAGGTGGGGGCCGCCGCGGCCGAGGTAGTCCGGCAGGTCGGCGACGAACTGCATCCGGTCGGGACCGCCGACGAAGCGTTGCGGCACCAGGGTGTCGTCGTCGGTGGCGAACGCGAGCGGCCGCGCGGCGGCGATGCGCTTGCGCAGGAACCCCTCGACCGCGCGGATGCGGTCGTTGCGCTCGGCCAGTGCCTCGCCGCGGCGCGTGGCCTGGGTGGCCGCGCCGAGGGTCGAGAAGGCGATGGCCAGCCCCGCCGCCAGCAGCACGGTGGCCAGCAGCACCTCGATCAGGGTGAAGCCCTGCGCGCCCGCGGCGGCGACGCGACGTCTCACGGCATCACCATCGCGTCGCCGCCCTGCACCAGCCGCAGGCTGCGCAGCTGCAGGCGCTCACGCGGGCCGCCATCGCCCCACTGCACGGTGAGGGCGAGTTCCAGCAGTCGCGCGGCGCCGGGTCGCGTCGGCGGCGCCGCTCCTTCAGTCCAAGGCGACACCTCCAGCGACCAGCGGTAGCGGCCGTCCTCGAACTCGCCGTCAACCCGTCCCGGTTCCAGCGCCTGGCCGACGCCGACCGTGTCGAGCAGCGACTGGGCATGCAACGCGGCGCGACCGGCATCGCCCGACCAGCGCACCTGCCGGGTCGCCCCCGACAGCGTGCCCAGCAGCAGGCCCAGCGCCAGCGCCAGCAGCGCGAAGGCGACGATCACCTCCAGCAGCGAATAGCCGCGCTGGCGCCGCGGGGCGGCAGGGCGCCTCACGGTGGCCCTCCGTCGCGCGCCAGCGTGACTTCTCCGGTCAACCAGGCCACGTCGACGTTCCACGCCGCCGAATCCCGGCGCAGCTGGATCCGGCCACCGGTCGCCGCGCCGTCACCGAAGAACATCACCGCCCCCTCGCCGCGGGTCGGCTGCACCTGGCGGGCACCGGTGAAGCGCACCTCCAGCGCATCGGGGATCCCGCCCTGGCGACCGTCGGGTGCCTGCCAGGTGCGCGCGGCCGGGTCGATCACGAAACGCTGCGGCTGCCCCGTCGCGATCGCGCGGGTGCGGGTGTAGCGCAGCTGCGCGGCGATCTCCTTCGCGCTCGAGCGCAGCTGCGCGCCGGCAAACCCGCCGGTGAACGCGGCCGCCGCCAGCAGGCTGGCCGCCGCGATCAGGCCGACCACCAGCAGCATCTCCAGCAGCGACACGCCACGCATGCGCCGACCCGGCGAATGCGTCCCCGGGCGGTAGAGGCTGCGGGTGGCGCTCATGTCGCTACTCGTAACGGATGTCACCGTCGACGCTGGTGCCACCGACCTTGCCGTCCTTGCCAAGCACCACCAGGTCGAACGGGCCGCTCTCGCCCGGGGCCCGGTACTCGACCGGATGCCCCCACGGGTCGTTGAGCTCGGGTGCCTTGGCATACGGGCCGAGCCAGCCGGCCGCGTCGGCCGGCGCGGTGACCAGCTCGTCCAGGGTTGTGGGCAAGCGCCCGGTGTCCATCTGGAACGCTTCGACCTTCTGCGCCAGCGTGGTCACCTGCGACTTGGCCAGGTTGGCCTTGGCGCGGTCGGCGCCGCCCAGCACGCGGCTGCCCACGAAGGTCAGCACCGCGCCGATCAGCACGATCACGATGATGATCTCGATCAGGCTCATGCCGGCCTGGCGGGCGGCGGACGGGGCACGGAAGTGTCGGCTCGGGAATCGCGGGGTTCGCATTACGGTGTCCTTCTCGAACGGTTCGGGGGAATGAATGTCTGCGGTCGGCTAGCCGACCGCGTTGGTCAGGTCGTACAGCGGCGTCAGCACCGCCATCACCACCACGCCGACCACGCCGGCCAGCACCACGGTGACCACCGGCACCAGCGCCGCCAGCATGCGGTCCAGCGCGAGCGAGGTCTGGTGCTCGAAGGTCTCCGCCGTCTTGACCAGCATCGCATCGAGTTCGCCGGACTCCTCGCCGACCTGGATCATCTGCAACGCCAGCCTCGGGAAGCGCTTGCCCCGGCCCAGCGCGGTCGACAGCGCCGCGCCGTTCTTGACCTCGGCCGCGGCGGCTTCGACATCGGCGGCCAGCACGCGGTTGTCCATCACCTTCTGGGCGATGCCCAGCGCGGCCATCAGCGGCACGCCGTTGCGCACCAGCGTACCGAGGGTGCGGGCGAGCCGCGCGGTCTCGACCTTGGCCACCAGCGCGCCGAAGAACCGCCGACGCAGCACCCAGCCATCCAGCCATTCTCGGAATACCGGGTCGCGACGCTTGCGGTCGATCCACAGCAGCGCCAGAGCGGGCATCACCACGAGCACGATCCACCAGTCGCGCACGAACAGCCCGACGCCGAGTACCACCCGGGTGAACAGCGGCAGGGTCGCGTCCAGGCTCTCGTACATCTGGGCGAACTGCGGGACCACGTAGCCCAGCAGGAACAGCAGGCTCAGGCCGACCATCACCAGCAGGATCGCCGGGTAGATCAACGCGTTGACCACCCGGCCCTGCAGCGCGCGCGACCGCTCCAGGTAATCGGCCAGGCGGGACAGGGTTTCATGCAGGCTGCCACCGGCCTCGCCCGCGCGGACCATGTTGACGTACAGCCGCGAGAACGTGCCGTGCTGGCGCTCCAGCGCGGTCGACAGCGGGCTGCCACCGCGCACGGCATCGCGCACGTCGCCGACGATGCGCCTGGCCGCGTCGTCCTCGGGCAGCTCCAGCAGGATCGTCAGCGCACGGTCGAGCGGTTGCCCGGCGCCCAGCAGCGTGGCCAGCTGCTGGGTGAACTGCACCAGCCGCTCGCCGGCGAACGGCCGTGGCTTGAACAACCCTTTCCAGCTGGTCGCCGCACCGCCCTCGCTTGCCAGCCGGGCTTCCACCGGCAGATGGCCCTGCTCCTGCAGCCGGTTCGCGACCTCGGCGTCGCTGGCGGCTTCCATCTGTCCGTCGAGCAGCTCGCCGCGGCTGTTGAGCGCCTTGTAGCGGTACAGCGCCATGCGATCAGGCGTCCTCGGTCACGCGCAGCACTTCCTCGATCGTGGTCAGCCCCGCCAGCGCCTTGGCCAGGCCATCCTCGTACATCGTGCGCATGCCCGCGTCGCGCGCCAGCCGCTCGATCTCGCCCATGCCTGCATGGCGCATCACCGCGCTGCGCAGGGCGTCGTCCATGACCATGAACTCCATGATCGTGGTGCGGCCCTGGTAGCCGGTCGGGGCCAGCTCGGAGGCCACCGGGCGGTAGAGGAAGAGTTCGCCCGACGGCTGCAGGCGGCGCAGCCCGAACTTCTCGATCTGCTCGGGCGTGGCCGGGTACCGCTCCGCATGCGTGGGCTCCAGCCGGCGCACCAGCCGCTGGGCCAGGATGCCGTTGACGGTGGAGGTCAGCAGGTAGTCCTCCACGCCCATGTCGAGCAGGCGGGTGATGCCGCCGGCGGCATTGTTGGTGTGCAGCGTCGACAACACCAGGTGGCCGGTGAGCGCGGACTGGATCGCGATGCGCGCGGTCTCCAGGTCGCGCATCTCGCCGATCATGATGATGTCCGGGTCCTGGCGCACGATCGAACGCAGCGCGTGCGAGAAGTCGAGCCCGATCTGCGGCTTGGCCTGGATCTGGTTGATGCCCTCGATCTGGTACTCGACCGGGTCCTCGACGGTAATGATCTTGACGTCCGGCGTGTTGAGCTGGCTCAGCGCCGTGTACAGCGTGGTGGTCTTGCCCGAGCCGGTCGGGCCGGTGACCAACAGGATGCCGTGCGGCTGCTCCAACACCTTGCGGAACTGCGGCAGGAACCCGTCGGTGAAGCCGAGCCGCTCGAAGTCCAGCACCACCGACTCGCGGTCGAGCAGGCGCATCACCACGCTCTCGCCGTGCGCGGTCGGCACCGTGCTGACGCGCAGGTCCAACTCCTTGCCCTGCACCCGCAGCATGATCCGGCCGTCCTGCGGCAGGCGTCGCTCGGCGATGTTGAGCTTGCCCATGATCTTGATGCGGCTTATGACCGCCGCGGTCAGGTTGACCGGCGGGCTTTCGCCATCGATCAGCACGCCATCGACGCGGTAACGTACCTTCAGGCGGTTCTCGAACGGCTCGATGTGGATGTCGGACGCACGCAGCTCGACCGCGCGCTGGATCACGAGGTTTACCAGGCGGATGACCGGCGCCTCGGAGGCCAGGTCGCGCAGGTGCTCGACATCGTCCAGGTCGCTGCCTTCGCCCTCGGCGGTCTCCACGATCGCGCCCATCGCGCTGCGGCCCTGCCCGAACCAGCGCTCGACGAGCTCGTCGATTTCCGAGCGCAGCGCAACATGCGCGCGCACCTCGCGGCCGGTCGCCAGCCGCACCGCGTCGAGCACGTACGGATCGTGGGGATCGGCGGCCAGGACGTCCACCGCCGCGTCGCTTTCGGCCACGGGACACACGGCGAACTGCTTCATGAAGCGGACCGCGAGCGGAACCCCCTCGGGCGGCAGTTCTGGCAGGTCCTTGGGGCCGACCAGTGCGAGGCCCAGCACGGCGGCGACCGTCTCGGCGTGGTCGCGCTCGGACACCAGGCCGAGCCGTCCGAGCAGTGCCAGCAGGCTGCCGCCGGTTTCGGCCTGCAACCGGCGCGCGCGACCAAGGTCCGCCTCCTTGAGGCGCCCCTTCCCGAGCAGGGCATCGACGATCCGGTCTTCCAACGGGTTGCCACCCGTGCCGCTGTCCATGCCACCGTTGCCCGCACCGTCGACCACGTCCGCCGTTGCGCCCACACCGCCTCCAAAGCCGTGAGCGGCCGACTGTAGCAGGGTCGGCGCAGGCCGTCGGCGGCCGCATGCGCGGAGGCCGACGGCGTCACTGGTCGGCCGTCAGCCGACGAACACCCTCGCGTTGCGGAACATCCGCAGCCACGGTGAATCCTCGCCCCAGCCGGCAGGCGCCCAGCTCAGGTTGGCCGTGCGCAGGGTGCGTTCGGGATGCGGCATCAGGATGGTGGCGCGACCGTCCTCGCTGGTCAGGCCGGCGGTGGCGCCGGCCGAGCCGTTGGGGTTGGCCGGATAGCGCGTGGCGGGGGTGCCGTCGGACTCGACGTAGCGCAGCGCGGTGCGCGCGGCGGTCTGGTCGAGGTTGCTGGCGAACTCGGCCCGGCCTTCGCCGTGCGAGACCACCACCGGGATACGCGAACCGGCCATGCCGCGCAGGAACAGCGACGGCGATTCGACCACCTCCAGCAACCCCAGGCGCGCCTCGAACTGCTCGCTGCGGTTACGCAGGAAGGCGGGCCAGTGCCCGGCGCCGGGGATGATCGGCTTGAGCTGGCTGAGCATCTGGCAGCCGTTGCAGACGCCGAGACTGAAGCTGTCGTTACGCGCGAAGAACGCCGCGAACTGCTCGCGCAGCCCCGGGCGCTCCAGGATGCTGGTGGCCCAGCCGCGGCCCGCGCCAAGCACGTCGCCATAGCTGAAGCCACCGCAGGCAGCCAGGCCCTTGAAGCCGTCGAGGGTGACGCGGCCGGCGATCAGGTCGCTCATGTGCACGTCGAACGCCTCGAAGCCGGCGCGGTCGAACGCGGCGGCCATCTCCACCTGGCCGTTGACGCCCTGCTCGCGCAGGATCGCGACCTTCGGACGCGCGCCGCCGACGTGGACGGCACCGGCGACGAACGGCGCCGCGATGTCCTCGGCCGGGTCGAACGCGAGTTTCGGGCGCAGCCCCGGGGCGGCGAAGTCGCGCGCGGCCACGCGCTCCTCGTCGGCGCACTCGGGGTTGTCGCGCAGGCGCTGCATCGCGTGGCTGGTCGACCACCACGCGTCGAACAGCTCGTCCCAGCGCCATTCGGCCAGGGTCTCGCCGTCCTCGCGGATCCGTACCGCCGGCGCCGTGGTCGGCCGGGCGATGCGCTGGGCGCAGTCGATCAGGCCGTGGCGCGCGACCAGGTCGGCGAAGTCGGCGCGGTCCTCGACCGCGACCTGCACCACCGCACCCAGTTCCTCGTTGAACAGGGTGCGGAACGGGTCCTCGCCCCAGCCGTCGAGGTTGATCTCCAGCCCGAGGTGTGAGCAGAACGCCATCTCGCACAGCGCGGCGAACGCACCACCGTCGGAGCGGTCGTGGTAGGCCAGCAGCAGGTCGGACTCGCGCGCGTCGCGGATCAGTTCGAAGAAGTCGCGCAGGCGGCCCGGGTCGTCCAGGTCGGGCACGCCGGCGTTGCGACGGCCGTCCTCGGATGGCTGGCCGGCAAAGGCCGGCAGCGTTCCGCCACCTTGCGCCGCGTCGGGATGCACCTGCGCCAGCACCGAGCCACCCAGGCGCTGCTTGCCGGCGCCCAGGCCGATGAGCCACAGCTCGGAGTCGGCCTCGCGGTCCATCAGCGGCGTCAGCTGCCGGCTCACGTCCACCACCGGTGCGAACGCGGTGACCACCAGCGACACCGGCGACACCGACTTCTGCTGCTCGCCCTCGTGCTGCCACTGCGCCTGCATCGACAGCGAGTCCTTGCCGACCGGGATGCTCAGGTCGATCTCGGGACACAGCTCCATGCCGACCGCGCGGACCGCGTCGAACAGCAGCGCGTCCTCGCCATCGTGGCCGGCCGCCGCCATCCAGTTGGCCGACAGCTTGATCCGGTCGAGCGACTCGACCGGCGCGGCGCACAGGTTGGTGATCGCCTCGCCGACCGCCATGCGGGCCGCGGCGGCGGCGTCGAGCAGCGCCAGCGGAGTGCGCTCGCCGATCGCCATCGCCTCACCGGTGAATCCGTGGAAACCGGCGAAGGTGATCGCGCAATCGGCCACCGGCACCTGCCATGGGCCGACCATCTGGTCGCGCGCGGTCAGGCCGCCGACGCTGCGGTCACCGATCGTGATCAGGAACTGCTTGGACGCCACGGTCGGGTGGGCAAGCACGCGCAGCGCGGCATCGCGCAGGTCCAGCCCGCTCCAGTCCAGCGCCGGCCACGGCGCATCGGCCGGCCGGCGGGTGTCGCGGTGCATCTTGGGCGGCTTGCCGAACAGCACGTCCATCGGCAGGTCGATCGGGTGCGCCACGTCGGCCCGCGCGTCGCCGTAGACCGACTCGACGGTGGCACCGTAACCCACCACCAGGCGCTCCTCGGCGGTGGCGAAACCGACCACCGCGAACGGACAGCGCTCGCGCTCGCAGATCGCGGTGAACTCGGCGACCCGGTCGGCCGGCATGCCGAGCACGTAGCGCTCCTGCGACTCGTTGCACCACAGCTGCATCGGCGACAGCGACGGATCGTCGGTCGGCACCTTGCCCAGGTCGACCACGCCGCCCAGGCGCGAGTCGTGCAGCAGTTCGGGAATGGCATTGGACAGGCCACCGGCGCCGACGTCGTGGGCACTGGCGATCGGGTTGCGCGCGCCAAGCGCGACGCAGGCGTCGATCACTTCTTGGCAGCGACGCTCCATCTCGGGGTTGTCACGCTGCACGCTGGCGAAATCGAGCGCCTCGTGGCTGTCACCCGATGCGACCGAGCTGGCCGCGCCGCCGCCCAGGCCGATCAGCATCGACGGACCGCCGAGCACGATGACGGCGTAACCGGGCTTGAGGCCGAGCTTGTCGACCTGGTTGCGGTCGATCGCGCCAAGCCCGCCGGCGAGCATGATCGGCTTGTCGTAGGCACGGGCGTAACCGGCCTGGTCGAGTTCGAAGCTGCGGAAGTAGCCGGTCAGGTTGGGTCGGCCGAATTCGTTGTTGAAGGCGGCCGCACCGAGCGGACCGTCGAGCATGATCTCCAGCGCCGGCGCCATGCGCGGGTTGAGCGCGCGCGTGCCCTCCCACGGCTGCGGCAGGGTCGGGATGCGCAGGTGCGACACGCTGAAACCGCACAGGCCCATCTTCGGCTTGCCGCCGCGGCCGGTCGCGCCCTCGTCGCGGATCTCGCCGCCGGCACCGGTGCTGGCGCCCGGGAACGGCGCGATCGCCGTCGGGTGGTTGTGGGTCTCGACCTTGATGCAGAACGCCGATTCGACCGGCGCCTCGGCGCGGTAACCGCCGGTGGCCGGGTCCGGGCGGAACCGCCGGGCCTGGTAGCCGGCGACCACCGCGGCGTTGTCGCTGTACGCCGACAGCGTGTGCTCGGGCGTCTGCGCGTGGGTGTGCTTGATCATCCGGAACAGCGACGTCGGCTGTTCGCTGCCGTCGATGGTCCAGGACGCGTTGAAGATCTTGTGCCGGCAATGCTCGGAGTTGGCCTGCGCGAACATCATCAGCTCGACGTCCGACGGCTGCCGTCCGAGTGCGGCGTAGCGCTCGCGCAGGTAGGCGATCTCGTCGTCGGCCAGTGCGAGCCCGAGGCGGGTGTTTGCGGTCTCAAGATCCTCCAGCGCGATACGCTCCAGCTCGCCGCGGGCGGGCGGCTGGAACAACGCCACCGCGTCGTCGGGCGACTCCAGCAGCGACTGGGTCATCGGGTCGTGCAGCACCCTGGCCAGCGCGCCCTGGGTGGCGGCGTCGGCGGGCCAGCCGGTGAGGTCGTAACGCAGCCCGCGCTCGACCCGGTGCACCGGCAGCCGGGCCCCGTGCAGCAGCTCGGTGGCCTTGCTCGCCCACGGCGACAACGTGCCCAGGCGCGGCGTGACGTAGCGCGAGACCGCGCCGTCGGCGCGTGGCGCGGCGTCCGGGCTGGCCTGCAGGATCCGGCGCAAGGTGGCGTCGTCAGGGGTCGCGCCTGCTTCCGGATCGACCCAGTAGACCGGCCACGCGCCCAGCAGGCGCACGGCGGGATGGATGGACTGGAGACGGGCTTGCAGGCGTTCGCGTCGGAACGCGGACAGGGCGGGAGCGCCCTCGAGGACGATCATGTCCGGGGAACCGTAGGATCGACGGGCCGGCTATTGTAAGGCAGTCGCCGCCCGGGCTGCGGACCGGCCGGTGGCCGACCCGTCAGCGGTTCACGCGCCGCCGGCGGCGCCGGTGTCAGCGCCAGCCGCGGCCTTCTCCGCGGCCATCCGGTCGAGCGTCTCGCGCAGCGCCTGCGGCGGGACGTAGCCGCCCAGCTGGATGCCGTCCTCGGACAGGATCATCGGGGTACCGGTCAGGCCGACCCGCTGGCCGATGTTGTACTGCATGGTGACGGTGTTCTTGCAGTCGCGCTCCTGGACCTTGCCGCTGGCCTTGGCGTCGGTGAGCGCCTGCTTGCGGTCGTCGGCGCACCAGACCGAGACCATCTTCTCGAAGTCCTCGCTGCCGATGCCCATCCGCGGGAACGCCAGGTACTCCACCGCGATGCCCTGCGCGTTGTACTGCGCGATCTCGCTGTGGAGCTTGCGGCAGTAGCCGCATTCGACGTCGGTGAACACGGTGACGGTATGCCTGGGGTTCGGCGGCGCGAACACGATGCGCTCGCTCGCCGGGATCGTCTCCAGCAGCTTGGTGCGCATGCCGGCCAGCGCGACCTCGGTCAGGTTGCGGTCGGTCCGGCTGTCGATCAGGGCGCCGCCCGAACCGGGCAGGAACAGGTAGCGGCCATCGTCGCTGACGTAGACCACCTGGCCGCCGACGATCGCCTCGCGGAAACCCGGCAGCGGCGCGGCGCCGACACTCTCGACCTCGATCCGCGGATTGAGCTGCTTGATCGCGTCGACCGCGCGCGCGTCGGCCGTGCCTGCTGCCGGCTTGGCCGCGAGCGTTGCCGGCGTGGCCGAGGACCGCGGCGCGGCGTCGGCGCCGGAAGCGTCGGGCGTCTTGGCACAGGCGGAGAGGCTGAGGGCGCCGAGTGCGGCGACGAGGAGGGTGCGTTTCATGCCGGATCCTGGAATTGGGCGGGCGCCATGCGCCGCCGGGAACTGCGCCGATTGTGGCACGCCGGCCACGGGCGCTTGCGCGACGCGCGTCCCTGCGGCGGCCGCGGTTGGCGATCCGTACATGTCCGCTCAGCCGCGCGGATGGTGGCGTGCGTGCAGCTGCTTGAGCTGCTCGCGCGCCACCAGCGTGTAGATCTGCGTGGTCGACAGCGAGCTGTGGCCGAGCAGCATCTGCAGCGCGCGCAGGTCGGCGCCGTGGTTGAGCAGGTGGGTCGCGAAGCTGTGCCGCAGCCCGTGCGGACTGATGCGGGCCGGGTCGATACCGGCGGCCGCGGCGTAGCGCTTGACCCGTTGCCACACCTGCTGCCGGCTCGGTGGCTCGCCGCTGGCGCCGATGAACAGTGGCGCCAGCACGCGCTTGCCCGCCAGTTGCGGGCGGGCGTGGGCCAGGTAGCGCTCGAGCCAGTGCCGGGCCTCCTCGCCCAGCGGCACCAGGCGTTCCTTGCCTCCCTTGCCGCTGACCCGCAGCACGCCCTGGCGCAGGTTGAGCGCGGTCGCCGGCAGGTTGGCCAGCTCGCTGACGCGCAGGCCGCAGGCGTACATCAGCTCCAGCATCGCGCGGTCGCGCAGGCCGATCGGGTCGTCGACGTCCGGCGCGTCCAGCAACGCATCGACCTGGCTTTCGGCCAGGGCCTTGGGCAGCAGGCGCGGCAGCCGGGGTGGCTCCAGCAGCGCGGTCGGGTCGTCGGTGCGCTCGCCGCGCCGCACCCGCCAGCCATAGAACGCACGCAGCGCCGACAGCAGCCGGGCGTTGCTGCGCGGCGAGTAGTTCTCGCGCATGCGCCAGGCCAGGTAGTCGAACAGTGCCGCGCGGTCGGCACCGGCCAGCCCGCCATCACGCCCTCCGCGCCAGCGCGCGAAACCGCCGAGGTCTCGCCGGTAGCTGTCCAGTGTCGGCCGCGCGAGGCCGGCCTCGGCCCAGGTCGCGTCCAGGAACGCGTCGATCACCGCGGCATCCGCGTCGGGCAGCGGTGGCAGCGCCATGGCCGCCTGCCGGCGGTCCGCCGGGGTGCGCGCACGCGGGCGGGCGGGATCGCGGGTATCCATGCGCGCCAGCCTAGCGATGCGCGCCGGCGATGTCGCCGGGCGTGCGGTGCGCTGCACTAGACTTCGTCCGCCCCCAAAGCACCCGAGCCGATGAAACCGCCCGCCACGCCCCCTGCCCGCCCCGCCGCCCTGGTCGGCTGGCGCCTGCTCGCGCTGTTCTACGACCTGTGGCCGGTGCTGGCGGTGTGGATGGTCGCCGGTGCCGTGTTCGCGTTCGGCTACACCCTCGCCGGCCACGATCCGCACGAGAACATCGCCCCCTTCAGCCCGCTGCAGTTCGCGCTGTGGGGGGTGTGCTGGCTGCTCGCCGGCGCCTACGCCACGGTCAGCTGGCGCCGCGGCGGCCAGACCATCGGCATGCGGCCATGGCGGCTGCACTTGGCCGGGGCGGACGGTACGAGGCCGTCGTGGCGCGCGCTCTGGGTCCGCTATGCGGTGGGCACGGTGTCGCTGCTGGCGGCCGGGCTGGGGTTCTGGTGGGCGTGGATCGACCGCGATGGCCTGGCGTGGCATGACCGCGCGAGCGGGACGCGGCTGCGGCGGGCGCCGAAGGCTGGGCGGTAGCCCGGGCGGACGGGAACGCGCAATCCCCAAGCGTCGGCTCGGGGTGCTCCGTGTAGGAGCGACGTAAGTCGCGATGCGTAGGTCCCGGAATCTCGGCGGGTCGCGACTTACGTCGCTCCTACATCGTCGGGGGTTGTAGGAGCGGCTTCAGCCGCGATCCGGCAAACAACGCGGGCGAACCATCCCACGATCGCGGCTGAAGCCGCTCCTACGACGGTGCCGGCGGGGGCGATCAGCCGGAGCGCTTGCGGAACAGGAATACCGACACCGCCACCATCACGACGGTCGGCAATGCATAGGCAAGCCGGAAGTCGAAGTTGAACGCGCTGGCCATTTTCACGAACTGCGTCTGCAGCAGCCAGAAGCCGAGCGCGAACACAATGCCGATGAACAGCCGTTTGCCCAGGCCACCGCTGCGCAGGCTGCCGAACGCGAACGGGATCGCGGCCAGGCACAACGCGAGCACATTGAGTGGGTAGAACCAGCGCCCCCAGTAGTGCTCCTCGTATTCGCCGGCGTCCAGCCCGTTGCGACGCCGGTACTGGATCGCGCTGCGCAGCTCGGTCGCGCTCAGGTAGCGCGGGCGGTCGACATCGGCGCTCAGCGCGGTGGCGTCCAACTGCGACTCCCAGCGCTCCTCGGCGACCGTCTCGCGTGATACCGAATCTTCGGCGAACGTCGTCCGGGTCACGTCCCGTAGCAGCCAGCCGCCCGGCCGATGCTCGGCGACCGCGACGCGCGCCAGCGACTGCAGCCGGCCGTCGTCCTCGAACTCGTACAGCCGCACGTCGTGCAGCTCCAGCCAGCGGTCGTTGCCATCGACGCGCTCCTCGCCGCCCTCGGCATTGAGGATGACGTCGCCCTCGCGGGCCCACACACCCGAGTACTGCGCCACGATGAGGTCGTCGGACCGCGACGACGCCTTCAGCGCGTCGGCCCGGCGCTGGCCCCACGGGCCGAGCGTCTCGCCATTCACCACCATCAGCGCGGTCAGCAGGGTCAGGGCTGCCACGACGGTCACGGTCAGGCGCCGGCGCGACAGGCCGATCGCCCGCAGCGCGGTCAGCTCGGAAGTGGCGGCCAGCTGCCCGAGCGCCATCAAAGAGCCGATCACCGCCGCAGTCGGGAACAGGTAATGCCCGCGCCGCGGCACCGTATAGAGCGTATGGACGATGGCTTCCATCGCCCCGTAGCGGCCGTCGCCGATGTCGCCGAACTCGCCGACCAGTGCCAGCATCACGTCCAGGCCGAGCAGCACCGCCCACGTCAGCACGACGGTGGCCAGCACGACCTTGCCCAGGTAGAGGTCGTGGATCTTCGGGAACGGCATCATCGCGCGGCCCCCGCGGTGGCCGGGCGGCGGACGCGCAACGGTTGGCGCATCCTGCCGTCGGTGAAGTACAGCCACAGCGCGAACACCAGCAGCGGCAGCACCAGCCACCACAGGCCCAGCGCCGGCGCGATCCGTCCGGTCTCCAGCCAGTCACGCCCCATCAGCGCCATCTGGATACCAACCAGGTAGGCCAGGAAGCCCATCATCACGCGCCCGTAGCGGGCCTGCCGCGGCGTGCTGCGGGCCAGCGGCACCGCCATCAGGCCGAACGCCAGGGTCAGGAACGGCGGCGCGAGGCGGAAATGCAGCTGCGCCTTCGCCTCCGGCCGCGGGTCGCCCAGCAAGCGGGTGGTCGGCATCATTTCCGGGTCGTTGGGGTCGTAGCGCTCCTCGCCAGCCGGCAGGCGCACCTCGTTGGTGGCGTAGCGCATCAGGCGGTAGTCCAGCCCGTCGTCGGCCGGACCCTCGACCTGGAATCCGTCCGCCAGCTCCAGGTAGCGCTCGCCCTCGGCATCAACGCTGAGGGCGCCAGCGTTGGCCGTGGTCACGTCGAGCCGGTCGTCCGAGCGACGGTAGATGAACACCCGGCGGAACTGGCTGCCGTCGGCCGACATCGCGCCCACGTAGACAACGCCGCCGCCGGGGAGCTCGGTGAAACTGCCCGGCTCAAGCCCGGACACCACGAGGTTGCGGTTGGCCTCGTTGATCATCTTCCGCGAGATCCCCTCGGCCATCGGCCCCAGCCACAGCGAGCACGCGCCGACCACCAGCACCACCGGCACCACCAGCATCAGCACCGGCTTGAGCAGGCGTGTCGGGCCGACGCCGCTGGCGGCGATCACCGGCATCTCCGAATCGCGGTACAACCGGCCGACGCCGAGCATCATCCCCAACATCAGGGCCAGCGGCAGGATCAGCGGCAGCCAGTTCAGCAGCACCAGGCCGAGCTGCGACAGCATCAGGCCCGCCGGCAGCCGGCCGGAGGCGATGTCCTTGAGCACGTCGGTGATCACGCCCCCGACGCTGACGATCAGCAGCACCACCAGCGCGGCGAAGGTCGATTGGGCGAATTCGCTGAGCAGGTATCGGTCGAGCTTGAGCATCGGCGGCCTGGGGTCGGGGGGGCACGAAGGCCCACGGTGGACGGGGGTGGTTCTAGACAGCGTGTTCTGCAGGGTGCCGGGGCCAGGCGCCGGGCGGCGTCGACCCCGGCGGAATTCGGAAACCGGGAGGGGTTGCTTTAGACTCGTGGCCTTGTCCGGACGCGGCCAGCGGCACTGTGCCACGTCACGACGATGCCCCGGCGGGTCCGTCCGTCGCCCCGACCTCGGGGCGCCGCGCGGCGGCATTGTCGCTTGGTTTGCCGGTTTTCGCTGGCGTGCATCGCGTTGGGCGTCGGACATTCCTCCCACTTCCCCCCGGAATCTGTTTCATGGCACTCGAATTCGAACTGAACCGCAACGACGCCGCCGCCACCGAGGCGGACTGCATCGTCGTCGGCGCGTTCTCCGACAACACCCTCACCGCGACCGGCCAAGCGCTGGATCGCGCCAGCGGCGGCCGCATCGGCAAGCTGCTCGAGCGGGGGGACGTCGGCGGCAAGACCGGCCGGACCGCCCTGCTGCACGACCTGGACGGCGTGACCGCGCCCCGCGTGCTGGTGGTCGGGCTGGGCGAGGCGGGCAAGTTCGGTGTCGCCCAGTACCTCAAGGCCGTCGGTGACGCCGCCCGCGCGCTCAAGACGGGTCCGGTCGGGCATGCGCTGCTGACCCTCACCGAGGTCGCGGTGGCCGGCCGCGACGCCGCCTGGGCGATCCGCCAGGCCGTGATCACCGCCGACCACGCCAGCTACCGCTACACCGCCACGCTGGGCGACAAGAGCCGCAAGAAGGCCGAGGAACCCGGTCTGCGCAAGCTGTCGGTGCAGGCCAGCGGCGACGGCGCCGAGGCCGCGCTGGCGCAGGGCCAGGCGATTGCCGCGGGCGTCCAGTTCGCCCGCGAGCTCGGCAACCTGCCGCCCAACATCTGCAACCCGGGTTACCTGGCCGCGCAGGCGCAGGAGTTCGCCGGCCGCTTCGACAACACCAGTTGTGAAGTGCTCGACGTCGCCGCGATGGAGAAGCTCGGCATGGGCGCGCTGCTCGCGGTCGGCCGCGGCTCGGCCAATCCGCCCCGGCTGATCGCGCTGAAGTACAACGGTGCCGCCGAGGGCGAGCGCCCGTACGTGCTGGTCGGCAAGGGCATCACCTTCGACACCGGCGGCATCAACCTCAAGACCCAGGGCGGGATCGAGGAGATGAAGTTCGACATGTGCGGTGCCGCCACCGTGATGGGCACGTTCGTGTCGGCGGTCGGCATGAAGCTGCCGCTCAACCTGGTGGTGGTGGTGCCGGCGGTCGAGAACATGCCCGACGCCGATGCGTACCGCCCGTCCGACGTGCTCACCAGCATGTCCGGCCAGACCATCGAAGTGGGCAATACCGACGCCGAGGGCCGCCTGATCCTGTGCGACGCGCTGACCTGGTCGCAGAAGTTCAAGCCCGCCGCGCTGGTCGACGTCGCCACCCTCACCGGTGCCTGCATGGTCGCGCTGGGCAAGTACGCCTCGGGCCTGATGAGCAAGGACGACGACCTGGCCGACGAACTGCTGGCCGCCGGCGAGGAGGTGTTCGACCGCGCCTGGCGCCTGCCGCTGTGGGACGAGTACCAGAGCATGATCGAGTCCACCTACGCCGACATCTACAACGTCGGCGGCCGCTGGGGCGGCGCGATCACCGCCGGCTGCTTCCTGTCGCGCTTCACCGAGGGCCAGCGCTGGGCGCACCTGGACATCGCCGGCAGCGGCAGCGACGAGGGCAAGCGTGGCATGGCCACCGGCCGCCCGGTCGGTTTGCTGAGCCAGTGGCTGCTGGACCGGTCGGCGAAGTAAGCCGCCGGTCCCCCATGCAGGCCGATTTCTACCTGGTCAAGAAGGAGCGGTTCCGCGAGGAGCCGCTCCTGCTCGTATGCGAGCTGGCCAAGAAGGCCCACGCGCGCGGCCTGCCGATGCTGGTGCTGGCGCGCGACGCCGCCCAGGCCGAGCGGCTGGACGACCTGCTGTGGTCGTTCGAACCGGACGCCTTCATCCCGCACCAGATCGCCGGTGAGGACGTGGAGGAGGAAGAGGCCGACGTGCTGATCGCCCCGCCCGAGGTCGACGCCCCGTTGCGCGCGCTCGTGCTCAACCTGCGCGACGCGGCGGTGGAAGGCACGTTCCAGCGCGTGCTCGAGGTGGTGCCGGCCGACGACTCCGCCCGCGAGCCGCTGCGCGAGCGCTGGAAGCAATACAAGGCGCGCGGCTTCGAGCTCAAAGCGCACGACATGTGACCGACCGGCGGCCCGGCCGCCGACCCAAGGCAAGACCATGACCGACACCCTCGCTCCGTCCTACGACCCCACCGAGTTCGAAACCCGCCTGTACCAGCAGTGGGAGTCCAGCGGCGTGTTCAAGCCCAGCGGCAAGGGTGAGCCATACACGGTGCTGCTGCCGCCGCCCAACGTCACCGGCACCCTGCACATGGGCCACGCGTTCCAGCACACGCTGATGGACGCGCTGGTGCGCTACCACCGCATGCGCGGCTTCGACACCCTGTGGCAGATGGGCAGCGACCACGCCGGCATCGCCACCGAGATGGTGGTCGCGCGCAACCTCGCGCTGGAAGGCAACGGCGAAACCCGCGATTCGCTCGGCCGCGAGGGCTTCATCGGCAAGGTGTGGGACTGGAAGCGGCACTCCGGCGACACCATCGAGCGCCAGATGCGCCGGCTCGGCACCTCCGGCGACTGGTCGCGCAGCGTGTTCACGATGGACCCGATGGCCGCCGAGGCGGTGGTCGAGGCGTTCGTCCGCCTGCACGAGCAGGGCTTGATCTATCGGGGTCAAAGGCTGGTCAACTGGGACCCGGTGCTGAAGACCGCGATCTCCGACCTCGAAGTGGTCAACGAGGAGGAGGACGGCTTCCTGTGGTCGATCCGCTATCCGCTCAGCGACGGCAGCGGCTCGCTGGTGGTCGCGACCACGCGTCCGGAGACGATGCTCGGCGACAGCGCGGTGATGGTGCACCCCGACGACGAGCGCTACGCATCGCTGGTCGGCAGGACGGTGACCCTGCCCCTGACTGGCCGCGAGATCCCGGTCATCGCCGACGCCTACGTCGACCGCGAGTTCGGCACCGGCGTGGTCAAGGTGACCCCGGCGCACGACTTCAACGACTACCAGGTCGGCCAGCGCCACGCGCTGCCACTGATCAACATCTTCACCCCCGACGCGACCGTCAACGACGTCGCCCCGGAGCAGTACCGCGGGCTGGACCGCTACGAAGCGCGCAAGGCGGTGCTCGCCGACCTGGAGGCGCAGGACCTGCTGGTCGAAACGAAAGCGCACAAGCTGCAGGTCCCGCGCGGCGACCGCACCGGCCAGGCGATCGAGCCGTACCTGACCGACCAGTGGTTCGTGAAGATGGACGGGCTGGCCAAGCGCGGCATGGAACTGGTCGAGCGCGGCGACGTCCGGTTCGTCCCCGCCAACTGGATCAACACCTACCGCCACTGGATGGAAAACATCCAAGACTGGTGCATCAGCCGGCAGCTGTGGTGGGGCCATCGGATCCCGGCGTGGTACGACGAGGCCGGACGTATCTACGTCGGCCGCGACGAAGCCGAGGTCCGCGCCAAGCACGCGCTCGGCGCGGACGTCTCGCTGTCGCAGGACAACGACGTGCTGGAGACCTGGTTCAGTGCGCAGCTGTGGCCGTTCAGCACGATGGGCTGGCCGAACCCGGAACTGATGGCCGAGCGCGGCTTCGACCGGTTCGTGCCGTCTTCGGTGCTGGTGACCGGGTTCGACATCATCTTCTTCTGGGTCGCTCGGATGATCATGGCGACCGACCACTTCACCGGCCAGGTGCCGTTCCGCGACGTCTACATCACCGGGCTGGTGCGCGACTCGCACGGACAGAAGATGTCCAAGTCCAAGGGCAACGTGCTCGACCCGCTGGACCTGATCGACGGCATCTCGGCCGACGCGCTGGTCGCCAAGCGCACCACCGGGCTGATGAACCCGAAGACCGCACCGAAGATCGAGAAGGCCACGCGCAGGGAATTCCCCGAGGGCATCTCGGCGTTCGGCGCCGATGCGCTGCGCTTCACGATGGCCGCGCTGGCCGGCCCCGGCCGCGACATCAAGTTCGACCTCGGCCGCGCCGAGGGCTACAAGAACTTCTGCAACAAGTTGTGGAACGCGACCCGCTTCGTGCTGATGAACACCGAAGGCGCCCGCTTCGACGGACTGCCGCAGCCGGTGACCGACGCCGAGCGCTGGATCCTCGCGCGGCTGGACGCGACCGCCGCGGAAGCCGCGCAGCATTTCGCCGCGTACCGCTTCGACCTGCTGGCGCAGTCGCTGTACGAGTTCGCCTGGAACGACTTCTGCGACTGGTTCGTCGAGCTGGCCAAGCCGGCGCTCAACGGCGGTGACGAAGCGGCGGCGTCGAGCACGCGCCACACCCTGCTGCACGTCCTCGAGCGCCTGCTGTCGCTGCTGCACCCGCTTGTGCCGTTCGTGACCGAGGCGCTGTGGCAGCAGGTCGCGCCACGGCTGGGCATCGACGGCGACACCATCATGCTGCGGCCGTACCCGCAGGGCGGCGACATCGACGACGCCGGCCACGCGGACGCCGGTGCAGACGTCGAATGGCTCAAGGCGATGGTCACCGCGCTGCGCCGCGTGCGCAGCGAGCTCAACGTCGCGCCCGCGCGGCAGGTCACGCTGCTGCTGGCCGGCGCCAGCGCGCGCGACCGCGCCCTCACCACCCGCTTCGAGACATCGCTCCGCTTCCTCACCCGGCTGGAGCGGATCGACTTCATCGACGACGCCGCCAGCGCACCGGCGGCGGCGACCGCGGTGGTCGGCGAGCTCAAGCTGCTGGTCCCGCTGGAAGGCCTGGTCGACCTGGGTGCCGAGCGCACCCGCCTGGACAAGGAACTGAAGAAGGTCGACGGGGAGATCGCCAAGTCACAGGGCAAGCTGGCCAGCGACACCTTCGTCAGCAATGCGCCGGCGGCAGTGGTCGAGCAGGAGCGCAAGCGCCTGGCCGACTGGAACCTGCAGCGCGGGGCGCTGGCCGCCCAGCGGGCCAAGCTGGGCTGATCGCTACCCCTCCGGCAGCAACTCCAGCGCCATCACCACCGCGTCCTCGCGACCGTTGCGGGCCGGGTAATAGCGCGGGCGCCGGCCGATCTCGTTGAACCCCTCGGTCTCGTACAGCGCGATCGCGCCCGGGTTGCTCGGGCGCACTTCCAGGAAGACACGCTCGGCGCGGCGTGCACGCGCCAGCCGCAGCAGCGCGCGCAGCAGGGCCCGGCCGTGTCCGGCGCCCTGCAGTTCGGGGGCGACGCAGACGTTGAGCACGTGCGCCTCGCCGGCGGCGATGCTCATCAGGAAGTAGCCGCCGACGCGGCCATCGACGTCGAGCACCCACGCGGGGTAATCGGCATGCAGGCAGTCGCGGAAGATGCCGAGCGTCCAGGGGAATTCGTAGGCGCGGATCTCGACCGCGTGCACCGCGGCGAGATCAGCCTCGCGCATCGGCCGCAGCGCGGTCGCCGGTAGCGGCGGGTCGGCGCTCAGCGCGCTCACTGCTGACCCCTCGCCCGCAGGCCACGCAGGCGCGTCCAGAGCCGGCGTTTGGCGGCGGGGTCGTCGCGCAATGCGGCGGGATCAGCCCCGAGCTCGCGCAGGGTGCGCGCCGCCAGCGCGGGCGACTGACGGGTGGCAGTGACCAGTGCATTCCACAGCGGCCCTTCGAACTGCCGCGTTACACCGGCGCGTCGGGCGGCATCCAGCGCGGCGGCCTTGCCAGCGGCGTCGGTGCGCGGCGCGACTCGCAGCGGCGCGGCCGGAACCTCCTCGTCGGGTTTCGGCGGTGCCGGCCGGTGGGCATGTTCGGGCCGGGCGCGTGGCGCATCTGCCACAGGCCGTTCCGCCCGCAGGGCGGGCGCGTCGCCCGGCTCGCCCATGCGTGGCATCGGACTGCTGGACGTTTGCGCCGGCGCGGTCGGCAGCCCGGGCTCGACCCCGGCGGGCGCCTCGTCGCCCACCAGCGACAGCAGCGAATACCCCATCGCCTGCAACCACTCGCGCTGCTGGCCGTCCCAGAGACTCACGTCGCCGCCTTCCCGGCCTCGCCGCGGCGGATCCGTCGCCACGCCGCATGGACCGGTCCCGTCAGCGCATAGACGCCGGTGATGGCCAGCAGCACCCGTGGCGGATCGATCGCGATCGCCGCCAGCACCGCCAGCACCACCACCACGGTCAGGAACGGCATGCGGTCACTGCGCGGGCCGCTGCCCTTGAAGCTGAAATAGCGCACCCGGCTGACCATCAGCAGCGCGGCCGTGGCGGTCGCCGCCAGCGCCAGGTAGCGCAGCTGTGCGCCTTCGTAGCCGAGTACGAAGCAGGTCCAGACCAGGCTGGCGAGCAGCCCGGCCGACGCCGGGCTGGCCAGCCCGATGAACCAGCGCTTGTCGACCTGGTTTACCTGCGAGTTGAACCGCGCCAGCCGCATCGCCGCGCAGGCCGCGTACAGGAATGCCACCACCCAGCCGGCCTTGCCCGCGGTGACGCCGTCCAGCCGGGTCGCCGACAGCGCCCAGTGGTACATCACCAGGGCGGGGGCCAGGCCGAAGCTGATCAGGTCGGCGAGCGAGTCGTACTGGACGCCGAACTCACTCTGGGTGTTGGTCAGCCGTGCGACCCGGCCATCGATGCCGTCGAGGATCGCGGCCACGAAGATCGCGATGCACGCGTCGTCGAACCGCCCCTGGGTGGCGGCAATGATCGCGTAGAAGCCGGCAAACAGCCCGCCGGTGGTGAACAGGTTGGGCAGCAGGTAAATGCCGCGTCCGCGCGGCCGTGAGGCGGGCGCGGAGGGTTGCACGGGTTCCATTTCGGCAGTTTAGCGCTTGCCTGCCGGCCCGCACGGTGCTGCAATCCGCTTTCGCGACACCGCCAACGCCGGGGAGCCCCGCATGTCCGCCCAACGCACGTCCACCACCCGCCGCCTGTCCCGGCCGGCCGCCGCCGCCCTTGTGCTGGCACTCGCGCTGCCGGCAGCCCTGGTCGCCACCGGCGGCGAGCTGTACCAGTGGAAGGACGCCAACGGGGTGACGCACTACTCCGACGCCCCGCCGCCGGGCCAGACCAGCTACGAGAACCGCTCGATCCGCAACAGCGGTGGCACCGCCGACGCACCGGCAAAGGCCGAGGCACCGGCCGAGAGCGAGCAGTGCACCACCGCGCGCGCCAACCTCGCGCTGCTGCAGGGCGACGGCAAGGTCGGCACCGACACAGACGGCGACGGCAAGCCCGACACCGAGCTGAGCGTCGACCAGCGCGCCAACGAGGCCGAACTGGCCGCCGCGGCGATCAAGGTGCACTGCAAGGCCAACTGATCGCAGGCGGCTGTCGCGCGCGGCCGCGCCTTCACGGTTTTTTTAACGCTGCGGCGGCACCCTCGGGTGATTGCCGCGACCGCGTTCCTGCCGGTCGCGACCCCAGTGGGAGCGCGCCGTGCCGGACACCGTCGCCGAGCGGACCATCGCCGACGAACCCTTCGTGATACCCCGGGCCGTCCTGGCGCTGCTGGCAGGCCTGCTGCTGGCCGGTTGCCAGGGACCCGCCTCCACCCTCGACCCCGCCGGTCGCGGCGCCGACGACATCGCCCTCCTCTTCCGGATCATGGCCGCCGGCGCGGCGGTGGTCTGGGCGATCGTGGTCGCGATCGCGCTGTACGCCGGCCTGGTCAACCCGCGGCCGCACAGCCGGCGCAGTGCACGCTGGCTGATCCTCGGCGGCGGCGTGCTGTTCCCCACCGTCACCCTCGCCGCCCTGCTGGTGTACGGGCTGGTGCTGATGCCGCAGCTGCGTGAGCCGCCGCCGGCCGATGGCCTGCGGATCGCGGTGTCGGGCGAGCAGTGGTGGTGGCGGGTCGACTACCACGTGCCAGGCAGCGACACCCCGGTAACGCTGGCCAACGAGGTCCGCCTGCCGGTCGGCGAGCGCACCGAGTTCCGGCTGACCAGCCCCGACGTGATCCATTCGTTCTGGGTCCCGTCGCTGGGCGGCAAGCTCGACAACATCCCCGGCCGCACCACCACGCTGGTGCTGGAGCCGACACGCACCGGCACGTTCGAGGGCATCTGCGCCGAGTACTGCGGGACGTCGCACGCGCGGATGGAGTTCCTGGCCGTGGTGATGGAGCGCGACGCGTTCGACCGTTGGCTCGCGGCGCAGGCCGCACCGGCGCGCGCGCCCTCGACCGCACTCGCACGACGCGGCGCCGAGGCGTTCATGACCCATGGCTGCGCCGCGTGCCACACCGTGCGCGGCACGCCCGCGGCCGGCCGCGTCGGCCCAGACCTCACCCACGTGGGCAGCCGCCTGAGCCTGGCCGCCGGCACCCTGCCAAACGATGCCGGCGCGTTCCGGCGCTGGATCGACCACCCCGACCGGATCAAGCCCGACGTGCTGATGCCCGCTTTCGGGATGCTGCCCGACGACGACCTCGACGCGATCGCCGCCTACCTGGAGGACCTGCAATGAGCGCGACCGGGCCAGTCGCACCCGCCGCGCAGGGCGACCCGGGCCAGGCCGCGCGGCTCGAGGCGGCATGGGCGACACCCACCGGCTGGCGCTACTGGTCGGCGGTCAACAACAGCAACGTGGGGCTCTGGTACACGGGCATGTCGTTCGTGTTCTTCCTGTTCGCCGGCGTGCTGGCGCTGCTGATGCGGGTGCAGCTGGCCGTGCCGGACAACGATTTCGTCAGCGCCGAGATGTACAACCAGCTGTTCTCGCTGCACGGCTCGGCGATGATGTTCCTGTTCGCGGTGCCGATCTTCGAGGCGTTCTCGATGCTGGTGCTGCCGCAGCTGCTCGGCGCGCGCGACCTGCCGTTCCCGCGGCTGTCGGCGTTCGGCTTCTGGTGTTTCCTGATCGGCGGCGTGTTCGTGTGCGGTTCGATCTTCTTCAACGCCGCGCCGCAGGGTGGCTGGTTCATGTACCCGCCGCTGACGACGAGCTACCAGGAGGGCTACGGCGCCGACATCTGGCTGCTGGGCCTGAGCTTCATCGAGGTCGCCTCGATCGCCGCCGCGGTCGAGCTGATCACGGGCACGCTGAAGACCCGGCCACCGGGCATGCGGATCAACCTGATGCCGTTGTACGCCTGGTACATCCTGGTGGTGGCGGCGATGATCCTGTTCGCATTCCCGCCGCTGATCGCAGGCGACCTGATGTTCGAGCTGCAGCGCGCGCTCGACTGGCCGTTCTTTGACCCCGCGCGCGGCGGCGACCCGCTGCTGTGGCAGCACCTGTTCTGGATCTTCGGCCACCCCGAGGTCTACATCATCTTCCTACCGGCCATCGCGCTGGTGGCGATGATCGTGCCGACCTTCGCCCGTCGGCCGATCTTCGGCTACAGCTGGATCGTGCTGGCGGCGGTCGGCACCGGCTTCCTCAGCTTCGGGCTGTGGGTCCACCACATGTTCACCACCGGGCTGCCGAACATCTCGCTGGCGTTCTTCTCGGCGGCTTCGCAGGCGGTGGCGCTGCCGACGGGCGTACAGATCTTCGCGTTGCTGGCGACGGTGCTGATGGGACGGCTGGTGCGGTCGGTGCCGATGCTGTTCGTGCTCGGCGCGCTGGTGATCTTCGTGCTCGGCGGGCTGACCGGCGTGATGGTCGCGATGGCGCCGTTCGACTTCCAGGCCCACGACACCTACTTCATCGTCGCCCACCTGCACTACGTGCTGATCGGCGGCATGGTGTTCCCGGTGGTGGCCGGGGTGTACTACTACTTCCCGCTCGCGGTCGGAAAAAAGCTGTCGGACCGGCTCGGCAAGCTGGCCTTCTGGCTGATGTTCGCCGGCTTCAACATCGCCTTCCTGCCGATGCACCTGACCGGCCTGGTCGGTATGCCGCGACGGGTGTTCACGTACTCCGGTGCGCATCCGTTCGAGCTGCTCAACCTGGTGTCGACGGTCGGTGCGTTCGTGCTCGCGGCCGGCTTCGCGCTCATCGTGGTGGACGCGCTGTGGCTGGTGCGGGGGCGGCCGCGGTCGCCACGCGACCCGTGGCAGGCAGGCACGCTGGAGTGGCTCGCGGAAATGCCATCGAAGCCGTGGGGCGTGCGCTCGATCCCGGTGGTCGAAACGCGCTATCCGTTGTGGGACCAGCCGAACCTGATGCGCGACGTCGATGCGGGCCGCTTCTACCTGGCCGACGCGCCTGAAGGCCGGCGCGAAACGCTCGTGACCTCGCCGGTCGACGCGGTGCCCGAGCAGTGCCTGCGCGTGCCCGGCCCGACCTTCATGACGTTGTGGGCGGCGCTGTTCACCGGTGGCGCGTTCATCCTGCCGGTGTTCAAGCTCTACGCCGCCGCGGCCGTGAGCGGCGTGCTGGCGGTCGTGGCAATCATCGTCTGGGTGTGGACCGGCACCGCGATCCGCCCCGAAAAGCCGGCCAAGGATGTCGGCGGCGGCCTGACGTTGCCGCTGTATGCCTCCGGCCAGGTGTCGGTCGGCTGGTGGGGCATGTTCATCACGATGATCGGCGACATGACCGCGTTCGCCAGCCTGGTGTTCGGGTACTTCTTCTTCTGGACGATCCACGACGACTTCCCGCCCGCGGCGAGCAGCGGCCCGGGGCTGCTGTGGCCATCGGTCGCGCTGGCACTCGGGCTTGCCGCGTGGGCCGCGATGCTGCTGGCGCGGCGGCTCAACCGCCGGCCGGCCGGCGGCGCCTCCATCGCCGCGACGCTGCTGGGCGCCGCGCTCGCACTGGGCTGCGTGTACGCGCTGCTGGCCGGGCCACGCGCGCATGCGATGGACCCGACCCGCCACGCGTACGAAGCGACGGTCTGGCTGCTGACCGGCTGGACCGTGGCCCACGTGCTCGTCGGGACGCTGATGCAGCTGTACTGCGTCGCGCGCCGCGTGACCGGCCGGATGGACGCGGTACACGACATCGACATCCACAACGTCACGCTGTTCTGGCATTTCGTCGCGATCACGGTCGTTGTGACGGTCGCGACGATCGCCGGATTCCCGCTGGTGGCCTGAGCCGAATGACACGTCCCGCCCGCCCCCACGCCGACGCACGCGAACACCGCACCCACGATGGGCGCGGGCACGCCGCATTGCCGGAGCGCCGCGCCAGTCTGTGGCTGCTCACCGCGGGGCCCAGCGTGTGGGCGCTGCACTTCCTGGCCTGCTACGTGACGGCCGCGATCTGGTGTGCCAAGGCGGGGAGCGCCGGCGCCACGCTCGGTGACGCGCGCACCGCGCTGTGGGCCTACACCGCGGTGGCGCTGGTGGCGATCACCTGGTTCGGCGCGCGCGGCCTGCGTGGCCATCGCCTCGGCGACGCCACCCTGCCGCACGACGACGACACCCCCGGCGACCGCCACCGTTTCCTCGGCTTCGCCACGCTGCTGCTGTGCGGCCTGAGCTTCGTCGCGGTGGTGTATGTGGCGCTCGCCGTGGCCGTGATCGGGACCTGCCGCTGATGGCCGCCGTCCACCCTGCCGACCGTTGGGGCAACGCTTGGCTGGCAGGCGGGCTGCTCGTGCTCGCGGCCACTTGGCTTGGCCCGCTGCCGGGCTGGTCACGCGGCTCGTTCGCCGCGCACATGCTGATGCACATGGGTGTGGTCGCGGTGGCGGCGCCGATGATCGCCGTCGGGCTGGCGGGCGGCCGCCACGACCCGGCGCGCCGGTGGCCGCGCTGGTTCGCGCCGATGGTCGCCTCGGCGCTGGAGTTCGTGGTCGTATGGGCCTGGCATGCGCCCGCGCTGCACCACGCGGCGCGCCACGTGCCCGGGCTGCTGGTGCTGGAACAGGGCAGCTTCCTGCTGGTCGGCCTGCTGGTCTGGATCGCCGCGTTCGGCGGCGACGCGGCGCGCCGGCGCGATCGCGCCGCGGCCGGTGTCGCCGGCTTGCTGATGACATCCATGCACATGACCTTGCTGGGGGTGCTGCTCGCACTGGCCTCCCGCCCGCTGTACGGCGACCATCGCGACGTGCTCACGCTGTCCAGTCTGTCGCCCCTGCAGGACCAGCACCTGGGTGGCGTGCTGATGCTGGTGTTCGGCGGCGTGTCCTACCTGGCCGGCGCACTGGTGCTGCTGGCGGGCCTGCTGCGCGACCGGCGCGGGGTGGTGGCCAATGGGTGAGCACGCACCGGCAAACCGGCCCGGCCGGCTGCGGCGGTTTTGGCGCTGGCTGGTCGGTGACGCGTGGCTTCAGTCGCTCGCGCGGCTGGCCGCGGTCGGGCTGGCGGTAGCGGTGGCGGCGCTGCTGTTTGTTTCCGCCGGCTTCGTACCCATCGCCGCCAGCCAGCCGCATTGGCCGATCACCCGCTTCCTGCTGCACTTCGCGATGATCCGCTCGGTCCAGACCCACGCGCTTGCGGTCAACGAGCCGCCGCCGGAGGAGCGTCCGCTCAGCCGGGACGCGATGGTGCTCAAAGGTGCCGGCCATTACGCCAGCGGCTGCCTCGCCTGCCACGGTGCGCCCGGCCACCCCCGCGCCGAGGTCGTGCGGCACATGGAGCCGGCGCCGCCGTACCTGCCCCCCAGGATCGACCGGTGGAGCGACGAAGAGCTGTTCTGGATCGCCAGGCACGGGATCAAATACACCGCGATGCCGGCGTGGCCGTCGCACCAACGCGACGACGAGGTGTGGGCGATGGTCGCCTTCCTGCGGGAGCTGCCGGAGTTGGAGCCGCAGGCGTTCCGGCAGGTGGCCTACGGCGCTGGCGCCGTCCGGATGCCGACCGGGGGCGCATCGCTCGACCTGCTCGAGCGCGGTACCGGAACCAACGGTGAAGCCGCTTCGCGGCTGGAGACGGTGGTCGCCGACTGCGCGCGTTGCCATGGTCGGGACGGCAACGGCCGCGGTACGGGTGCCTTCCCGGCGCTGGCCGGCCAGAGCGAGCACTACCTGCTCGCGAGCCTGCGGGCGTACGCGGCAGGCGAGCGGCACAGCGGCTTAATGCAGCCGGTGGCCGCCGGGCTGGATGCAAGGGAAATGCGTGCGGTGGCGGCGTACTACGCCGGGTTGGCGGGTGCGCGTGGGGATGGGGCGATCGCGGCGGATGGGGGGGCGATCGCGGCTGAAGCCCCTCCTACAGGTGGTGGTGCGCGGCGACCTGGAATCGAGGCGTCGGCGGCGCGGGGGGAGCGGTTGGCGCGACAGGGTGATGCGGCTGCCCGGATCCCCTCGTGCGTGGAATGCCACGGGCCGGGCGACGACGCCCGCAATCCGCGCTATCCGCGCCTGGCCGGCCTGCACCCCGATTACATCGCCCTGCAGTTGCAGCTGTTCCGGAAGGAGCAGCGCGGCGGCACCGGCTACGCACACATCATGCGGACCGTGGCGCGGTCGCTGGAGCCGCAGGACATCCGCGACCTGGCGGCGTGGTACGGCTCGCTGCCGGCCGGCGCGGCAAGGGCCCGGTCGACGACGTCGACGTCGACGTCGACGTCGTCGTCATCTCCGGGCGACTTCGCGACCGAACCGCTTCGTTCCTCAGACCGGAATCCGTAGGAGCGACGTAAGTCGCGATCGCAACCCCGCTCGCCTTCGCGCGGGGCACCCGGGACGGCTGTCAGTGGCATCGCGACTTACGTCGCTCCTACGCGCGAGCTCCGGGCCGATCGTGAACCGCGAGGCGGGCCGATCGCGCACGGCGACGCCGGGCCGATCGCGGTGTGACCGCGGGCCTATCGCACGTGGCGATCGCGGGCCGAACACCCGGGCGGGCGTGTCAGAATGCCGGCTTTCCGGCTCCAGAATCCCCCGCCATGCGCCTGTCGCAATTCCATCTCCACACCAGCAAGGAAGTCCCCGCCGACGCCGAGATTGTCAGCCACAAGCTGATGCTCAAGGCCGGCATGATCCGCAAGCTCGCCTCCGGGCTGTACACGTGGACCCCACTGGGGCTGCGCGTGCTGCGCAAGGTCGAGCGCGCGGTGCGCGAGGAGATGGACGCCGCCGGTGCGATCGAAATGCTGATGCCGTCGGTGCAGCCGCGCGAGCTGTGGGAAGAAACCGGGCGTTGGGAGAAATTCGGCGGTCAGTTGCTGAAAATCCAGGACCGCAAGGACGCCTGGTATTGCTACGGCCCGACCCACGAAGAGGTGGTGACCGATTTCGCCCGCAACGAGCTGGCCAGTTACAAGCAGTTGCCGGTGTGTTTCTACCAGATCCAGACCAAGTTCCGCGACGAGATCCGCCCGCGCTTCGGCGTGATGCGCTCGCGCGAGTTCCTGATGAAGGACGCGTATTCGTTCCACCTCAGCGACGAAGACCTGGACCGGCAGTACCGGGTGATGTACGACGCCTACAGCCGCATTTTCACCCGGCTCGGGCTGGGTTTCCGCGCGGTATTCGCCGATACCGGCGCGATCGGCGGCAGCGCCTCGCATGAATTCCACGTCCTGGCCGACTCGGGCGAGGACGCGATCGCCTATGCCATCGATGGAAACGGTGCGGAAGGTTCCGGCTACGCCGCCAATGTCGAACTGGCCGAGGCGATCGCCCCCGGCGAGCGTGCGGCCGCCACCGAAACCATGCGCAAGGTGGAAACGCCAACCCAGAAAACCTGCGAGGCCGTTGCCGGGCTGCTCGGGGTCGATCTGCAGCGCACGGTGAAATCGGTCGCGCTGATGACCGCCGACGCCGCGGCGCCGGCGTTCGTGCTGGCGCTGGTGCGCGGCGACCACGTCGTCAACGAGATCAAGCTGGCCAAGCTGGACGGCATGGCCGGTTACCGCGCCGCCACCGAGGCCGAGATTCTCGAGCACCTCGGCAGCACGCCCGGCTTCCTCGGCCCGGTTGCGCCCAAGCGGGCGATCACGGTCATCGCCGACCGCAGCGTCGCGGCAATGGCCGATTTCGTGGTCGGCGCCAACGAGCCGGGTTTCCACCTGGCCGGCGTCAATTGGGGCCGGGACCTGCCAGAGCCGGAACGGGTGGCCGATATCCGCAACGTGGTCGCGGGTGACCTGTCGCCCGACGGCAGCGGCACCCTCGGCATCGCGCGCGGCATCGAGGTGGGGCATATCTTCCAGCTCGGCCGCCAATACGCGGCGGCGATGGGTTGCACCGTGCTGGACGATTCCGGCAAGGCCGCCACGCCGACCATGGGCTGCTACGGCATCGGCGTCTCGCGCATCGTCGCGGCCGCCATCGAACAGAACCACGACGACAACGGCATCGCCTGGCCGGAGGCGATGGCGCCCTGGCAGGTCGCGGTGTGCGTGATCAATCCCAAGAAGGACGCCGCCGTGTCCGACGCGGCCGCGGCGCTCTACCGCGAACTCGCCGACGCGGGGCTGGACGTCGTGCTCGACGACCGTGGCCTGCGCCCCGGCGCGATGTTTGCCGATATCGAGCTGATTGGCATTCCCCACCGCGTGGTGGTTTCCGAGCGCGGCCTGGCCGCCGGCACGTTCGAATACCGCCACCGTCGCGCCAGCGAAGCGGAAAACCTCGAGCGGGCTGCGCTGGAGCAGCGCCTCGGGCTCGCCGGCCAGGCCTGATTGCCGGGGCCCGGTTCCGGCCCCGGTTGTTTCAATCCCGAAACAGGCGCAAACCCCTGATTCGGCATATTCATTTCATTTACTCTCAACGCGATCGTCATTACCATGCGCGGGCAACCGGCCGAACCGGCCGGGTATTCCACCCCCGGGAGACCCGCATGGCGATCGATATCAACACCCTTTCCGCGCGTGAGCTTGAAACCCTCATCAGCAAGGCGAAGAAGCGCAAGACCACGCTGAGCAAGCGCAAGCCGATCACCCAGGTCCGGCGGAAACTCGCCCAGCTGGCCAAGAACGAGGGTTACACCCTCAATGAGCTGTTCGGGGCCGGCGGTGGCGCCACCGCGGCATCCGGCGCCACCCGCGCGCCGCGCGGCACCGCCACCAAGAAGCCGCGCAAGTCGCTCGGCAAGGTCGCCCCTAAGTACCGGGATCCGTCCAACCCGGAAAACACCTGGACCGGACGCGGCAAGCAGCCCCGCTGGCTGGCCGCCTACACCAGCGAAGGCCGTGACCTGCAGGACTTCCTGATCAAGTAATCGCCGGCACGCGCCTGGCAAAACAGAAAACGCCGGCATCACGCCGGCGTTTTTTTTTTCGCACTTCCCGGCGACGCCTACAGGTTCCGCCGTGACGGCAGCAGCAGGTTGCCGAACAGCAGGCCGGCGATCAGCGCCAGCAGGATATTGAGCACCGCCAGCACCGCGATCTGTCCGGCGTTCACGTCCTGCTGCTGGATCAGGTTCAGCAGCCCGCGCAGGCTGGCGCTGCCCGGCACCAGCAGGATGATGCCGGGGACCCGCACGATTGCGCCGGGGCGCTGGAACCACCGCGCGTAGCCATTGCCCGCCGCAGTCATCACCAGTGCGGCGAGGAATATCCCCGCCCCCGCGCCCCAGGCGGCGCCGGCAAACCGCGAGATCAGGTAACCGGCCGCGGCCGACAGAATGACCGCGGGGTAATCGCGCAACGCGGCGCGGAACAGCACCGCAAACGCGAGCGAGGCCGCCGCCAGTGCCAGCCATTCCATCCAGGCCGGCTGTGGCCGCAGCGCGCGCACCTCCGGCGCCAAGCCGATGAGGTTGGCGACATAGAGTGCGATCGCCGTGCCCAATGCGAGTTTCAGCACCGTCATGATCGCGCCGGCAAAGCGCGCGGTGCCCGACACCAGGTGCTGGCTGGCCAGTTCGTTCATGGCGTTGGTCAGCGACAGGCCCGGGAGCAGCACGATCAGCGAACAGATGATCACGGTGTTCTGGTTCAACGGCGCGACGAAACTGGCCACCAGCACCGCCACGAGCGACGCGACCAGGGCCAGCACCGCGTCGGACGCCTCGCGCAGGCGCGGGCGGGTCTCGCCCAGCTGGGTCAGCACGCCGATCAGCACGCCGTTGAAGCCGGCGATCGCTATGTCCAGCCACGGCAACCGCAGCAGCCCGCCGATCGCCGCTGCGACCAGCCCGAAGCCCAGCACCTGCATCAACCGCCAGCGCGCGGTCGGCGGCCGGTCGAGCGCGGCCATCGCCTCGAAGGCGTGGGCGAGATCGAGCTCGCCGGCGATCACCGCCTCGGCAATGCGGTCGGTCTCTGCCAGCTTGTAGAGGTCGTTGTCGCCCGGGGGCAGGCGGACCACGCGGGTGGTGTCGCTGGCGCCTGGCAACCGCTGCGGGTCGCTGAAGCTCAGGATCAACGCGGTCGGGCTGGACCACGGTTCGCACTCCAGCCGCAGGCGGTCGGCCACCATCAGCAGCGCCGCCTCCAGCCGCTGGGCGGTCGTGCCGTAAAGGTGCAGGCGTTCGGCCAGCTCGACCATGAAGGCGATCCGGTCGGCGTAGCTGGCATTGGTGAGCGGTATCGGGCCGGAGGCAACGCCGGGCGCGACCAGCGGCGGGGACAGGGACGGGCTCGTCATGGGCAAAGCATCGCATGCGACGGTGGCGTGTCGACACGCTTCGCACAGGCGGCTGTATCCTGCGGCGACGAGGCCCCATGACCGCATCCGCCCCGCAACCACCACGCATCGAATCCGACGCCCGCGAGCCCGGCCGCCTGCTGCTGCGCGGGCATTGGACGCTGGAGCACGCCGGCACGCTGACCGAGTGCCTGAAATCCACCTCCGCCGACGTCACCGCGCTCGATGCGCGTGGGGTCGAGCGCCTGGATTCGCTCGGCGCGCTGCAATTGCTGCGGTTCTGCGACCTGCGCGGCCTCGGCATGGATTGCGTGACGTTCCGCGACGACCACCAGGCGCTGGTCGCGGCGATCGACGACGTCGCCGACGGGCGCCCGCCGCGCAAGCGCGAGTACGGCGTGGCGGCGGCGCTGGCCCGCCTCGGCTTCGCGGTCACCGACAACTGGAAGGAGTTCCTCGCCCTGCTGGGCTTCTTTGGCGAGGTGTTGGCCAAGCTGCTGCGCATGGCGAAGGAGCCGTCACGCTTCCGGCCGACGTCCACCGTCTTCCACATGGAGCAGGTCGGCCTGGACGCGGTGCCGCTGGTGGCGCTGCTGTGCTACCTGGTCGGTGCGGTGGTCGCGTTCCTGGGCGCCAACGTGCTGCGCGACTTCGGCGCGACCATCTTCGTGGTCGAGCTGGTCAGCATCGCGTTCCTGCGCGAGTTCGGCGTGCTGCTGACCGCGATCATCCTCGCCGGCCGCACCGCCAGCGCGTTCACCGCGCAGATCGGCGCGATGGTCAGCCGGGAGGAGGTCGATGCGATGCGCACGTTGGGGCTGGATCCGGTCGACCAGCTGGTAATCCCGCGCGTGCTCGCGCTGGTGGTGATGCTGCCGCTGCTGACCTTCATCGCCAACATCTTCGGCCTGCTCGGCGGCCTCACCGTTGGTGCCTACGGGCTGGACATCCCGCCACAGCAATATCTCGGGCGGATGCAGGACACCATGGAGCTGCGCCATTTCTGGGTCGGGCTGGCCAAGGCGCCGGTGTTCGCGCTGGTAATCAGCCTGATCGGCTGCCTTGAGGGCCTGCAGGTCAAGGGCACCGCGCAGTCGGTCGGCGAGCGCACCACCTCGAGCGTGGTGCAGGCGATCTCGCTGGTGATCATCCTCGATGCCTTCGCGGCGATCTGGTTCATGGAGATGGACATCTGATGGCCGCCGACGCACCCGACATGCCCGCCGACCCGGCCGCACCGGTGGTGCGCGTGCGCGGGCTGGTCAACCGGTTCGGCGAGCAGGTCGTGCACGACGGGCTGGACCTGGACCTGATGCGCGGCGAGATCCTCGGCGTCGTTGGCGGCTCGGGCACCGGCAAGTCGGTGCTGATGCGGTCGATCCTCGGCCTGCGGCGACCGAACGAGGGCGAGATCGAGGTGCTGGGGGTCGACGCGCGCAGCGACGACGAGGACGACCGGCGGCTGATAGAACGCAGCACCGGCGTGCTGTTCCAGGACGGCGCGCTGTTTTCGTCGCTGACCGTCGGCGAGAACGTGCAGGTGCCGCTGAAGGAGCACTACCCCGAGCTGGCCGACTCGCTGCGCTACGAACTGGCGCTGCTCAAGGTCAAGCTGGCCGGCCTGCCCGCCGACGCGCTGGACAAGCTGCCCTCGCAACTGTCGGGCGGCATGCGCAAGCGCGCCGGCGTGGCACGCGCGCTGGCACTGGACCCGCCGCTGCTGTTCCTGGACGAGCCCACCGCCGGCCTCGACCCCATCGGCGCGTCCGCGTTCGACCGCCTGATCCGCACCCTGCAGGAGGCGCTCGGGCTGACCGTGTTCCTCATCACGCACGATCTCGACACGCTTTACGCTATCTGTGACCGGGTCGCGGTGCTGGCCGACCGCAAGGTGATCGCCTGCGCCCCGCTGGCCGAGGTCGAACAGCTCGACCACCCGTGGGTGCAGGAGTACTTCCACGGACCTCGCGCGAGGGCGGCACAGACGGCGCGCGACCGCAACACGCAGGAGGCCGGCGCACCTTCGCGCGCGGACCAGGTCGCAAACCCGGGCGCCGACCCGACGATCGAGGCAAGCCACTGATGGAAACCAAGGCCAACTACGTCCTGATCGGTGCATTCACGATCGTGGTCTCGCTATTCCTGCTGCTGTTCGCGCTGTGGGCGGCCAAGTACTCCTCCGAGAAAAGCTGGCAGGAGTACATGGTGGTCTTCAACGAGCCGGTGACCGGCCTCAGCGAAGGCAGCAGCGTGCAGTACAACGGCATCTCGGTCGGCACCGTGCAGAAGCTCAGCCTCGCGCCCGACGACCCGCGCCGGGTCCGCGCGCTGCTGCGGCTGCAGGCCCGCGCGCCGGTCAAGACCGACACCCGCGCCAAGATGTCGATGACCGGCATCACCGGCAGCCCGATCATCCAGCTCACCGGCGGCGAGCCTTCCAGCCCGATGCTGGTCGACGTCGACCAGCGCCCGATCCCGGTCATCCAGACCGAGCCGTCGGCGCTGCAGAACATTGCCGACACCGCCAACCGGCTGGTCGCCCGGCTTGACCAGGTCCTGAGCGAGGAAAACGTGGAGCGCGTGGCGCAGACCCTGGAGAACATCGAAACGCTGACCGGCTCGATCGCCGACCAGCGCGAGGACCTGCGCGCGCTGGTGGTCAACGCGCGCGAATCCAGCGCCCACCTGAAGGCGACCCTCGCGCGTACCGAGAAGATCACCGCCGACGTCGACCGCGAACTCGTGCAGAAGCTGCCCGGTCTGGTCGACAAGCTTGACCACACCCTGGGCGAGCTCGACTCGGCCGCGGCCGGCGCCAACGGCCTGGTCAACGAGAACCGCGCGGCGATCAACAGCTTCGCCAACGACGGCCTGGCGCAGCTGGGGCCGACGCTCGGCGAGCTGCGCGCGCTGGTGCGCGACCTGCGTCGGATCAGCGACCGCCTCGACAACAACCCCGCCGGTTACCTGCTCGGCCGCGACGCACCGAAGGAGTTCGAGCCCGAATGAACGATCCCGCCTCCGCCCACGTCCGCCATCGTCCGCACCGCGCGGCAGCGCCGGCACGCTTGCTCCCGACGCGCGCCACCGCCGTGGCCCTGCGCTGGTCGACGCTGCTCGCGGCTACCCTGCTCGCCGGCTGCTCCCTGCTGGGGGGCGGCGGGAAGGAGCGCGCCACCATCTATGCACCCGACCCGCGCGTCGAGGCGACCACTGGCTGGCCGAGCGTCGACTGGCAGTTGTCACTGTCGCGCGCCACCGCGTCGCAGATGAACGACAGCCTGCGCATCGCGGTGCGGCCCGCGCCCAACGAACTGCAGGTTTACAAGGGCGCCGTATGGGCCAAGACGCCCTCGGACATGCTCGAGGATGCCGTGCTGCGGGCGCTGGAGGATTCCGACCGCATACCCGCCATCGCCCGCCAGGGCAGCGGCATCAGCGCCGACTACAAGCTGGTGCTCGACCTGCGGCGGTTCGAGTCCGACTACACCGGCGGCACCGGCGGATCCGTGCCGGCCGCGACGATCGAGGTCAACGCGAAACTGCTGCACGCCCCCGACCAGCAAGTCGTCGCGGCACGGACCTTCCTGCAGGCCGTGCCAGCCGCCAGCGTCGGCGTCGGCGACGTCGTCACCGCATTCGAGTCGGGGTTGGGCGCAGTGGCCGGCGACGTCGCCGGCTGGGTCCTCACCAGCGGCAACGCGCACGCCGCCGAGCATCCCTAGGTTCTCCGGGCAGCACGGCCCGCGGCGCTTTGCGGGACTGCGACGACTCCCCCCATGACGGGCGGGGCCATCAAGGAACGGTAGGAGCGGCGTAAGTCGCGACCCACTGACGGTCGTCCACCGACGGTCGGCGCGCTCTACGTGGCCGAAGCGCGGATTCCGTCCAATCACGACCACGCTCCGTGACCCCGCATCGCGACTTAGGTCGCTCCTACAAGACCCCGGGGCCGACGGTTCGGCCAATGCTGCGAAACGTCAGGTTGATCCTTCCACCGACCGGGCGCGCCGTACGCGGCAGCGCATGCCGGTAATTGCGTTGCGTGGCGCCCGCCATCACCAGCAGGCTGCCTGCGGGAAGCTCGAGCGCGAGCTTGCGGTCCGGCTCGCGCCGGTGCTTCAGCACGAATCGCCGAGTCGCGCCCAGGCTGACCGAAGCGATCACCGGCGCCGGCCCCAGCTCGGGTTCGTCGTCGCTGTGCCAGCCCATCGCATCGCGGCCATCGCGGTAAAGGTTGGCCAGCACGCTGTTGAAGCCGGTGCCGAGCTCGCGTTCGAGGCGGTCCCGTAGGTCGGACAGCGCCGCCGACCACGGGCGTGGCTCGAACCGCACCCCCGAGTACCGGTACGTCGCATCCGGATCGCCGATCCAGCAGCTCAACCGCGGGCTGTCGACCTCGCGGCCGAACAGCCGGATCCGGTGGACTTCCCACGGAATCGCCGCGCGCAACTCCCCGAACAGTGCTGTCGCATCCCCGGCCGGCAGCCACTCCGGGTCGAACCCGAGTTCCGCACCCTCCAGCGGCAGTGGTTGCAGCGCCATGCGGCGACGCTAGCACGCCGTTTCCCCAGCTCCTGTAGGAGCGGCTTCAGCCGCGATCGTGTGACCGTCTGCCCGCGTCACCGCCTCGATCGCGGCTGAAGCCGCTCCTACAACGCGCCAGCATCCCGCGCCTATTTGGCGCCCCGCCCCCAAACCCGCGACAATCCACGGCCAGCAAGCAGGAGCCCGCCATGACCGACCCGACCACCGCCCCCGAGACCGAACGCGACGTGATGGAGTACGACGTCGTCATCGTCGGCGCCGGCCCGGCCGGGCTGTCGGCGGCCATCCGGTTCAAACAGCTATCTGCGGAAACGACGGTCTGCGTCATCGAGAAGTCCTCGACCATCGGCGCCCATATCCTGTCGGGCGCGGTGATCGAGACCGGTCCGCTCGATGCCCTGCTGCCCGGCTGGCGCGACAACCCGCCGCCGATCTGCGTGCCGGCGACCGAGGACGAGTTCTGGCTGCTGTCGAAGGATGGTGGCCGCAAGCTGCCGGTGCCGCCGGGGATGGACAACCACGGCAACGTGATCGTCAGCCTCGGTGCGATGTGCGCCTGGCTGGCACCCCAGGCCGAGGCGCTGGGCGTGGAGATCTACCCCGGCTTCGCCGCCGACGAGACCCTGCACGATGACACCGGCAAGGTCATCGGCGTGCGCATCGGCGACATGGGCGTGGCGAAAGACGGCTCGCACAAGCCCGGCTACACCCAGGGCATCGACATCCGCGCGAAGGTCACCGTGCTCGCCGAGGGCGCGCGCGGCCACCTGACCAAGCGGCTGGTGAAGCGGTTCGAACTCGACGCCGACAGCGACCCGCAGGGGTACTCGATCGGCATCAAGGAGCTCTGGCAGGTGCCGGAGGACCGCGTCAGCCCCGGCAAGATCGTGCACAGCTTCGGCTGGCCGGCCGACAACAGCACTTACGGCGGCAGCTTCGTCTACCACCTCGACAAGGGCCGGATCGCGCTGGGCTACGTCAGTGGCCTCGACTACAAGGACCCGCGCTACAAGCCGTGGGAGGCCTTCCAGCAGTGGAAGAACCACCCGATGGTCAAGCCGCTGCTCGAAGGCGGCGAGATCGTCTCGGCCGGCGCACGCGCGATCGTTACCGGCGGCTGGCAGTCGCTGCCCAGGGTCGAGATGCCCGGCGCGATCCTGATCGGCGACACCGCCGGCCTGCTCAACGTGCCCAAGGTGAAAGGCACGCACCAGGCGATCCGCAGCGGCATGCTCGCCGCCGAGCACCTGATCGCGACCTCGCTCGACCCCGCCGGCTTTGACGCGCGACTGCGCAGTTCCGACGCCATGGCCGAGCTGCGCAAGGTCCGCAACATCAAGCCCGGTTTCAAAAAGGGCCTGTGGCTGGGGATGCTCAACGCTGCGTGGGAAACCATCACCGGCGGCCGTTCGCCATGGACGCTCAAGAACACACCCGACTGGTGCAGCCTTGAGAAAATCGGCGAGTACGAGTCACCCGAACGCGACTACGTCGAACGCACCCTCGCCCCGCGCGACCGCCTTGCCGGCGTGTACTTCGCCGCGACCGAACACGACGAGGACCAGCCCGTCCACCTCAAGGTCGCCGACACCGACATCTGCGTGACCCGTTGCACCGAGGAATACGACAACCCTTGCACCCGCTTCTGCCCCGCCGGCGTCTACGAGATCGTCGAGGACGAAGCCGAAGGCCGGCGCCTGCAGATCAACGCCGCCAACTGCGTGCACTGCAAGACCTGTGACATCAAGGACCCGTACGAGATCATTACCTGGGTGACGCCGGAAGGCGGCTCGGGGCCGAATTACCAGAACCTGTAATCGCCTTCATGAACCATGAACTGTCTTCCGCCACGTTGCGCCATGCGCTCTTCCGTGCCCTACGCGTAGCGTTTCGCGCACTGCCGATAGGTGTCGCGACTCGGGATGCGCTACGCCAAGGGTTTCTTGAGCGATTTCCGAGTATTCGACCTCATACTCCGAGGGGACAAGCTACAGCGGGCCTTGAGCGTCGCCCCCGGGTGTGCTCTGGGGGCCGAGCACTCAGTTTCGTCGAACACAGCAACATGACTGCTCCCAAAGAGCTACCAGCGACATTGGTCGCATTTTATTTGCCTCAATTTCATACAATTCCAGAGAATGACAAATGGTGGGGAGCCGGGTTTACAGAATGGCGGAATGTTACCCGCGCTCTTCCTCAGTTTGAAGGGCACAAACAGCCGCGACTTCCCCGAGACTTGGGATTCTATGACTTAAACAATCCCAGGGTGTTGCACCAGCAAACCAAATTGGCACAACAATACGGAGTGGGTGCGTTTTGCATGTATTTTTACTGGTTTGGCGGCAAGCGGTTGCTGGAGCGGCCTCACCGTCAATGGCTGGAAGAAAAAGAAATAACTCTTCCCATGTGTCTTTGTTGGGCAAACGAAAACTGGACGCGCACGTGGGATGGCCGCTCGCAGGACATCCTCATTGAACAAGACCACTCGCCCGAGGATGATATTCATTTCATTTCCTACATCGCCAAGTATCTCCGCGATCCGCGCTACCTCAGGGTAGACGGGAAGCCTTTACTTCTCGTATATCGTCCGGGGTTGTTGCCCGACCCTAAGGCCACTTGCGCCCGATGGCGAAAATGGTGCTTGGATAATGATGTCGGCGAAGTTTGCATAGGATATGTGCAATCGTTCGAGCGCCCAGACCCACGAGCTATAGGATTTGATGTCGCAATTGAGTTTCCACCAAATCTTTCGGCACCAACTAACGTGACCCACCGTCAGTCGCTGCTGAATCCACGATTCGAAGGCGAGGCGTTAGACTGGCGGGATGTGGCAAATGAATATAGCGGACGCGCACTTCCCGACTATCGTTTGTTTCCCGGCGTAAATTGTGGGTGGGACAATGAAGCACGTCGTCCCGGACGAGGGCGGTCTTATCTGCACGCATCCCCACGTGTCTTCGGCGCTTGGCTGGAAAAGACGATCAACGACAGAATGGCCGACATCCCGGCGTCGTCACGATTCATTTTCATTAACGCATGGAACGAATGGGCGGAGTCAGCCGTGATGGAACCTGATATGCGGCACGGACATGCATTCTTGGATGCTACCCGCCGAGCAATTCAGCCTCGCTTGCTGCGGCCGCCCCCGCTTCAGCCTCGAGTTTGCGTTGTAATACACGCGTGGTATCCCGACGTGCTCGAAGACATACTTCTTCGACTCACCAAGCTGTCCTACGAATTACACATAATTATCAGTACTACTGCAGAAAAGTTGTCATCCGTCGAAACGTCCGTTAAGGCGCATGGCCTCAATGCGGATTATCGAATCTACGAAAACAGAGGCCGGGATATACTCCCGTTCCTGCGAATAGTGAATGACTCCCTCTCCAATAAGGACTCACTGATTCTAAAACTTCACACAAAGATTTCGCCGCACCGGACCGACGGAGGTCAGTGGCGCAATAAGATCCTGGATTCTCTGCTTGAGCCCTCTAACTTTGCGGATTGCCTGAAGGCTTTACAGGATGATGCAACATTGGGGTTAATCAGTCCTGATGGACAACTCCATACGCTCGCTAGCTTCTGGGGGGATAACAGAGAAACGGTATCCAAAATCGCGATGCAAATAGGACTTCGCGACGACGAGGTGAATTTAGGCGCCATGGATTTCGTAACGGGCAGTATGTTCTGGGTAAGAAATACGGCGCTTTACCCCCTCTTGGACTTGGACTTCGATGAAGACGACTTCGAATGCGAAGATTCCCAAGTGGATGGCACGCTCGCCCATGCGGTCGAAAGATTATTCGCCATATCCGCGCGCCAGGCTGGCTATAGGATTGGCACGGTATCGTCGCCAGACGTGCGTTCTTAGATCTCAGGGGATGAATTCCGTCGAACCATGGCGGACCGGCCCCACGGCGCCTTGTATCTTTCCGGAGCTCAGTCCGCGCCTGATAGGTCCCGGCTGTAGACTTTGTCGACGACGTCGTGAATATCATCGGTGATGCGGTTGGCCACGATCAAGTCAGCCTCTAGCTTGAACGCATCCAGGTCGTTGACTACGCGCGAGCGGAAGAATTTCGGCGCATCGAGCACTGGTTCATACACGATCACCTCGATGCCCTTGGCCTTGATCCGCTTCATCACCCCCTGGATGCTGGAGGCGCGGAAGTTGTCGGAGCCGGCCTTCATCACAAGCCGGTAGATGCCGACCACCTTCGGGTTACGGCGGATGACTTCCTCGGCGATGAAGTCCTTGCGGGTGGTGTTGGAGTCGACAATCGCTCGCATCAGGTTCTGCGGCACGTCCCGGTAGTTGGCCAGCAGCTGCTTGGTGTCCTTGGGCAGGCAATACCCACCGTAGCCGAACGACGGGTTGTTGTAGTGGTTCCCGACCCGCGGATCGAGCCCGACGCCCTCGATGATCTGGCGCGTATCCAGCGCGTGGCGCGCGGCATAGGTGTCCAGTTCATTGAAGAAGGCCACCCGCATCGCCAGGTAGGTGTTGGCGAAGAGCTTGATCGCCTCGGCCTCGGTCGAATCGGTGAACAACACCGGGACGTCCTGCTTGATCGCGCCCTGTTGCAACAGCTCCGCGAATGTCTCGGCGCGCGCCGAGCGCTCGCCGACGATGATGCGCGACGGGTACAGGTTGTCATGCAGTGCCCGCCCCTCGCGCAGGAACTCGGGCGAGAAAATGATGTTGTCGACGCCGAAGCGCTGGCGCACCTCGGCAGTGAAACCTACTGGCACCGTCGACTTGATGACCATCGTCGCCGCCGGATTGATCGCCAGTACGTCCTTGATGACGGATTCGACGGAGCTCGTGTTGAAGTGATTGGTGGCCGGGTCGTAGTCGGTCGGTGTTGCGATGACGACGAATGCCGCGCCCTCGTAAGCCTCGCGCGGGTTCAGGGTGGCTCGCAGTTGGAGCGGCTGCTCGGCCAGAAAGCGCCCGATATCGACATCTTCGACGGGCGACTCACGACCGTTTACCCGGGCGACCCTTACTGGATCGATGTCCAGTACAACGACCTCATCGCGCTGCGCCAGTAGCACGGCGTTGGACAGGCCGACATAGCCGGCGCCGACAATGGCGATCTTCATTGGGTCACCCGGAAGCAACGGACTGGCACAACGTAGCGCCGGTTCGTTTCCGGCTGAAGTCAGTTCACCAAGGGGACCGCGGTGCGAGATTGCAACTCCTCGCGGCCAACGCCCGGCGCCAACTCGATCAGCTTCAACCCATCAGCCGTCACGTCCATCACCCCCAGGTCGGTGATGATCCGGCTGACCACGCCGACGCCGGTCAGCGGCAGCGTGCATTCGGGCAGGATCTTGGAATCGCCGGTCTTGGTGGTGTGCTCCATCAGCACGACCACGCGCTTGACGCCCGCCACCAGGTCCATCGCCCCGCCCATGCCCTTGACCATCTTGCCGGGCACCATCCAGTTGGCCAGGTCGCCCTTGTCGGTGACTTCCATCGCGCCGAGGATCGCCAGGTCGATGTGGCCGCCGCGGATCATGGCGAAGGAATCGTGGCTGCCGAAGTAGCTGGCCCCCGCGCGCGCGGTCACCGTCTGCTTGCCGGCGTTGATCAGGTCGGCGTCGAGCTCCTCCTCGGTCGGGAACGGGCCGATGCCCAGCAGGCCGTTCTCCGACTGCAGCCAGACGTCCACGCCGTCAGGAATGTAGTTCGCCACCAGCGTGGGCAGGCCGATGCCGAGATTGACGTAGGCACCGTCGGTGAGTTCCTGCGCGGCGCGCTGCGCCATCTGCTCGCGGGTCCAGGCCATTACTCGCTCCTCACGGTGCGTTGTTCGATGCGCTTCTCGGGGCTCGGGTTGTGCACGATGCGGTCGACGTATATGCCGGGCAGGTGCACGTGGTCCGGATCGATCGTGCCGACCTCGACAACCTCTTCGACTTCCGCGATGCAGACCTTGCCCGCCATCGCGCAGGCCGGGTTGAAGTTGCGCGCGGTCTTGTGGAACACGAGGTTGCCGGCCTTGTCGGCCTTCCAGGCCTTGACCAGCGCGACGTCGGCGACCAGCGCGGTTTCCATCACGTAGTGCTTGCCGTCGAACTCGCGGGTTTCCTTGCCCTCGGCCACGACCGTGCCGTAGCCGGTCGCGGTGAAGAACGCCGGGATTCCTGCACCGCCGGCACGCAGCCGCTCGGCCAACGTCCCCTGCGGGTTGAACTCGAGCTCGAGCTCGCCCGCAAGGAACTGGCGCTCGAACTCCTTGTTCTCGCCGACATAGGACGAAATCATCTTGCGGATCTGCCGGGTGCCCAGCAGCAGGCCTAGGCCGAAGCCATCGACGCCGGCATTGTTCGAAATCGCGGTCAGCCCCTTCACGCCCGAGTCGCGCAATGCCTCGATAAGTGCCTCCGGAATACCACACAGGCCGAAGCCACCAACCGCCAGGGTCTGGTCGTCCGCGACGACGCCATCCAGCGCCGTCTTCGCGTCGGGGTAGAGCTTGCTCTTGGCGCCACCGGCTGACGGCGGCGCAACAGTGGCCTGGGCCATGTCGGACAACTCCTGAACGGGATCGCCCAAGTCTAGCCCGGGGAGCTGGCCGGACCGAAGCGTACGTTAGGGCAATGGCTAGGAGCGACCGTACACATCCTCGAGCCGGACAATATCGTCCTCGCCGAGGTAACTGCCGGACTGCACCTCAATCAGCTCGACCGGCGCCGTGCCGCGGTTGCGCAACCGGTGGACGCTGCCCAGCGGGATGAACGTGCTCTCGTTTTCATGCAGGTCGAACACGCGGTCGTCGCAGGTGACCTCCGCCACGCCGGACACGACGATCCAGTGCTCGGCCCGCTTGTGGTGCTTTTGCAGGCTGAGCGCGGCGCCGGGCTTGACGGTGATGCGTTTCACTTGGAACCGCGGCCCGACGCCGATCGAGTCATAGCTTCCCCACGGTCGATGCACCTTGCGGTGCGACAGGTGTTCGGTGCGGCCATCGGCCTTAAGCCGATCGACTACCGCTTTTACGTCCTGGACCCGGTCCTTGCGCGCGACAAGCGTGGCGTCCGGCGTGTCGATGATGACCAGGTCGTCCACCCCTACCGTCGCCACCAGCCGGTGTTCGGCGGCCCGGACAAAGCTGCCCCGGGTGTCGACGGCGATCACGTCGCCCTCGGTGCGGTTGTCGGCCTCGTCACGTTCGGCCACCGACCACAGCGACGACCACGAGCCGATATCGCTCCAGCCACAACTGACCGGTACCACCGCGGCGCGCTCGGTCTTCTCCAACACTGCGTAGTCGATCGAGTCGCTGGGGCTGGCGGCGAACGCCTCCGCGTCGACACGGATGAAGTCCAGGTCTGCACCGGCGCCGGCGTATGCCTCCTGCGCGGCCTGCAGGATGGCTGGCGCATGGATGCCGAGCTCCTCCAGGTAACGCCTGGCACTGAACAGGAACATGCCGGAATTCCATGAGTACCCGCCGTCGGCGAGGTATTGCTCGGCGGTGGCGCGCCCGGGTTTTTCGACGAATCGTTCGATCCGGAACCCGTCGTCGCCCAGCGGCTCGCCACGCCGGATATAGCCATAGCCCGTTTCCGCGTAGTCCGGCGTGATGCCGAACGCGACCAGCCAGTCTTTCTCAGCCAGCTCGACGGCGTGCTCCACCGCGGCGCGGAAGGCCGCTTCGTCCTCGATAAGGTGGTCGGCCGGCATGACCAGGAGCACGGCGTCCGGGTCTGTTGCGACCGCATGGAGCGCCGCGAGCGCGATCGCCGGCGCGGTATTGCGAGCCACCGGTTCCAGCACGATGCCGCCGCTGCCGACACCGATCGCCTGCAACTGCTCGCCGACGGTGAAACGGTGGGCATCGCTACAAACCGTTATCGGGGGCTGCACGTCGGGTATCCCGAGCGCGCGCAGGACCGTCTCCTGGTACAGCGAGTGCTCGCCCATCAAGGCCAGGAACTGCTTCGGTCGGTCCTGCCGCGACAACGGCCATAGCCGCGTCCCGCTGCCACCACTGAGCACCACCGGATGCAGCATCGTCCACTCCTCGTTGCGGGTGGGGCAAGGATACCCGGCACCCGCCCTACCCTGCGCCACCGTCGGGTGTCGGCTAGAATGACCGGCCGAATTTCGTTGCGCGGCGGCCCCGGCCGTCGCCCCTGCAAGGACCCCGCAACTGATGAAGATCCTCGTCGGATACAAGCGCGTGGTGGACTACAACGTCCGCATCCAGGTCAAGCCGGATGGCTCCGGCGTGGTCACCGATGGCGTCAAGCTGTCGGCCAACCCGTTCGACGAGATCGCGCTGGAAGAGGCCCTGCGCTTGCGCGACAAGGGCATCGCCACCGAAGTGATCGTCGCCACGATCGCGCCTGCCGATGCCCAGGCGCACCTGCGCAACGGCTTGGCGATGGGTGCCAATCGCGCCATCCACGTGGTCACCGAGGCGGGCCAGGACATCCAGCCGCTGACGGCCGCGCGGATCTTCCTCAAGCTGATCGAGAAGGAGCAGCCGGACCTCGTGATCCTGGGCAAGCAGGCCATCGACGACGACGCCAACCAGACCGGCCAGATGCTGGCGACGATCTGGGGCCGCCCGCAGGCGACCTTTGCGTCCAAGCTCGAGGTTGCCGACGGCAAGGCCACCGTCACCCGCGAGGTCGACGCCGGCCTTGAGACGCTGGAAGTCGACCTGCCGGCCGTGGTCACCACCGACCTGCGCCTCAACGAGCCCCGCTTCATCAAGCTGCCCGACATCATGAAGGCCAAGAGCAAGCCGCTGGAAGCGATCCCGTTTGCCGACCTCGGCGTGGAGGCCGGCAAAGGACTTAAGACCACCGCCTACGCACCGCCGCCCAAGCGCAGCAAGGGCGTGATGGTGAAGGACGCGGCCGAACTGGTCGCCGCACTCAAGCAGAAGGGGCTCCTCTGATGTCCAAGGTCCTGATCGTCGCCGAGCACCTCGACGGCAAGCTCAATGCCTCCACCGCCAAGTGCGTGACCGCCGCGCTGGCGCTGTCGCCGGAAGCCATCGACATCGTGGTGCTGGCTGCCGACCCGGCCGCGGTTGCCGCCGAGGCCGCGCAGATCGATGGCGTCGCCCGCGTGCTGACCGTCACCAATGAAGCCAACGCGCAGGCCGTGGCCCAGGTGCTCGCACCGCAGGTGGCGAAGCTGGCCGACGGCTACAGCCATGTGTTCGGCCCCTCCACCACCTTCGGCAAGGACCTGATGCCGTGCGTTGCCGCGCTGCTGGGCGTGCCGCAGGTAAGTGACGTGATGTCGGTGGAGGGCAGCCACACCTTTAAGCGCCCGATCTACGCCGGCAACGCCATCATCACCGTCGAGGCACCTGCCGCCAGCATCGTGGTCGCCACCGTGCGTACGGCGTCGTGGTCCGAGGCCGGCAAGGGTGGCAGCGCGCCGGTAGAAGCCGCGAGTGTGCAGGCCGAGCTGCCGACCCACAGCCGTTTCATCGGCCTCGCCGCGGGCTCGTCCGACCGCCCCGACCTGCAGAGCGCCAAGCGGGTGGTATCCGGCGGCCGCGGCGTGGGCTCGGCGGAGAGCTTCAAGATCATCTACGACTTCGCCGACAGGATTGGCGCCGCCGTGGGCGCCTCCCGCGCCGCCGTCGACGCCGGCTACGTGCCCAACGAGATGCAGGTCGGCCAGACCGGCAAGATTATTGCCCCCGAGCTCTACATCGCCGTGGGCATCTCTGGCGCGATCCAGCACCTCACGGGCATCAAGGACGCCGGTACCATCGTGGCGATCAACAAGGATGCGGATTCGGCGATCTTCGAGGTGGCCGATTACGGGCTGGTGGGAGACCTCTTCAAGGTGTTGCCGGAGTTGGAGGCCGCGCTAGGGTGACTACCTGTGACGCGGCGGGACGCGAAAGGTTTGCCACCCCGCGCATTGCGGTGATCATCCCGAGCTATCGGGTCACCCGTCACATCCTCGATGTCATTGCACGCATCAACGGTGAGTGTCAACAGATCTTCGTGGTCGACGATGCCTGCCCGGACGGATCGGGGCATTACGTCGCCGAGCATTGCCGCGATCCCCGGGTCCGCGTGCTCTGGAATCCGCAGAACCTGGGGGTTGGAGGTGCAGTGATCGCCGGCTATCGCGCTGCGCTCGAAGCGGGTGCCGACATCCTGGTGAAGATCGACGGCGATGGCCAGATGCCGCCCGAACTGCTCAGCCGTTTCGTGGCGCCGATTATCGAGGGCAAGGCGGATTACACTAAAGGTAACCGGTTCTATGACTTGGCCATGGTGCGATCAATGCCGCCGATACGACTCTTGGGCAACGCTGGGCTGTCGTTCATGTCGAAGGCGTCTAGTGGCTATTGGGATCTGTTCGATCCGACCAACGGGTATACGGCCATTCACGCCCGCGTGGCAGCGCATCTGCCGACCGAGCGCATCAGTAACCGCTATTTCTTCGAGTCGGACATGCTGTTCCGCCTCAATACACTCAGGGCAGTGGTCGTCGACATTCCGATGGCGGCCCGTTACAACGACGAGGTCAGCAACCTCAAGATCTCCCGGATTCTGGGCGATTTCCTTCGCGGTCACCTGCGGAACTTCTCCAAGCGCCTTTTCTACAACTACTTTCTGCGCGACATGTCCGCCGCCTCCCTGCAACTGCTTCTGGGCGCGGCGCTGGTGTTCGGGGGAAGCGTCTACGGCGCATGGAAATGGCTGTCGCAGGCAGGAGCGCCGGCCACCGCCGGCACGGTGATGCTGGCGGCGCTCCCGATCATCATCGGCCTGCAACTGCTGTTGGCCTTCCTGATGTGGGATATGCAGTCGGTGCCGCGAATACCCGTTGCGGGACGGTTGCCACAGGATCCTGACTCCATACAACCCAGAACAGGAACTTCGGCATGACAGATGGGCCCACATCCGTCCTGGTGACGGGCGCGGACGGATTCATCGGAAAGAATCTGGTCGTCAGGCTGTCAGAGGACCCAGCACAGTTCGTCGTGCATCCAGTGACCCGACGCACCTCCCCGGCGGAACTGGCCGACGCCGTCGGAAGTTGCGACGTGGTTGTTCACCTGGCTGGCGTCAATCGACCACAGACCGAGTCGGAGTTCGGGAGCGGGAACGTGGGGAGCACCGAGACGCTCGTCCGCCTTCTCGAAGCGGCAGCGCCGAAGCCGGTTCTGTTCTCCTCGTCTACGCAGGCTGTGGCGGATAACGCCTACGGGCGCAGCAAACTGGATGCGGAGCAGTGCCTCGAGGGGTATTCCGCGCGGACCGGTGCGACGACGATCTCGTATCGTCTAACGAACGTCTTCGGCAAGTGGTGCCGACCTCATTACAATTCCGCGGTCGCTACGTTCTGCCATCTGGTCGCACGCGGAGAGGCGCTGGACATCCATGATCCGGCCGCTCCGCTCAGGCTGCTCTACATCGATGATCTGGTCGACCACCTCGTGACCGATATACGTGCCGTCCATTCGGGACGGCCGCCGCGCGCAGAGATCGGCCCCGTATACGAGACCACAGTCGGCGCATTGGCGGAGGAGCTGCGGCAGTTTGCAAGTGTGCCGATCACCCATGATATTCCTCGCACGGGCACCGGCCTGACTCGTGCCCTCTACGCGACCTACCTGTCCCACCTCGAGCCCTCGTCGTTCTCGTTTCCGCTAACCCGCCACGTAGACGCGCGCGGCGCGTTCTCGGAGATGCTGCGCACAGCCGACTCTGGGCAGTTCTCGTTCTTCACGGCCGGGCCAGGCGTCAAACGCGGCGGCCATTATCACCATACGAAGAACGAGAAATTTCTTGTCGTCCGGGGAGCTGCCCGCTATCGCTTTCGGCACGTCGTCAGCGGGGAAACATACGAACTGACCACCGTCGCGGAAGATGCGCGAGTCGTGATGACCGTGCCCGGATGGACGCACGACATCACGAATATCGGTGATGAGGAAATGGTCGTCATGCTTTGGGCCAATGAAGCCTTCGACCGTTCCAGACCTGACACGATCGCGAACCCACTTTGATTTGGATGACATGACTAATCTCGACACCTTTAAGGGCAAAAGCCTCCTGATCACCGGCGGCACGGGTTCTTTCGGCAATGCCGTGCTGCGGCGCTTCCTCAGTTCTGACATCGGGGAAATCCGGGTCTTCAGCCGGGACGAGAAGAAGCAGGACGATATGCGCTCGGCGATCAGCAGTGATCGACTGAAGTTCTATCTGGGTGACGTCCGGGACCCCCAGAGCGTCAAGGACGCACTCAAGGGCGTGGATTTCGTGTTCCATGCAGCGGCGCTGAAGCAGGTGCCTTCCTGCGAGTTCCATCCGATGCAGGCAGTGCAGACGAACATCCTCGGGACCGAGAACGTTCTCAACGCCGCGATCGAGAACGATGTCTCCCGTGTCGTGGTTCTCAGTACCGACAAGGCGGTCTATCCCATCAACGCGATGGGCATGTCGAAGGCACTGGCCGAGAAAGTCATGGTGGCCAAGTCCCGAGCCTGCCAAGGCAGTGGCCCGGTATTTTCGGCAACGCGCTACGGCAATGTCATGGCTTCGCGAGGCTCAGTGATCCCACTTTTCGTCAGTCAGCTGTTGTCGGGAAAATCCATCACGATCACCGACCCGGGAATGACGCGCTTCCTCATGTCGCTCGATGAATCCGTTGACCTCGTGCTGCACGCGTTCCACCACGCGAAGCCCGGTGACATCTTCGTGCAGAAGTCTCCCGCATCGACGATTCAGGTACTGGCGAAAGCCATCGCTGAAATGCTCGATCGTGAAGCGTCCATCCGCATCATCGGCACACGCCACGGCGAGAAGCTCTTCGAAACGCTGGTTTCCCGCGAGGAGATGGCGCGTGCAGAGGATCTGGGGCGGTACTACCGCATCCCCGCCGACGCACGCGATCTGAACTACGACCAGTACACGGCCGAAGGCGAGACCGAAATCTCGCTGCTCGAGGATTACACCTCTCACAACACGCATCGCTTGGATATCGAGGCTGTGAAGGAAGTTGTCTCCAAGCTCGGTCCGCTGGAGGCGATGCGTGCTTAAGGTCGCGACAATTGTTGGGACCCGTCCGGAGATAATCAGACTGTCGAGAGTCATGGCGATGCTCGACGGCCACTGCGATCACGTTCTGATTCACACCGGTCAGAACTACGATTACGAGCTCAACGGAATCTTCTTCGAAGAGCTGCAGATTCGGACGCCGGACTTCTTCCTGGAGGCCGCGGGCGCGAGCACGGCCCAAACCATCGGCCAGATCATCGCGAAAACGGATGTGGTTCTGGACAGCGTTCGTCCGGATGCGGTACTCGTCCTGGGCGACACCAACTCCTGTCTGGCGGCTCTCGCGGCCAAGCGTCGCAAGATCCCGATCTTCCACATGGAAGCCGGTAACCGCTGCTTTGACTTCCGGGTGCCGGAGGAGATCAATCGGCGCATCGTGGACCATTTGGCGGACATCAATCTGACCTACAGCCAGATTGCGCGCGAGTATCTGCTGCGCGAGGGATTGCCGCCCGACCAGATCATCTGCACGGGCAGCCCCATGCGCGAGGTGATCGACCACTACCGACCGGGCATCGATGGCTCCGGGATCCTCCGCACGCTCGGACTCGTTGACGGTCGCTATTACGTCGTCAGCGCGCATCGCGAGGAGAACGTCGACTCGGATCAGAAGCTGCGCAAGCTCTTCGACGTGCTGACGCACCTGGCGGTGGACCGGGACTCGGACGTCATCGTGTCCACCCATCCGCGCACCCGCAAGCGCATCGAGGCGCTGGGACTGAGCGCGCCCGATCGCGTGCGCTTCGAGAAACCGTTCGGCTTCCTCGACTACGTCCACCTGCAGATGCATGCGCAGGCCGTGCTGTCAGACAGCGGCACCATCACCGAGGAGTCGTCGATCCTCGACTTCCCCGCGATCAACATCCGGGACGCGCACGAGCGACCGGAGGGGTTCGAGGAAGGCGCGGTCATCATGACGGGCCTGGAACTGCGCGACGTACGCCAGGCCCTGGACGTCGTGGAGTCTGCGCGCGCGTCGCGCGGCACCGCCGACGGCCGCATGACGCGGCTGGTTGCCGATTACGCCGCGACCAACGTATCGGACAAGGTGTTGCGGATCCTGCTCAGCTACACGTCTTACGTGAACCGGAAGGTTTGGCACAAACCCTCCTGAGCCGCCCTCACCCGCCGCGGCGTCGAGCCGCGGCCAGCGTCGTGAACGTGGTTTCGAGATGATCGATCGCGACGTCGACCGAGAACGCCCGCTCCATGAAGCGGCGCCCCCGTCGCCCTTGTTCGAACGTGGCATCCGGCTGATCGAGCATGTCGGCCAGCACCTCGACGAAGGTGTCAGAGGCGTCCGTCGCGCTGTAGCGAACACCCGAGCGCACGTCATCGTGCTTCCGGAGCAGGTCCGGCAGGGGCGTGGACAGCACCGGAAGCCCGCATGCCTGGTATTGCAGGATCTTGATCGGAATGATGTCTCGCGTGATGTCGTTGATCTCGAACGGATTCACCGCCACCCGACCGAGAGACAGATAACGCGGCACATCCTGGTACGACACCATTCCGGTGAGGATCACACAGGATTGCAGCCCCGACGCGTTGACTTCCGCAGCCAGGGCATCGTCCAGTTCACCGCCGCCCACGATCAGCAGTTTTGCCTTCGGACGGCGCCGTACGATGTCGGCCATCCGACGAATTAGCCCGATCAACCCGCTGAACGCGTATGTCGTACCGAGGAACACGATCACTTCGTCGCCGTCGCGCAGTCCGTACCGTTCCATCAACGCGGTGTCAGGCGTGCGCGGCAAGAAGTGTACACAGTCCACGCCATGATCGAGGACGCTGGCTGGCACTGCGTCCCCCGCCAGCGAGCGCACGTAGTCCCCCATCTTTTCGTTGGTCACGAGCACATGGTCTGCATTGCGATAGATGTAGCGCTCGCCCGCGCGCAGGATGGCCTGCGAGGCACGATCCGGCCTCAGCTGGTGGTACGCATCAAGTACACGGTAGATGGCAGGCACACCGTGTCGGCGTGCCAAGCGGATTGCCTGCGTGCCGTTGATGAAGACCGAGTAGACGAAGACCGCATCGATATTGCCCTGGCGCAGCCGCGACGAGAGCATTCGATGGAAACGTGCTCGCGCCTCGAAGTACTTGAGGACAGGCACGTTGCCGTGGGGGATCGGCGTGAGCGAGATCTCGCCCTCACCGGTCCGGCTCACGCGCTGCGTTCCGGACGAGGTGACCCGAGCCTCGCTGAAGTCGATGACCTCCACTGCGTGCCCACGTCCGGCCAACCGCTCCGCAAAGTCCTGATACTCGTAGACAGGCTTGTCGAGGTAGCTGACTTCGTGACACCAGAGGATTTTCATCTGTCGGATCCGTGATCTGTACAAGAAGTGCCCGGGGCGAGCAAGCGGGAATACATCGCAGCGAATCAGCCTGGCCGACCACCACTCAGCGTCATCAGCAGGACACCACACGACACCAGCACCAGCCCTGCCCATTGGGCCGCGGAGAGTCGCTCGTCGTAGAGAACCCAACTCGACAACGCGATCAGTACGTAGAACAGGGCGCCGGAAATCGCGAATGCCATGCCGAGCTTCACGCGGCTGACGACGACCACCCAGACGATGAAACCGATCCCCTGGATCGCGACCGCCATGATCACGCTCGGGGACAGGCACGCGGCCAGAAGCCATTGCACACCCGTCGGCACCGGATCGCGCGCGGCGATCTGCGTCACCGCGCGTTTGACGAGCAACTGGCTGCCCAGTGTTGAACAGGTGACGAAGATGATCATCAGGATTTCGCGGATCATTGCACTGTCTCTTGTTGAATCGTCTGACCTGGAGCGTCGTTCGAATCCGTTGTACCGGGCAATCTGACGAAGAGGCGGACAGCGCTATCGGCTGGTGCGGGCAGTTCGCGGAGACAGGCGAGATCGCTCTCCGGCACCGCATCCGTGTACGCCAGCCGGGTCACACCAAGGCGGTCCATCTGTTTGCCACAGACATTGAGCGACACCCGGTACATATCCGGATGCAGGAGGGTGAACGCGGGCTCGGGAAGAGCCGGCGCTGATTCGAACACGACATGCGCATAGCGGTTCCAGACATCCGTATACGCACCCGACGGATCTAGCTCGTCGACGAGGGCGCGGTCCGGCACCATCTTCGAACCCGTCACCACGTGCAGACCGCGCGCCTTCAAGCCCTGTGAAAAGACAAAATTTCCGACAACCGCCCATGTATCCGAGTTTGGATCGTCTGCGTCGTTTGCGGCGCTCAGCACTGGCTTTTCGAGGATGGCCGATAGTCCGCTTACGAGTGGGTTAACCATCAACGAGGGCAACAGCGCCATGATCAATCCGAAGGCAAAAACGCCAAGACGGCCCAAACCTATACCGGCGACCATGCAAGCGGACGCCAAAGTTCCGATGAGCAACACTTTAAGGGTGAAGAAGTTCGGGTCGATCGCTTGCAGCCAGCCGCCAAAGACAAGGAGCAGCGGAACGACCATCAGGACGAACATCAATCGCACGGAGGCGGACCGATACTGAATATCCCCGCTCACCATGCGGGACAGCAACACGATGCTGGCGAGCACGGATCCCAATCCGAATCCCAGCATTGCGCGTGCACCCGGCACCCAGCCCCAACCGATTTTCTGCAGGACCCACTCGAACGGCCCAGGCAGGGAAAGGCCCACCCATGCTCCGACCACTAAGCAGTAGGCGCCGAGGACCGCAATCAAAGCGCCGGATCTTCTCAGCAGAGACTTGATCTTCACAACGGCGAAAACGAAGGGCGCCAAGATGATGAAGCTGGACGCTTCGGACGCGTTGGTTGGCGGAAAGGGGACATAAAGTCCATCCGACCGTAGGCCTTCGAAATAGCCCGAGAACTGCCGGACGAGCGAAAACTCCCCGCTTTCAGAAATCCGATGCCCGGGATAGCTCGTAGCGAGCATGATCTCGATAGTAGGAAGCGCCTGCCGCACGTAAAGGAAGGCGGCGACACCCGCCAGGGCAACCGCTCCCAACAGCAACGCGCCTCTCGCAACGATTATGCTTCGAAACGAAGCCCATCGCCCGTCCTCGAGCGCGAGTCCCACGATGAGCGCAACGCCCAGGTAAGCAAGCGGAATGATGAACGGCGGGTAGGGATGCATCATTAGATTGAGCGCGGAGAATCCAATTAATCCCGCACCTACAGTCATCCATCTCCGACGGCGACCGAACATCAGATAAGCAGCGCCGATCACGGCGCATGCAAACCCGATCAGGATTTCCGGCAGATTGCTCGAGAACCACCATTGGGTGAACGATGACCCATACACCCACACCGCTCCCAGGCACGATATGACGACCTGACCTCGTGTCAGCAGCGCGCACAGCCAGAAAAACGACAACAGCAAACCGAACGTCTTGTATGCCCACCACCAGGAGAATCCGGTCTCAACACCGAACAGATGGAAGCCGTAATACTTGGGCTGAAGAACGGCCGCCGGTCCACCCACCGGCAGGCTCGCGATCAACGGAGCACCCGCGCCACCTACGGATGGATTGCGCGACTCGTACCCGTTAGCAACCTGCGAGAGCACCCACGGAGACTGCGTGTTCCACTCATCCGAACGTATGTGCTTGGGGCTCCCCAGATCGATCATCTGGTCAACAGGTCTTGCGGGATACATTTCCTCCCAAACACCGATGGAGGATTGATGGAGGTTCAATCCCACGTAGACGACCGCTGAAAGCAACAGCGCGACCACGACGCCCGCTGCCTTTGGCGATACGATCAGGATGCCCTCGTCGCTCATGAAGCGCGCGCCTCGCATTAGCCAAGGTTCAGGACCCCAACGTCGCGTCGGCAAGCGGCGCCACCCCAATGGCACGAGCCAAGTCAACACAATCCATGCGCCGGCCGCCGCGACGATGATGCCGAACCAATAGTTGAACAGGCTTCGAAAATCGACCCTGCCGGCTCCCTTCGGCAGAGTAAAATCGACGAACGGGTCCGGCTCGTCCAGTACCCACACAAGTTCGCCTGCATCACCTGCCACTGCATGCAGACGCATTTGGTTCTCGGTGCCTTTCGCCCCTGCGAGGGAAGCGCCGACGAGCGTCCGACGCGCGCCAGGCACAGCGATGTCGATCCTCCGCAGCGAAAACTCACCGGCACTTCTACCGGGGTCCACGCGTATACGTTCAATCCCATTCTTGATCGGCAGTTCAACAACGTACTCGTGCCACTGCCCATCGGAAATCAGTGCAAAGGGAATGCTTCGCTCGGGACTGTATTCCTCGCCACCGCTTGAGTAGAAGATCTCGCCGTCGGTACCGGCGCTGGTACGCGCCTCCAGGATGACATCTACCTTGCTGGCACTGACGCCGGCAAGATTGAGTGCCCAAGCGACGAGCAAGGCGAACCCGATTGCACCCAGCCAACGACCTCGATCAGGCCAGCCGCCACCGAACGAACGCGCCACTGCCACCCCGGGCTCGCCTGAATTCATCATTTCCTAGTTATTCCCCGGGTGGCACCCGTAAGCTGCGCGGACAACGGCCCGGACATCGGTAGCCGCGGACGCAATGACTGCTTTAGCAAGGCCTCAATCCTTATGACGGGGAGGGAACGCGTAGTCAAAGGTGTCTCCCACGATGGCCAGGTTCGGGCTGTACGCTGGATCCCGCGCGATTATTCGCGGCCAGCGCTCTTTCATGATATTGACCTCATGGAGGAACCGTTCGCGCCTCTCGGGGACATCATCCGGCCCGCGCGAAGCGGACTCGTGATGGACCAGCTCCGAATACGGCGTCCAGAGATTCCGATAGCCCCGGGCATGGATCCGAAGGCAGAGATCGACGTCGTTGTAAGCGACCGCCAGACCTTCGTCCAGGCCGCCCACATCCTCGTAGAGCGACTTGCGCAACACCATGCACGCAGCAGTGACGGCCGAATAGTTCTGCAGCAACCGCGCGCGGAACATGTGCCCGAACCAGCCCTTCGGCCGCCCGCCATATGCGCTGACGGCGACGCCGTTGAAGCCAAGCACGATGCCCGCGTGCTGGATCGTGCCGTCGGGGAAATACAGCATCGCGCCCACCGCACCGATGTCTGGCCGCAGAGCCTGCGAGACCATTTCCTTCAGCCAGTCGGGCGAGGTCACCTCAATGTCATTGTTGAGCAGGCAAATCACTTCGCCGCTCGCGTGTTTCACGCCCAGGTTGTTGAGCTCGGAATAATTGAAGGGCGCACCGTGCCTGATGACGCGCACACGACTGTCCTGAGTCATCCGCGCCAGATAGTCGAGCGTTCTCCGCTCGACGGAACCGTTGTCGACGATCACCACTTCTAAGTCGGGGTAGTCGGTGTCTTGCAGTATGCCGCGCACGGCCATGGACAGCAGTTCCGAGCGGTCGCGTGTCGCGATGACAACGGATACCTTCGGCGGCTGCGCGGGCAGTGCGTTGCGGATACGATAGTTGCCCGGATGCCGGGGAATCTCCATAACCTCCGCATCGCGACCGACCCGTTCGAGATGCGACTGCAGGCTCTTCATCGCAGCCAAGTGGGCGTAGTTCTTTTCGCCAGGCGCCAGCGCGGTCGAACCGGGGATGGCGCGCCAGTGATAGAGCACATGGGGCACGTGGCCGATCTGGTCGGAGTCGAGCTGCTCGATGCAGCGCAATGCGAGATCCCAGTCCTGGCTACCCTCGAATCCGCCGCGGAACCGCCCCACGGACTCGACCAGTGCCCGCTCGTAGACACCGAAATGGCTGACGCAGTTGTGCGACAGCAGCAGATCGTGATTCCAGTCGGGCTTGAAATAGGGATCGAAGCGCATGCCCTGGTCGTCGATCTTGTCCTCGTCGCTGTAAGCCATGCGCCAACGCGGATGCGCCGCGAAGCCTGACATCATTTCCTGCAGGGCACGCGGATGCAGCTCGTCATCGTGGTCGAGCAATGCGATGTATTCGCCCCTCGCTATGTCGAGCGCGGTGTTCGACGCGTGCGAGATATGGCCGTTGGTGTCGCGCACAACGTAACGGACGCGCGGATCCAGCCGCGCGTACTCGTCGAGAATCCGCGCGACGTGCGGCTGCGGCGAGGCGTCGTCGGCGATGCACAGTTCCCAGTTCGTGTAGGTCTGCTCCCGCACGCTCTCGATGCAGCGTCTCAACCAGCGCTCCGGCGTGTTGTAGGTGGGCATGACGACGCTGACGAGAGGGCCAGCGGTACCGGTCTCGCTCCCACTGGTCTCAGTTGCGCCAGGCAGGCTGCCATACGTGTCGAGCCACCGTCCGTAATCCAATGGGTCCATGCTGCGGTGGTGATGCACGCGCGATGAGGCATAGAGGAAGTCGCCGAGCGCCCGCCTGCCGCCCGAGACTCCTCGGCGCAGAATCTCAAGGACAAACCGCATCCTGGCCTGAAATCCGGTTCGGGCGCGAAGCCCGTCTGCGACGAGCCGCCTCGCCGCCTCAACGCGGCCGAGGCGATGCAAACGCGGGTTGGGCAGGCCGAGTTTGGCCTTCATGATGGTTGGATCGAAACGCAAGGCCACGACTGGCGCCGGAAACATGACGACCATATTGCCGTCGAAGCGTCCGCCCGCACCGACGTCGACCGCGAACTCAATCTTGCCCGCCTCACTGAATCCCTGGCCGTAATCGACGTAAAGGCACGGCGTGGACAGTCGACCCGAGACGACGTCGACACGCAGATCCAGCTGGTACCAGCCTCCAGGAATGGGGTCGATCCGACACAGGAATGCCGGATCGTCGCCGGTCGCCCTCCAGAGCGGAAACCCGTGTTCCGTTTTCCCTGCCGCCTGCAGTTGCTGGAGCGGTGTCAGGATGGGGTCAATCGTTCCTTCAATATGTTTCATCTTCCAGTCTTCCGGTCCCATGCAAAAAGGTCATCCGCTATCGGGCGCGCTCGGGCATGCCCCGGCCATGCAACAGGATCCGCGGGTGCATGTGTTTCATAAAGGGATGCGGGTCCGGGCACGGTCATATACGGCCGCGGCGGAACCAGCCAGACACCCTTCCGAGGGTGCCAGCAAAGGATCGACGCTGGAGCTGCGCAAGGTCGGCAGTCATCGCATCAAGCGCAGCCTGCGTCGCTTGCTGGTTTTGCACAAGCGCCTGGATGCTGCGGTCGTGCGCACTCATACCGGCGCCGAGCTGCGCCATTACGGCATGCAGGCTCTGCGACACCGCATCCAACTGCTTCAAGAGTTCGTCGGCGCGTTCGTTGGCAAGGGCGACATCCCCATGAACGCGTCCGATTTCCACCTGCATGGATCCGGAGACAGCATGCAAACTCTGTGACACAGCATCGAGTTGCTCGAGCAGCCCATCGAGCTTGTGTCTGGACAGTGCTGCGTCGGAACCTAGGACATGCAGGTCCGCCGCGATCCCCTGTGCGATCGCGTGCAGGCCCTGCGACATGGCGTCCTGCTGTTCCAACACACTGCCCACGCGATCGCCCACGTGACCCATGACTGCATGCAGGCTCTGCGACATCGCGTCCTGCTGTTCCAGCACACTGCCCACGCGATCGCCCACGTGCGCCACTCCCGCATGCAAGCTCTGAGACGTTGCGTCCTGCTGTTCCAACACGCTGCCCACGCGGTCGCCCACGTGACCCACGACTGCATGCAGGCTCTGCGACATCGCGTCCTGCTGTTCCAGCACACTGCCCAGACGATCGCCCACGTGCGCCACGCCCGCATGCAAGCTCTGCGACGTCGCGTCCTGCTGTTCCAACACGCTGCCCACGCGGTCGCCCACGTGACCCACGACTGCATGCAGGCTCTGCGACATCGCGTCCTGCTGTTCCAGCACACTGCCCAGACGATCGCCCACGTGCGCCACGCCCGCATGCAAGCTCTGCGACGTTGCGTCCTGCTGTTCCAACACGCTGCCCACGCGATCGCCCACGTGACCCACGACTGTATGCAAGCTCTGCGACGTCGCGTCCTGCAGTTCCAACACGCTGCCCACGCGATCGCCCACGTGACCCACGACTGCATGCAGGCTCTGCGACATCGCATCCTGCTGTTCCAACACGCTGCCCACGCGATCTCCCACGTGTGCCACGCCCGCATGCAGGCTCTGCGAGACCCGATCGACTTGCGCGAAGAGCGCTGCACTGTCGTACCCGCTCCCGTTGTCGACTGATGCATCCGTCGGCAACGGGATATCGAGCGCCTCACGCAACCGCTCCCCCTGCTCAACGCCCGTGACGACGGACTGGAAGCGGGCTTCGCGAAGCAGCTGCGCCTCCAGCCACTCCAGCCGATCACCTGGATACAGACGCTCGAGCACCGCGCGTACGAGACCGCCCACCCGCTCGACGCCGTCGACGGCCTGCATCGGTGCGGCCGTCGTTCCGGCATACGTGAACAGCACGCTGCGTAGAGTCAGCCAGCCCAGACTCGGACTCGGCACCGCCCATTCGCGATCGAAGTAGACCGGCCGCCCTTCCGGCACACTGATCAGATTGAACGGTGTCGCATCGATATAGTGGTCGGGGAGGATCTGCGTCGGATCGTCGAGTGTGATCTCGATTCCATCCTCTACCAGGGCGCCTCGGATCGCATTCAGATAATCGGCGCCAACCTCCGCCAGCTCGTCGATGGTCCAGCCAGGCTTCGTCAGAACGGTCCGGAACCGCTCGACGAACAAAGTGCCACAAAGATAAGGCTGCTCATCTGCCACCCGCATGACGACATCGTCCGCGGCGCATGACACCGAGCCCAGGGCCCTCGACCGCACGACGAGTTGCCCACTTCCATCCCGTACGAAACGGCTCTCGCGTGCGAACTCACCGCTCCGTTGCGTGCTGTAGTGCCACGCAAGCGGCCCCTCGACCCCCTCCGCGTCGCCCGTGACGACTGCTCGCACCAGAAAGGAGTTGCCCAGATCAAGCATAAGGCCGTTCTCACCGATCCCGGTCCATGCCCGCTGTAGATTGAATGTGGTGGCGCCGAGCTGGTGGTCGCGTCGGACCGCTTGCGCGGCCAACGTTCCTGCGTCGAACTCCTGCGGATCGGCCTGCAGGCCCGCCGGCGCGATGATGCTCACTGGCGTCTTGTAATCGGGCAGGGGGACGTGGAACGCGCGCTGTCCGAATCCAGCACGCGCTAGCAGCGCGTCCAGTTCAGCCCGGCCGTACGTACGCACGCCGCCACGCGAGTAGCCCCCCTCCACCCCCACCATCGGCTTGCCCAGATGATCCTCCGGTGCGCCAGCGAGATACTTCAATCCAAACCTGTTCTCGATAGCGAGGAATAGACAACCGCCCGGTGCGAGCATCGCGCGCACCTTGTCCAGCATGTCCAGCGCCGCCTGCGGCGCGTCGGAGAATACGTTGGCGTACTCCAGCACCCCGATCAGCGTGATGACATCAAAACGCGCGTCGGGCGCGAACTCCTGAAAACGCTCGGCGACCACTTCGACGTTGCCCAGATCGCGCGTACGCTCCCTGGCGATGATCGCCCGTCGTCGCGACCCCTCAAGCGCAAGCACCTGCGCACCTGTCTCGCCGAGAAAGCGCGTCACCGCACCACAGCCTGCTCCAATTTCGAGTACCCGAGTCGTCGCGGAGAATTCCGTCGAAAAGGGGCGCAGGAGGTTGGCGCGCTCACTAGACAGATGATAGAAGCTCGGCCAGTCCACGCAGGCCGACCGCAACTCGGGCGAGAAAACGCTGACATCGCCTGCGCAGCGCAGCGTAAGCAGTAACCCGTCCTCGGATGCATCGCCGTCGCTGTACGCGATTCCGGCGAATCCGATACGCCCCCACACACGATCATCCAACGGCGTATAGCCGCTTTCAACAAGCTGTCTTTGCATGTCGCTCATGCGGCTCGCCGTCATGCTGTCAATCACCTGCGCGCGGAGCGCGCTCAAGATCACGGGCTGGATGCGTCCACCATGGCAAGCCCGAGATCAGCCATGCCAAAGAAGTCGGCATTACCCACCTTCACGTGAATGCTGTCATAGCGCCGGTCGTGGGGCACCACGCTATGCTCATTGCGGCTGGCGATGCCGACCGAGATGAAATAGTCACCGTCGGCCAGGCGAAGATCGAAACAGATGCGCACATCGACGACGCTCCCCCGCGTGCCGCTCTGCGCCCAGCCCGGCAGCGGCTTGTATTCGGTATTGCTGCCATAGACAACCACGCCTTCCGCAGTCTTGACGGTCACCCCGAGGATCGGCCGGACGACCTCTCGATCGAATGCCACGCGCAAGGTCAGCATGGCTGTCGTTCCCGACTCCACCATTGTGGGGTAAGACCGCCCCGCGGCGCTCAGCTCGAAGTCAACGATTCGCGCGGCTTTGTCACCCCAGCGGAACTCGTTCGGGTTGTAGTTCGCGCGTGCCTCGAATCCCGCGTCATCACCGGGAATCAAAGTGGATCGAGCATCGCTTACCTCGTGAGACTGGGCGACCTCGGCGACAGCAGAAGGCTCCGCCTCTTCCTTGTCGACGCCGAACAGCACATCGTAATAGTGGTTCACAACGTCTTTCGGCTTTCCGACCAGCATCTGGCGTCCACCATCGAGCAGGTGGGCGCGATCGCAGTGCTGAACGATCTGGTCCGCCGAATGGCTCACCAGCAGAATCGCTGTACCCGAATCCTTGAGCTGCTTGAGTCGTGCAAAACACTTCGCCTGGAACTTGGCATCTCCGACGGCCAGTGCCTCGTCCACAATTAACAGCTGAGGATCGACCTGGGCCTGAACCGCGAATGCCAAGCGGACGACCATTCCGCTCGAATAATTACGGATAGGCTGATCGATGAACGCGCCGATGTCAGCGAAAGCGAGAATGGCATCGAGCTTCGAATCGATCTCGCGCCTCTCCAAACCAAGTACCGCGGCATTCAGATATACATTCTCGCGGCCGGAAAATTCAGGATTGAAACCGCTTCCGAGTTCCAGCAGGGCAGCGACCCGCCCTTGCACATCGATCCGCCCTTCTGTCGGCGTCAACGTTCCAGCAAGCAGCTGCAGCAATGTCGACTTGCCCGAACCGTTACGACCGACGACCCCAACCGTCTCACCCGGACGAACCTGAAGATCGATTCCCCTCAGCGCCCAGAATTCAGTGAAGTAGCGCTTGCTTTCGACATCCACAAGCCCTTGGAGCAACCGATGCACGGGCTTCGAATAGACCCGATAGCATTTGCCCAAAGCCTCCGCGCTCACGATGTACTCGCCGCTCATACGCCGACATCCGGAGTTTCAGATGACATCGGCAAATCCTCTGCGGGTCTTTTGGAACACCACATAGCCGAAGGCCGCAAACAGGCTCGCCCCGAGCGCATACAGCGAAAGACCCAGCCAATCCGGCGCACGCCCCCAGAACAAAAGCTCGCGGGCCTGATCGATGATGAAAGTCAGAGGATTGAGCTTGAACACGATCTGAAATTGGGGCGGCAGCGTCTCTACCGGTACGATGGCCGAGGAGAGGAAGAGCATTGCCGTAGCCAGGACGCCTGCGACCTGACTAATGTCACGCAAGTAGACGCCGAGCGAAGATAGTAGCCAGCCCATGCCGAGCACACCAATCGACAACGGCAGAAGCACGGCAGGCAAGAGGAGTGCACCCCACGGCAACTCCTCGCGCAACAGGTAATTGATAACCAGAAACACCAAAATATTCATGCACGCGTGGAACAGCGCCGAGAGTGTGACTACCACAGGCATCAGCTCGAGTGGAAACACGATCTTCTTGACGAGGTTGGGACTGGAGACGATGAGGCTTGGCGACCGAGTCAGACATTCGGCAAAAAAACCATGCACGATCAGCCCGATAAACAGCAGCATGGCGAAGTCGGCCATATTGTCGGTTGCGCCAGGCCACCGCGACTTCAGGATGTAGCCGAATGCGAGCGTATAGACGACCAGCATCAGGAACGGGCTCAGAAGCGACCAGAAGATTCCAAAACTTGCGCCGCGGTATCGACCGAGGACATCCCGCCGGACGAGCTCCCAGAGCAGGTTACCGTGTTTGCCGAAGATGGACATTATTTCAGTCATGCTTCAAGCGAGCGCTCTAAATCCGCGCGCTGATCGAAAATGCCTTCCACCCCCACACTCAACCGCACCAGCGCATCCGACAACCCCAGCTCCGCCCGCCGCTCCGCCGGCACCGACGCATGCGTCATGATCGCCGGATGGTTCACCAGACTCTCCACGCCTCCGAGTGACTCCGCCAGCGCGAACAGTTCGGTCCGCTCGCAGAACCGCGTCGACGCCTCCAGGCCACCCTTGAGCACGATCGAGACCATGCCCCCGAACCCGTCCATCTGGCGCTTCGCCAATTCATGCTGCGGGTGCGACTTGAGTCCGGGGTAGATCACTTTCTCGATGGCGGGGTGCGTTTCCAGCCATTCGGCCAGCGCCTGCGCGTTGTCGCAATGCGCCTTCATGCGCAGGTGCAGGGTTTTCAGGCCACGCAGGGCGAGGAAGCTGTCGAAGGGGCCCTGTACGCCGCCGACCGAGTTCTGCAGGAACGCCATCTGCTCGGCCAGTTCCGCGTCGTCGCCGACCACGACCATGCCACCGACCATGTCCGAGTGACCATTGAGGTACTTGGTCGCCGAGTGCATGACGATGTGGGCGCCGTGCTCGATCGGACGCTGCAGGATCGGCGAGGAGAAGGTGTTGTCGACCACCACGATCAGGCCGCGTTTGCGGGCGATCGCGGCAATCTGCGCGATGTCCACCAGCTTCAGCAGCGGATTGGTCGGCGTCTCGATCCAGACCATCTTGGTCTCGGGCCGGATGGCCGCCTCGAATGCGGCCGCGTCCGCCAGGTCGACCCAGCTGAAGTCCAGCCCCGCGGTACGGCGGCGGACGCGCTCGAACAGGCGGTAGGTGCCGCCATAGACGTCGTCCATGGCGATCACGTGGCTGCCGCTGTCGAGCAGCTCAAGGATCGTCGAGGTCGCGGCCATGCCCGAGGCGAAGGCGTAACCGCGGCTGCCGCCTTCAAGGGCGGCGACGCAACGCTCGTAGGCGAAGCGGGTCGGATTGTGGCTGCGGGTGTACTCGAATCCCTGATGGACGCCCGGGCTCGACTGGACGTAGGTCGAGGTCTGGTAGATCGGCGTCATCACCGCGCCGGTGCTGGGGTCGGGGGACTGGCCGGCGTGGATGGCGAGGGTGCCCAGCGCGTGCTTGCGGCTGGATCCGCTGTTGTCTTGCGAAGTCATGGATGACGCTCCGTTACCGCGGCGAGGCGACCGCGAAGTTTAGCAGCCGGTGTGTGGCGGTCGTGAGGGTTCAGGGTGTGCCGGGTGTCGGATGAGCGCTGAAGCCGCTGCTAGGCGGGGTCCGGCTCACTCCACCCGCCGCCTCAAATAGTTCAGCAGGTCGATCCGCGTGATCAGCCCGAGGAACTTCTCCCCGTCGGCGATGATCGCCACGTGGCCGCGGTCGAACACGGGCAGCAGCGACTCGATCGGCTGGCCGACGTCGATCTTGTCGAGCTTGCTGACCATCGCGGTCGAGACCGGGTCGCGGAACCGGGCTTCGTCGCCGTAGACGTGGAGCAGCACGTCGGACTCGTCGACGATGCCGACCAGCTGGTCGCCTTCCATCACCGGCAGCTGGCTGACGTCGTACAGCTTCATGCGCTGGTAGGCGGTGACCAGCAGGTCCTTCGGGCCGACCACGACGGTGTCGCGCTGGGAGAACGGGCGCAGGATCAGGTCGCGCAGGTCGCCGTGCTGCTCGCGCTCGATGAAGCCGTTGTCGAGCATCCAGTAGTCGTTGTACATCTTCGACAGGTACTTGTTACCGGTGTCACACACCAGCACCAGCACCTTCTTGGGCTCGGTCTGCTCGCGGCAGTAGCGCAGCGCGGCGGCCAGCTGGGTGCCGGTGGACGACCCGCCCAGGATGCCTTCCTTCTCCAGCAGCTCGCGCGCGGTCAGGAAGCTCTCCTTGTCGGAGATGGCGTAGGCCTTCTTGACCCGCGTGAAGTCCGAGATCGGCGGCAGGAAGTCCTCGCCGATGCCCTCGACCATCCAGCTGGCGGACTTCTCGACCAGCTCGCCGCGGTTGATGTAGTCCTCGAGGATCGAGCCGACCGGGTCGGCCAGGATCAGTTCGGTGTGCGGCGAGTGGGTGGCGAAATGGCGCGACAGGCCGGTCATGGTGCCGGAGCTGCCGCAGCCGAAGACGATCGCGTCGAGGCCACCGACCTCGGCCATCTGCGCCAGGATCTCGGGCCCGGTGCCGTGTTCATGCGCGGCCGGGTTGTCGGGGTTGCCGAACTGGTTGATGAAGTACGCGCCCGGGGTCTCGCGAGCGAGCCGCTCGGCGAGGTCCTGATAGTAGTCGGGGTGGCCCTTGGCGACGTCGGAGCGGGTCAGCACGACCTGCGCGCCCATCGCCTTGAGGTTGAAGATCTTCTCCCGGCTCATCTTGTCCGGGACGACGAGCACGAGTTTGTAGCCCTTCTGCTGGGCGACCAGTGCGAGGCCCAGGCCGGTGTTGCCGGCGGTGCCCTCCACCAGGGTGTCGCCGGGCTTGATGTCGCCGCGCGCCTCGGCCGCCTCGATCATCTTCAGGCCGATCCGGTCCTTGATCGAGCCGCCGGGGTTCTGCGATTCAAGCTTGAAGTACAGCTCGCAGGGGCCGGTGTCGAGGTGCTGGGCCTTCACGACCGGCGTGTTGCCGATCAGGTCGAGGACGGAGGCATGGATGGGCATTCGGACGGGACGCGCTGGCGCCGGCAAACCGCGGCAGTCCGGGGATTCTACGGGATGGTCGGTCCGCACCGGGCGGCCCGGCACGCGGTGCGCCGCCGATGCCGGCGGGTGATGAGGCCCCCAAGGGCGGGCGGTGGTGGCCGACGAGGAGGCCACCACCGCCCGCGGCGAACCTCAGTGGTGCTGCGTGTCGTACATACGGACCAGGCGGTCCTTGGCGGCCAGTTTTTCGCGCTTCATGCGCGCCAGCGTGGTGTCGTCGATCGGCAGCACGCCCAGCTCGGCGTCCATGACCTTCTTGTCGAGTCGCTGATGGTGCTGGTAGAGCTGCTTGAACTCGGGGTTGGCCTTGATCAGCGCTTCGATTTCCGGCTGCGGTTGTTCTTCGAACATGAAAGCCTCCTTCAGCACGAATGCAAACGCCCCGACCGGACGGTCGAGGCGTTGCGGGGTGATTCATGCGGTGCCAGGGGACGGACCGTGTCAGGGCGGATCACTCCGGCCCCACCCGCCCCCGGCAGGTCGGTCACCGGTTCGGTGGCGGAATCCTGCTCGGCTGCATCTCGCGAAACGGGTGTCTGCATGTCGGCCTGGCTCTTCGCCAAGCGGAAATGTCCGCTTGGTAAACCGACCCTACTCCCGGATTCGGGGGGCGGCAAGGGCCGGATCGGCCGGTTCGTGACGGGCGCCGCATTCATCCGCAGCCAAGCGTTGCGCAGCGAGGGTCATCTCCCTAACTCACTGATGAATAACGCGTTTTTTACAACTCAATCGTCCGAAGCTTCTTCGGCTTGACGCAGCAGTTCGGCTTCCTGACGTGCCAGTTCGGCTTCGCGGGCCCGCGCGGCCTTGAGGCGGGCCGCCTCGGCGCCACCGATGTCCTTGAGGGCGGATTCGATGTCCTCCATGGCCTCGGCGCTATTGGTGGCCTGCGCGCGCAGGCGGGCGGCCTCTTCGGCCTGGATCCGGGCCTGGATCCGCAGGCGTTCGGCCTCGGCGCGTGCCTCGGCGGCGTCGCGCCGGCTGGCCTCGACGATCAGTTCGCTGCGGGTGCGCTCGAGACGGTCGATCTGGCGGTGCATCGCCTCGGTGCGTGCAGCGACCTCGGCCACCTGCACGCGGCGCTCGGCCACGTAGCGGGCCACGTCGTACTGGCTGCTGCGTGCGTTGGCCAGCGTTTCCAGTGCCTGCCGGGCCTGCAGTCGCTCATACGCGGCGAGGGTCGCGGTGTCGGGGTTGGCATCGAGCGCGACCAGTTGCTGGTTGAGCTGGGTCACCACCGCATCGGACTCCTGGGCGCGCGCCGGCGCGACCAGCAACACGGCCACCAGCGCCGCGGCGGGGAGGATCTTCGGCATGCGGTTCATCGACCACCTCCCAGGCGGCGCTGCAGTTGGTCCACCTCGGCCTTGCGCTGGGCGAGCTCGGCTTCCGCGAGTGCCTGGCGGCTCAGCGCGTGGGCCAGATCGGCGTCGGCGTGGGCGGCCGCGGCCAGTCGGCGGGCGTCGTCGTGGCGGCCTTCCGCCATCGCCGCCTGGGCGCGGGCGAGGCCGTCGCGGGCGAGCTCGACCTGGTCGGCGGCGTACTGGTCGGCGTCCGCACCGGTTGCCCGCACGACGGCCTGTTCGGCGGCGTTGATCTCGGATGTCGGCGGCGGCAGGGTCGCGCACGCGGCAAGCGCGCAAGCGAGAACTGCGCCCACAAGCAGATAACGGATTTGTGCGAAGCTGGCGTGCATGGGGGTTCCGTGGCGGTCTGTCGCCCGGGCATTGTGGTCAGGCCGGTGCCGTGCTTGCAACGGGTGGCCGTCGCTAACGAGAGGTGGATGCATGGACATCGGCTATTTCCTGAAGCTGATGACGGAGAAGAACGCGTCGGACATGTTCCTGTCCACCGGCGCGCCGGTCTACATCAAGATCGAGGGGCGGTTGCATCCGCTCGGCAATACCGGCCTGCCGCCCGGCATGGTCAAGAAGATCGCGTATTCGTTGATGGACGAGGGCCAAGTTCCGCAGTTCGAGCGCGAACTGGAGCTGAACATGGCCTATGCGCTGCCGGAGGCCGGGCGCTTCCGCGTCAACGTGTTCAAGCAGCGCGGCGAGGTCGGCATGGTGATCCGCGCGATCCGCAGCGTGATCCCGTCGATCGAGGAGCTGCAGCTGCCGCAGGTGCTCAAGAACATCATCATGGAGCCGCGCGGGCTGGTGCTCATCGTCGGTTCCACCGGCTCGGGCAAGTCGACCACGCTGGCGTCGATGATCGACTACCGCAACTCGAACATGTCGGGCCACATCCTCACCATCGAGGACCCGATCGAATACCTGCACCGGCACAAGCGCTCGCTGGTCAACCAGCGCGAGGTCGGTCTCGACACCCACGCCTTCCACAACGCCCTCAAGAACGCGATGCGCGAGGCGCCGGACGTGATCCTGATCGGCGAGATCCTCGACCAGACCACGATGGAGGCCGCGATCGCGTTCGCCGAGACGGGCCACCTGTGCCTGGCGACCCTGCACTCCAACAACGCCGATCAGACGCTCGAGCGCATCCTCAACTTCTTCCCCGAGGCCGCGCACAAGAACGTGCTGATGAACCTCGCGCTTAACCTGAAGGCGGTGATCAGCCAGCGCTTGGTGATCGGCACCGACGGTCGCCGGCTGCCGGCGTCGGAAGTGCTGATCAACACCCCGCACATCCGCGACCTGATGCGGCGCGGGCAGGTGCACGAGATCAAGCACGCGATGGAGGAGTCGCTGGAAGAAGGCGTCGAGACCTTCGACCAGTGCCTGTTCCGGTTGGCGAAGGAAGGCCGGATCGAGATCGAGGAAGCGCTGCGCGCGGCGGACTCGCGCGAGGGCCTGGCGCTGAAGTTTCGGCTGTCGGAAGGCGCCGGCGCCGAGCACGACCCCTACGCCGACGTGTTTTCGCCAAACCAGTAGCCGGCTGGCCACCTGTAGGAGCGACGTGAGTCGCGACCGCGGATCGTCAGATCCGCGCAATCACAGCGATGGCGTGCGTCAGTGGGTCGCGACTTACGTCGCTCCTACAAATGCCTGCGATGCCGCCTCTGGCCGCGCCCTTCAGTTCGGCTGGGGCGCGTCCGGCTGCTTCTCCGGCCGCGCGGTGTCGAAGGCGCGCAGCGCGAGGCAGGCGCGTTCGATCCGCTCGATCGTCGGGTACGGCGTCATGTCGACGCCGAAACGGCGCGCGTTGTAGACCTGCGGGACCAGGCAGCAGTCGGCCAGTCCGGGCGTATTGCCTTCGCAGAAATCGCCGGTGGACGGGTGGTCGTTCAGCACCGCCTCGACCGCCGCGAAGCCGCCTGCCACCCAGTGCCGTACCCACTCGTCGCGCTCGGGCTGGGGGACGTTCCATTCGCGGTCGAAGTACTGCAGCACGCGCAGGTTGTTGAGCGGATGGATGTCGCACGCCACCATCTGCGCGATCGCGCGCACGCGCTGGCGGTCGCGGCTCGTCACCGGCAACAGTGCCGGCTCCGGCCAGGTCTCGTCGAGGTACTCGAGGATCGCCACCGACTGGCGCAGCACACGGTCGCCGTGCTTGAGCACCGGCACCAGTTCCTGCGGGTTGAGCGCGCGGTATTCCTCGGCGTGCTGTTCGCCGCCGTCCCGTACCAGGTGCACCGGCAACGTCTCGTAGGCCAGGCCCTTGAGGTTCAACCCGATACGCACGCGGTAGGCGGCACTCGATCGCCAGTACGAATACAGCTGCAATTGGTCCGCCATGCGCGACCGTTCCTCTGTCATCTGCGCCCCCCGCGCAACGGTAATACGGCGCCTGCGCCAGCGGACGGCCGTCCGCCGGCGCGGCATTGCCGCCGGTCAGCTGTCGTGGCGTTCGATGCGCTGCTCGATCGCGCCGAAGATGCTGTTGCCGTTGGCATCAAGCATTTCGATGCGGACCACGTCGCCAAAGCGCATGAAAGGCGTCGAGGGCTTGCCGTCGCGCAAGGTCTCGACCGTGCGCTGCTCGGCGAAGCACGAGGCACCGAGGGTCGTGTCCTCGTTGGCAATGGTGCCCGAGCCGACGATCGCGCCGGCCGACAGCGGGCGCGTCCGGGCCGCGTGGGCCACCAGCTGGGCGAAGTTGAACTGCATGTCGACGCCGGCCTCCGGTGCGCCGAACCACTTGCCGTTGATATGCGTCAGCATCGGCAGGTGCACCTTGCTGTCGCGCCAAGCATCGCCGAGTTCGTCCGGGGTCACGAACACCGGGCTCAGGGCCGAACGCGGCTTGGACTGCAGGAAGCCGAAGCCCTTGGCCAGCTCACCCGGGATCAACCCGCGCAGCGAGACGTCGTTGACCAGCCCCACCAGCTGGATGTGGCCGGCGGCCTGCTCGGGAGTGACCGCCATCGGGACGTCGTCGGTCACGACGACCAGCTCGGCCTCCAGGTCGATTCCGTAGTCCTCGCTCGGCACGCGGACCGGGTCGCGCGGGCCGTAGAAGCCGGCGCTGACCGCCTGGTACATCAGCGGATCGGTGTAGAAGCTCTCGGGGACCTCGGCGCCGCGGGCACGGCGGACGCGCTCGACGTGCGGCAGGTAGGCGCTGCCGTCGACGAACTCGTAGGCGCGCGGCAGCGGCGCGGCGAGCGCGATTGGATCGACATCGAAGGCACCGTCGGCTTCGCCGGCGTTGAGGCGCTCGGACAGCGCATTGAGGCGGGGCGCGATGTTCGACCAGTCCTCCAGCGCGCGCTGCAGGGTGTCGGCAATGCCGGTGGCGCGCACCGCACGAGTGAGGTCGCGCGTGACCACGATCAGGGTGCCGTCGCGGCCGCCTTCCTTGAGTGAACCAAGCTTCATCGGTGCAGTCCTTCCGTCATCGGGCGCGCGAGCCGCGCAATGGTTTCAATTGTAACGGCTCGACCCGGCGACGCCATGCCCCGTGCCGGGACGGCACGCCGGGCGGCAGGCAACAAAAAACCCGCCATGAAGGCGGGTTTCTTGCGTATCTGGCAGCCCCGGATGGATTCGAACCACCGAATGCCTGAGTCAGAGTCAGGTGCCTTACCGCTTGGCGACGGGGCTGTGGAACTCGGTTGTGACCCGGTGTCGAGGCGTATTTTAGCGCTTCGAGAACTGGGTTGCACGACGCGCCTTGTGCAGGCCGACCTTCTTGCGCTCGACTTCGCGGGCGTCGCGGGTCATGAAGCCGGCCTTGCGCAGCTCGGACTTCAGCGTGTCGTCATACTCGACCAGCGCGCGGGCGATGCCCAGGCGGATCGCACCGGCCTGGCCGGTGGTGCCGCCGCCGGCAACGGTGACGTTGACGTCGAACTTGTCGGTCGACTGGGTCAGCTCGAGCGGCTGGCGCACGATCATGCGCGCGGTCTCGCGGCCGAAGAACTCGTCGATCGAGCGCTGGTTGATGGTGATCTTGCCATCGCCCTTGCGCAGGTAGACGCGGGCGGTGGAGGACTTGCGGCGGCCGGTGCCGTAATTCTGCTGGATTGCCATGTCGGTACCTTAGATGTCGAGCGGCTGCGGCTGCTGGGCGGCGTGCGGATGCTCGGCGCCGGCGTAGACCTTGAGCTTGCGGTACATCGCGCGGCCGAGCGGGTTCTTCGGCAGCATGCCCTTGACCGCGATCTCGATGACGCGCTCCGGGTGGCGCTCAAGCGCCTGGCCCAGGGTCTCGGTCTTGAGGTTGCCGATGTAGCCGGTGAAGCGGTGGTACTTCTTGTCGGCGAGCTTGTTGCCGGTGACGGCAATCTTCTCGGCGTTGATCACCACCAGGTAATCGCCGGTGTCGACGTGCGGGGTGTAGACCGGCTTGTGCTTGCCGCGGAGGCGGTGGGCGAGCTCGGCGGCGAGGCGGCCGAGGGTCTTGCCGGTGGCGTCGACGAGGTACCAGTCACGCTGGACGGTCTCGTTCTTGGCGGTGAATGTCTTCATGACTGGTCTTCTATGGGTACCTGGTCGGGCTGATTCCGGGTGCGTGTCCCGCAAGGGACGGACCGGAACTTTGCCGCGCGTTTGGCGCGCCGCGTGCAACTGCGGAACGAAAGAGGCGGAATGATAGCGGGACTCGCGGGACACCGCAAGCCACCGGACCGCCCATGCTAGCATCGCCGCATGCCCCACGCCACGCCCGCTCAGGCTTCCCCGCAGGCCGGGCCGGGCTCGGACGAAGCCGTGGCGCTGGCGGACCGCTGCGTCCAGTGCGGGTTGTGCCTGCCGGTCTGCCCGACCTACACCCACGACCGGCTTGAGCCGGAATCCCCGCGCGGCCGGATCGCGCTGGCGCGGACCTGGGCGCTGGGGGCGGTCGAACCCACGGCCGTCGGCGACCTCCACCTGGACCACTGTCTGGGCTGCCGCAACTGCGAGGCGGTCTGCCCGGCCGGAGTCGAATACGGCGCGTTGCTGAACCTGGCCCACGTGCAGCAGCGTGCCCGCCGCGGCACGAACCTGCGCCAGCGTGGGGCCGAGTGGCTGGTCATGCGGCCGCGATTGCTGCGAGCACTGCTCCGGCTGTACCGCATCGCCCACCCGATCCTGCCGGCCGGCCTGCGCGCCCTGCCCCGTCCTCCGGCATGGACTCGTGCCGGGGCGACGCCGCCACTCGACGTACGCGGCGGTCACCGCGTGGGGCTGTTCGTGGGCTGCGTCGCCGACCGTTACGAACCCGCCGCGCGCGACGCGCTGGCACGGCTGTGCGCTGCCGCGGGATTCGAGCTGGTGGCGCCGACGTCGCAGGGCTGCTGCGGCAGCATGCATGTACACGCCGGCAACGCGGCCGCGGCGAGCACGCTGGCCGCCCGCAACCGCGACGCGTTCGCCGGTTGCACGACCGTGCTGACCCTGGCCAGTGGCTGCCATGAAGCGGTCGCGGCTTCGCTGGAGGTCGAAACAGTCGATGCGCTCACCTTCCTCGACGCGCACCGCGCTCGCCTGCGCTTCGGCGAGCGGCGCGAGCGGGTCGCGCTGCACCTGCCATGCACCCAGCGCAACGTCGTCCGCTCGGTGCCCGCGCTGCGCAGGCTGCTGGCGGCGGTCCCCGGGCTGGAGGTGGTGGAGCTCGATGCCGGCAGCGGATGTTGCGGCGCCGCCGGCACGGCGATGCTGACCGACCCCACCCGCGCCGACGACTACCGCCGGCCACTGCTCGAACAGTTCGCCGCCAGCGGCGCGTCGCGACTGCTCAGCGCGAACATCGGCTGCCGGCTGCACCTGGGCAACGGCAGTTCCGCGCAGGTCCTCCATCCGGTCGAGCTGCTGGCCGAGGCCCTGCTGCCGCTTGCACCGGGCGATCATCGCGCCAGCCTAGAATTGCCCCGTCCCGTTCCGCCGAGTCGCCGCCCATGACCACCGCTTCCGCGCCCCGCCACCTGTCCCGGTTCGACCGCTTGCTCGATGACGCGCAGCGCGCGCTGGAAACCGTGCTGGGCGCGCCGGTTGCCGAACGGCCGAACCCGGGCGCCGGCGAGCCCGACATCGTCATGGACGAGCCCGACCGCCGGCATGCCGCCGGCCTGATGCGGATCAACCACGTCGGCGAGGTCTGCGCGCAAGCGCTGTACTGCGGGCAGGCGGCCGTCGCCCGCGACGAGGCCACCCGCGCGCACCTGCTGGAAGCGGCACAGGAAGAGACCGACCACCTGGCCTGGTGCGCCGAGCGCCTGCGCGAGCTCGACAGCCGCCCCAGCCTGCTCAACCCGCTGTGGTACGGCGGCAGCTTCGCGATCGGCGCGCTGGCGGGTTTGCGCGGGGACGGCTGGAACCTCGGCTTCGTGGTCGAGACCGAACGCCAGGTCGAGGCCCACATCGACGAGCACCTGGCCTCGCTGCCCGGCGACGACCACCGCAGCCGCGCGATCCTCGGGGTAATGAAGGCCGACGAGGCCCGGCACGCCGACAACGCCGAGGCGGCGGGCGCACGGATCCTGCCGTTTCCGGTCCCGCGACTGATGGCCGCCGCGTCAAAGCTGATGAAGACGGTCGCCTACCGGCTCTGAGCCGGAACCGGGCATTTTTGTAGGAGCGGCTTCAGCCGCGATCGGATCGCCGACAGCGTGCACCGGCCCCACGATCGCGGGTCAAGCCGCTCCTACCCAAACGGACTCACGCGACAACAAAAAAGGCCGACGTTTGCCGGCCTTCTTGCACCATGCGGCGACGGCCGACCTCAGTCGACCAGGTTGCGCCCGTGGTACAGCTCCTCGATCTCGCGCTTGAGCCGTGCCTCGATCTTCATGCGCTCCTTGAACGACAGGTTCCGCGCCTTCTCCTCGAACAGGTAGCGGTCGAGGTCGAACTCCTTCAGGTGCATCTTGGTGTGGTAGATGTTTTCCTGGTAGACGTTCACGTCGAGCATCTCGTAGCGCGACTTGATGTTCTTGGCCAGGTAGTCCTGGATCGAGTTGATCTTGTGGTCGATGTAGTGCTTCCGGCCCTTGATGTCGCGGGTGAAGCCACGCACGCGGTAGTCCATCACCACGATGTCGGACTCGAGCGACTCGATCAGGTAGTTGAGTGCCTTCAGCGGCGAGATCACGCCGCAGGTGGCCACGTCGATGTCGGCGCGGAAGGTCGCGATGCCGTTGTCCGGATGGGTCTCCGGATACGTGTGCACGGTGATGTGCGACTTGTCCATGTGCGCGACCACCGCATCGGAGATCACGCCCTTGGCGTCCTTCTTGTCGATCACCGGCTCCTCGGAGATGAGGATGGTCACCGACGCGCCCTGCGGGTCGTAGTCCTGTCGCGCGATGTTGAGGATGTTGGCGCCGATGATGTCCGCCACGTCCGTCAGGATCTGGGTCAGGCGGTCGGCGTTGTAGGCCTCGTCGATGTACTCGATGTAGCGCTGCCGCTCATCCTCGGAGGCGGCGAAGCAGACATCGTAGATGTTGAACGAGAGCGCCTTGGTGAGGTTGTTGAATCCCTGCAACCTGAGGCGCGGCAACGGCTTGACCACGGCATTTCCCGATAGGGCGAACAGGCGGCGATTATGGGGCAATCGGGCGTAATGGGAAAATGACCGCACTGCGCGAGCTGTCCCGCAATGGCAGGATTTGCCTCACGGCGCCACTTCGACCTAAGCTCGCTCGAATATTCAGGTTTCACTCACATGTCCGCCAACCCGGTAGTTCCCTTGACTGCACTGAGCCGAACCAACAGCCCGCTGATGCCCGACGGGGCCGTGATCGAACGCTTCCTGGCCCACTGCCACCGCCGGCGCTACCCCTCGCGCACCGACGTGTTCCGCCCGGGCGACCCGGCCAGCACGCTGTATTACGTGGTGGCGGGATCGGTCAGCATCATCACCGAGGAAGACGACGGCCGCGAGCTGGTGCTGGGCTACTTCGGGCCCGGCGAGTTCGTCGGCGAGCTGGGCTTGTTCATCGAAAACGACCAGCGCGAGGTGATCCTGCGCACCCGCACCCCGTGCGAGCTGGCCGAGATCGGCCACGAGCGCTTCTACGACCTGCTGCTGTCGCGCCTGGCCCCGGACGCACCGAAGCTGCTGTACGCGATCGGCGCGCAGATCTCGCGCCGGCTGCTCGACACCAGCAGGAAGGCCGGGCGCCTGGCCTTCCTGGACGTCACCGACCGGATCGTGCGGGCGCTGCACGACCTGGCCAAGGAGCCGGAAGCGATGAGCCACCCGGACGGCACCCAGTTGCGGGTGTCCCGCCAGGAGCTGTCGCGGCTGGTGGGTTGCTCGCGCGAGATGGCCGGGCGCGTGCTCAAGAAGCTGCAGGCCGATGGCAAGCTGCATGCACGCGGCAAGACGGTGGTGCTGTACGGCACGCGCTGAGGCGCGGCAGGCATCACGATCGCGGGCGGCCTTCGGGTCGCCCGTTTTGTTTTGTGGCTTCTACGAACCGTGCGGCAGGTCGGCGGCCGGGGCGTCGCCGGCACGGCCGGGGCAGCCCCAGTTGAGGATCGGCGTGCCGGGCGGGAGTTCCTGCCGGAACGTCTCGACCCCGTCGGCCTTCGGGTTTACCACCACCGGCGAGGCGGCAGCGCGCAGCAGCGGCAGGTCGGCGGTGCTGTCGGAGTAGGCGATCGCGACCGGCGCGGTGAAGCCGGCCTCGCGCAGCATCGTCATCTTCATCTCGTTGTGGCAGTGGCGCATGGCCACCACCGCGCCGAACCGCGGGCCGACCTGGGTGCCGACCACCGGCACGTCCTCGTGGGCGACGAACGCGAGGATCGCGCGGGCCAATTCGGGTGGTGCGCCGGTGGCGATCACCACCTGGTCGCCGTCGACCCGGTGCCGGTGCAGCACCTCCAGCGCGAACGGCAGCAGCCGCTGGCGGATCCCGTCGGCGTGCAGCGGCACGTAGCGGTCGATCAGCGCGTCCAGGTCGCGGCGCCCGTGGAAGCCGACAGTGCCGGCCCAGACAAAGCCGGAGATCCCCACCCGGCGCGTGGGCAGGAACGCGATCATCGGGCCGAACACCGGCGCGATCAGCAGCGCCAGCAGCGTCCGCCACCAGGCGCGGCGGACCAGCCACTTGAACAGGTGGCCGCCCGAGTCGCCGTCGTAGAGCGTGTGGTCGAAGTCGAATACCACCAGCGGCGCATCATTGCGGGCGGGCGGGTAGTCCTTGCGCGGACCCGGGCCGGCGGTGCTCATCGCGCGAACAGCCGTTGCAGGGCGGCGCCGGGATCGGCCTCGCGCATGAACGATTCACCGATCAGGAACGTCTCCACGCCGGCCTCGCGCAGCCGGGCAACGTCCGCGGCGGTGGCGATGCCGCTCTCGGTGACCAGCGTGCGGTCCGGCGGGACCGCCTGCCCCAGCTCGAGGGTGGTATCGAGCGAGACATCGAACGTGCGCAGGTTGCGGTTGTTGACGCCGATCAGCTCGCAGTCGGTCTGCAGCGCGCGCTCGAGCTCGTCGATGTCGTGCACCTCGACCAGCACGTCCATGCCGAGCTCATGGGCGAGGTTGGCCATCTCGACCAGCGGCGCGTCCTCCAGCGCGGCGACGATCAGCAGGATGCAGTCGGCGCCGATCATGCGCGCCTCGTACACCTGGTACGGGTCGACGATGAAGTCCTTGCGCAGCACCGGCAACGCGCAGGCTCCGCGCGCCTCGCCCAGGTAGCGGTTGCTGCCCTGGAAGAAATCGACGTCGGTGAGCACCGACAGGCAGGCGGCGCCGCCGGCCTCGTAGCTGCGGGCGATCGCGGCGGGGTCGAAATCGGGCCGGATCAGCCCCTTGGACGGGCTCGCCTTCTTGACCTCGGCGATGACCGCCGCCTCGCCACTGGCGTGCTTGCGGCGGATCGCCTCGACGAAGCCGCGCGCCGGCGGCTGGCCGGCGGCGCGGTTGCGGACGCTGTCGAGCGAGCGGATGCGGCTGCGCTGCTCCACCTCCTCGTGCTTGCGGGCGAGGATGCGCTGGAGGATGTCGGTCATGCGGCTATTGTCCCGCGAGTTCGCGCGTGGTGGCGACGAACTCGTCCAGCTTCGCCCGCGCCGCGCCCGAGGCGATCGCCTTGCGCGCGCGGTCGATGCCGTCGGCGATGTCCTCGGCCACGCCCGCTACGTACAGCGCAGCGCCCGCGTTGAGCGCGACGATCTCGCGCGGCAGCCCGTCGACGTTCTCCAGCGCCTGCAGCACCATCGCCTTCGACTCGGCCGGGCCGGACACCTGCAGGTTGCGGCTGGCCGCCATGGCGATGCCGAAATCCTCCGGGTGCACCTCGTACTCACGGACCCGGCCGTCGCGCAACTCGCCGACCAGCGAGCCGGCGCCCAGCGACAGCTCGTCCATGCCGTCGCGGCCCCACACCACCAGCGCGCGCTCGGCGCCGAGCTCCTCCAGCACGCGCACCTGGATGCCGACCAGGTCGGGGTGGAACACGCCCATCAGCACCGCCGGCGCGTCGGCGGGGTTGGTCAGCGGGCCGAGGATGTTGAACATCGTGCGCACGCCCATCTCGCGCCGCACTGGCGCGACCGCCTTCATCGCCGGATGGTGCAGCGGCGCGTACATGAAGCCGATCCCGGTGCGGTCGATGCATCGCGCGACGAGTTCCGGCTCCAGTTCTATCGACGCCCCCAGCGCTTCGAATGCATCGGCGCTGCCCGAGCTGGACGACACGCTGCGGCCGCCGTGCTTGGCCACGCGGCCGCCGGCCGCCGCGATCACGAACGTGCTTGCGGTGGAAATGTTGAAGGTGTTGGCGCCGTCGCCGCCGGTGCCGACGATGTCGACCAGGTGCCGGCGGTCGGCCACCTCGACCGGGCGCGCGAACTCGCGCATCACCCGCGCCGCGCCGGCGATCTCGCCGATGGTCTCCTTCTTGACCCGCAGCCCGGTCAGGATCGCCGCGGTCATCGTCGGGCTGACCTCGCCGCGCATGATCTTGCGCATCAGCTCGACCATCTCGTCATGGAAGATCTCGCGGTGCTCGATCGTGCGCTGCAGGGCTTCCTGGGGGGTGATGGGCATGGGAGGGGTCTCTGAAAGCTGGAGTTGGAACGGGTGTCGGATGGAGGTCCTGTAAGAGCGACGCAGGTCGCGACCTGTACATCGCCTCACGCGTTCGGCGGGTCGCGACTTGCGTCGCTCCTACATGGAACGGCGCTGCGCTGCCTCAACGCTCGAGGAAATTCCTCAGCAACGCATGGCCGTGCTCGGTGAGGATCGACTCGGGGTGGAACTGCACGCCCTCGACCGGATGCTCGCGATGGCGCAGGCCCATGATTTCGTCGAAAACGGGCGCGTCGCCGTTGCCGGCCGCGTCCTCGGTCCACGCGGTGATCTCCAGGCAATCGGGCACGCTGTCGCGCGCGACCACCAGCGAGTGGTAGCGGGTCGCCTCGTAGCCGTCGGGCAGGCCGGCGAACACGCCGCGGCCGCGGTGGCGGATCGGCGAAGTCTTGCCGTGCATGATCCGCTTCGCCCGCACCACGTCGCCGCCGTAGGCCTGGCCGATCGCCTGGTGGCCGAGGCAGACGCCGAGGATCGGCACGCGCGCGCCGAGGCGCTCGATCACCGCCAGCGAGACGCCCGCCTCGTTCGGCGTGCACGGGCCCGGCGAGATCACGATCCGGTCGGGTGCCAGCGCTTCGATCTGCCCGACGCCCAGCTCGTCGTTGCGGACCACCTTCACCTCGGCCCCGAGCACCTGCAGGTACTGCACGAGGTTGAAGGTGAAGCTGTCGTAGTTGTCGATCATCAGCAGCACGTCAGAGCCCCCGCGCCGCTTCGGCGACCGCGCGGAACAGCGCACGTCCCTTGTTCATGGTCTCGTCCCATTCCTTGGCCGGGTCGGAGTCGTACACGATGCCCGCACCGGCCTGCACGTGCAGGCGGCCGTCCTGGATCACCGCGGTGCGGATGGCGATCGCCATGTCGGCGTCGCCGTGCCAGCCCAGGTAGCCGATGCAGCCGGCGTAGACGTTGCGCTTGACCGGCTCCAGCTCGCGGATGACCTCGAGCGCGCGGATCTTGGGCGCGCCACTGACGGTGCCCGCCGGGAAGGTCGCGCGCAGCACGTCGGCATAGCTCATGCCGTCCTTCAGGGTGCCGGTGACCTCGCTGACGATGTGCATCACGTGGCTGTAGCGCTCGATCACGAACTGCTCGCCGACCTCGACGGTCCCCGCCTCGCTGACCCGGCCGACGTCGTTGCGGCCCAGGTCGATGAGCATCAGGTGCTCGGCGCGCTCCTTGGGGTCGGCCAGCAGCTCGGCCTCCAGCGCGCTGTCCTGTTCGGGCGTGTCTCCGCGCGGGCGGGTGCCGGCGATCGGGCGCACGGTGACGGTGCCGCGGCCGTCGGCGTCGTGCTGCAGGCGCACCAGGATCTCCGGCGAGGAGCCGACCACCTGCATCTCGCCGACGTCCAGGAAATACATGTACGGCGACGGATTCAGCGCGCGCAGGGCGCGGTAGACGTCGACCGGGCGCGCCTTGAACGGCACCGAGAGCCGCTGGCTCAGCACCACCTGGAAAATGTCGCCGGCGCGGATGTACTCCTTCGACCGCTCGACCGCGGCGATGAAGCCTTCGCGGGTGAAGCCGGAGACGAAGTCGGCTTCGTCCAGCCCGGCGGGGTCCAGCGTCTCGGGGTACGCCGCGCCGGTGCGCAACCGGTGCACCAGCTGGTCGAGCCGGCGGTTGGCGCGCGCGTAGGCCTGCGGCTCGGCCGGGTCGGCGTGGACGATCAGGTACAGCCGGCCCTTGAGGTTGTCGAACACGGCCAGCTGTTCGGACTGCATCAGCAGGATGTCGGGCGTGCCCAGCTCGTCGGGCTTTGCCTCACCGTCGGGACCGCCGCCCGCCAGCCGTGGCTCGATGAAACCGACGCACTCGAATCCGAACCAGCCGACCAGGCCGCCGGTGAAGCCCGGCAGCCCCTCGATCGCCGGCACCGAGTGCAGCGTGCGCAGGCGCTCGACCTCGGCGAACGGATCGGCGACCTCGCGTGCATCGACCAGCTCGCCGTGCTCGGTGACGTACAGGGTGTGCCCGGCGAATGCGTACAAGCGGGTCGCCGGCAGGCCGATGATCGAGTAGCGGCCGAACCGCTCGCCGCCCTCCACCGATTCGAACAGGTAGGTGTGCGGACCGTCGGCGAGCTTGAGGTAGACCGACAGCGGGGTGTCGAGGTCGGAATGGACCTCGCGCACGACCGGGATGCGGGTGTGGCCGTCAGCGGCCTGCTGGCGGAAGCGCTCGAGTTGCGGATCGGGCGTGGCGTCGGACGATGTCATGCGGCATTTCCTGGGGATGCGACGGGGCGTGGACGGTGGTGGCAAGCCACCATCGCCAACCTGTGTCGGCCATGCAGGAACGCGGATCTGCCCGGAAAATCATCGGCGCAGTCTACGCGACCACGAGCCCGGGCGGGGCCACCGGCGCGTCATCGGATTGCGGCAGCGGGTTGCCCGGTGGGCGCAGCAGCGGGCAGCCGGGCGGCAGGTGCATGCGCACGCGACGGGCCACGCAGGCGACGTGGAAGCGGCTGGACTCGACCGGCTCGCCATCGAGGTTGAGCGTGAACGGCTCCGGCGCCTCGATCTCCACCCACGGCAGTTGCCGGCGCACCGCGACGCGCTCGAGCGCGGCGTGCTTGCCCTCGGACAGCAGCGCGCCCAGGGTGCTGCCGACCTCGCCCTCGAGCTCCGGGACGATGGTCAGGTCGAGCAGGTCGTCGTCGACCACCGCATCCGGGCAAAGGGCCTGGCCGCCACCGGCCTGCCGGCCGTTGCCGATGCCCAGCGCGATGAACCCGCCCTCCCACCGGAACGGCTCGCCCGTGCGATCGGTTGCGCTGATGCGCGCCTGGATCGGATCGATCCGGCCGAGCCGGGCGATGCCGGTGATCAGATATGCCAGGCCGCCGAGCATCTTCTTCATGCCTTCGTCGGTCTCGACCGTCACCTGGGTGCCGAATCCGCCGCTGGCGACGTTGGCGCACCAGTGCACGTTGCCGGGGCTCTCGATGCGCAGGAGGTCGATCGCGTGGGCGGTGCCGGTGCGGGCCAGCTCCAGCGCGGCCGCGGCCTCGAGCGGGATCTGCGCGGCGACGGCGAAATCGTTGGCGGTGCCCATCGGCACCAGCGCCAGGCTCGGCAGTGCGTCGGCGTCCTCGTCGCGGTGGGCGAGCGTGGTGGCCACCTCGCTGAGGGTCCCGTCACCGCCGGCGGCGATCACCGTGTCGACCCCGTCGGCCAGCGCCTCGGCGACGTAGCGCTCGGCATCGCCGGACTCCCAGGTGACGCGGACGCTGAGGTTGACGCCCTGGTCGCGCATGGCCGCGACCGCCTCGCGCAACGCCACGTCGCCGGCCGATTTGCCGTTGAGGATCAGCCGCCAGCACGGGCCGGTGGACGTCTCGGGTTCGCTCATGCGGCGAGGCTAGCAGCGCTTCCCGGCGGACGAAGTGAAGCCGGCGGCCGGGGTTCTAGCCCCGCGCGGCTGCGACCGCGGCCTTCATCCTGGACACCACGTCGGCGTAGTCGCCGGCGTTGAAGATCGCCGACCCGGCGACGAAGGTGTCCGCCCCCGCCGCGGCGATCTCGCCGATGTTGTCGACCTTCACCCCGCCGTCGATCTCCAGCCGGATCGACCGCCCGCTGGCGTCGATCCGCTCGCGCACGCGGCGCAGCTTGTCCAGCGTGGACGGGATGAAGGCCTGCCCGCCGAAACCGGGATTCACCGACATCAGCAGCACCATGTCGAGCTCGTCGAGCACGTAGTCGAGCACCTCCACCGGCGTGCCCGGGTTGAGCACCAGTCCGGCCTTGCAGCCGTGCGACTTGATCAGCTGCACGGTGCGGTGGACGTGCCGGCTGGCCTCGGGGTGGAAGCTGATCAGCGACGCGCCGGCCTTGGCGAAGTCCGGCACGATGCGGTCGACCGGCTCCACCATCAGGTGGACGTCGATCGGCGCGGTGACCCCGTGTTTCCTCAGGGCTTCGCAGACCAGCGGGCCGATCGTCAGGTTGGGCACGTAATGGTTGTCCATCACGTCGAAATGCACCCAGTCGGCGCCGGCGGCGAGGACGTTGTCGACCTCCTCGCCAAGGCGGGCGAAGTCGGCCGAGAGGATGGACGGGGCGATGACGGTCGGTTGCATCAGGCAGGCACCTTGGCTTGTAGGAGGGGCTTAAGCCCCGATCGTGGAGTCGGCACGGGCGACCGGATGTCCGATCGCGGCTGAAGCCGCTCCTACAACAAAGGGATGCGCTGGCTCACTTGCGCCCACGCAGCGTCTTGATCCGGTCGTAGGCGCGGTTGATCTCGCGCGCACGGGTTTCGGCCTGCTGGCGCAGTTCGGTGGCGGCGCCGGCCACACGGTCCGGGTGGTACTGGCCGATCAGCCGGCGGTAGGCGCGGTCGACCTCCTCGTCACCCGCGTCGGAAGTCAGGCCGAGCACTGCGTAGGGGTCGTCGCGCCGGAGCCGGAACCAGTCCGCATCGAAGGCATGGCCGACCAGCAGGCCGATCAGCGCACCCAGCAGCGGGTTGACGCGCAGCAGCGCGGCACCGGCGAACACTCCCAGCAATTTGCCGTACCAGCGCCCCATCGGCTCTCCCGTCGCGTTGCCGGCGCACCCACGCCCGGCGAGGCCTGCCAGTCTACCTGCAGCCGGCGACGCGCCGGCGTACACTGCCCGGCCCCGTCGCGCACGCGCGCGACCACCGGTGCGGATTGCGACGGCGGGACCCGTGCCACGCGTGCCATCCAGGGATCCGATGTTGTCCACCACCGTGCTCCGACCCGCGCTCTCCGAATCCGACCTGCCCGGCCTGCCGCTGCGCCACCGCGGCAAGGTCCGGGACGTCTTCGACCTGCCGCACGACCGCCTGCCGGCGGGCACGCCCCCCGGGGACTACCTGCTGATGGTCGCCACCGACCGGCTCAGCGCGTTCGACGTGGTGCTGCCCGACCCGATCCCCGGCAAGGGCGAGATGCTCTGCCAGATCAGCAACTTCTGGTTCGCGCGGACCGACCACATCGTCGCCAACCACCTGACCGGCATCGATGTCGCCGCGGTGCTGCCCGACGGGGTCGATCCGGCACCGTACTTGCGGCGCGCGGTGGTCACCAAGCGCCTCAAGCCGGTGCCGATCGAGTGCATCGCGCGCGGCTACGTGATCGGCAGCGGCTGGAAGGACTACCAGCGCACCGGCCGGATCAGCGGCATCGCCCTGCCCGACGGCCTGCGCCAGGCGCAGCAGCTGGAAGAACCGATCTTCACCCCGTCGACCAAGGCCGCCGTCGGCGACCACGACGAGAACATCGACTTCGACACCGCCGTGCGGCTGTGCGGCGCCGAGCTGGCCGAAGCCGTGCGCGACGCCACCCTGCGCCTGTACCGCTATGCCGCCAGCTACGCGGCCGAGCGCGGGATCCTGCTGGCCGACACCAAGTTCGAGTTCGGCACCGACGCCGATGGCCGGCTGTACGTCATGGACGAGATGCTGACGCCGGACTCCTCGCGCTACTGGCCGGCCGACGAGTACCGGGTCGGCACCAGCCCGCCGAGCTACGACAAGCAGATCGTGCGCGACTACCTGGAGACGCTCGACTGGGACAAGACGCCGCCGGGTCCGCGCCTGCCGTCCGAAGTGATCGAGCGCACCCGCGCGCGCTATGCCGATGCGCTGTGGAAGCTGGCCGGGATCGGCACGGACTGACATGGCCACCGCCCACCGCCCGATCGACCGCTGGTTCGCGAGCTACTCCGGCGACCACCGCAACGGCACCAACCAGCTGATCCACGTGGTCTGCGTGCCGGCGATCGTGTGGAGCATCATCGCGCTGCTGTGGTGCATCCCTGCGCCCGGCACCTGGTTCCGGGCCGGCTTCTGGGCGGCGCTGCCGATGTTCGCGGCCACGTTGTTCTACTACCGCCAGTCGCGCCCGCTCGGGCTCGGGATGCTGGCGATGTTCGTGCTGATGGCGCTGTCATGCCGCGCGATCCATGACGCCTGGGGCACCGCGCCGCTGCTGTGGACGGGGGTGGCGGTGTTCGTGGTGGCGTGGATCGGGCAGTTCCTCGGCCACCGGATCGAGGGCCGCCGGCCGAGCTTCCTGACCGACCTGACCTACCTGCTGATCGGCCCCGCGTGGGTGCTGGCCAAGCTATACCGCCGGCTCGGCTGGTCCTACTGACCCGTGTCGCCGCGCGACATCGCCCTGGTGCTGCTGGTCTGCGTGGCCTGGGCCGGCAACTTCCTGACCTCGGCCTACGCGCTGCGCGAGATCCCGCCGTTCCTGTTCACCGCGCTGCGGTTCATCGCACTCGGGCTGCCGCTGCTGTTCTGGCTCAAGCGTCCGGCGCCCGGCCAATGGCCGCGCCTGTTGGCGGTGTGCGTGTGCCTGGGCGTGCTGCACTTCGGCCTGAGCTTCGTCGCGCTGAAGATGGCCGGCGACCTGTCCTCGCCCGCGATCGTCGTCCAGAGCTACATCCCGATGACCGCGCTGCTGGCGTGGCTGGTGCTGGGCGAGAAGTTCGCCTGGCGCACCGGCTTGGCGATTGCGGTGAGCTTCGGCGGCGTGCTGGTGCTCGGGTTCGACCCGCTGGTGCTGGACGACCCACTGGCGCTGGCCTTCATGCTGCTGGCCGCGCTGTTCCTGGCGGTCGGCACGGTGCTGATGAAGGGCCTGCGCGGGCTGGATGCGTTCGCGATGCAGGGCTGGACGGCACTGGTGGCGACATTCCCGCTGCTGGCCATCAGCGCGTGGCTGGAGCCGGGCGCGCTGGCGGCGTTGCCATCGGCCAGCTGGGTGGCGTGGGTCGGGGTGGCGTATGCGGCGTTCATATCGTCGCTGCTCGGCCACGGCCTGTACTACGTGCTGGTGCAGAAGCATCCGGTCGCCCAGGTCACCCCGTGGCTGCTGCTGGTGCCGGTGCTGGCTGTCGGGCTGGGCATCGCGTTCTGGGGCGACCGTCCGGGGCCGCGGCTGTTCATCGGCGGCGCGATGGTGCTGGGCGGCGTGCTCGGCGTCGCGCTGCGGGCGCTGCAGAAAGCACGGTCGTTGCCGCCGACGCGGGAAGTCTGAGCCGGCGCGGTCAGTCGCGTGCGAATATCGCCCTCTGTGGCCGGAACGGCCGCGGCGCATAGCCGAAGTCCCGTGCGGCGGGCGCGGCATCGAACACCAGGTCCTGGCGCATCCGGTCGATGGCGGCGTCGCCCAGCTCACTCGCGCGGCCGGTGCGCCGCGCCAGCCACAGCGCCGCGGCGAACAGTGGCGCCGGCAACTCGACCAGGCGCGCCGGCGGCTGCAGGCAGGCAAGCACCCGCGCGACCATCTCGCGGTACGGCAGGGTCTCGCCGCCGGGCAGCGCGTAGGCGCGTCCGTGGGTGGCAGGCGCGTCCAGGCACGCCAGCGCCGCGTCGGCGAGGTCCTCGACATGCACGGGTTGGCGCAGGCCGCGGGCACCTCGCGGCAGCGGGAACACCCCGGTCCGCCGCGCCAGGGCCGCGATCCGGCTCAGGCTGGCATCGCGCCCGCGGCCATAGACCAGGGTGGGCCGGAGCAGCGTCGCCGCTTCGCCCCGGGAGGCTGCGGTGGTGAAAACGCTGTCCTCGCCCTGCTTCAGCCGCCCGGCCAGCCCGCGCTCGGCCGGGTCACCGGACCCGCGCTTGGTGTCCAGGCTGGTGGACCCGAAGGCGACCACCCGTGGCGTCGCCACGCCGCCCCCCGCATACCAGCCGGCGAAGTGGTCGAGCGGGCCCGCGCTGATGATCGCGTCGAACTGTGCCGGCAACGGCGGCATCGCTTCGAATCCGCCGGACAGCCAGCGCAGCCTGGCGTCACCGCGCTGCGGCGACCGCGACAGCGCGGTGACGTGCCAGCCGCCCGCGCGCAGGCGTTGGATCAGCGGCTGGCCGATCTGGCCGCTGCCGCCGAAGACCAGCGCCGAACGCACGCGTCAGCCGTTCCGGCCGCGAGCCGGCAGCACTATCCGCAGCCAGCTGTAGCCAAGCACGGCGGCGATCACCGAGGCGCACAGCACGCCCAGCACCGCGGCCTCGTAGTTGAGCGGGTCGCGGTAGCCCAGCGACGCGATGAACAGGCTCATCGTGAAACCGATACCGCACAGCACGCCCAGCCCGACCATCGCGCGCAGGTCCATGCCCTCCGGGAAGCGCGCCCAACCCAGCGCGCGCATTGACACGGCGGCACCGACGATGCCGATCGGCTTGCCGACCACCAGGCCGAGCGCGATGCCCATCGGCACCGCCGCGAATGCCGCCTCGAGGCTCAGGTCACCGAGCGCGAGGCCGGCGTTGGCGAACGCGAACACCGGCAGGATCGCGAACGCGACCCAGGGGTGCAGCGCGTGCTCGAGGTGCTCCAGCGGCGAGTGCTCGACTTCATCGTCGATGTCGTTGCGCGGGTTCACGTGCGGGATCATCAGGCCGGTTGCCACGCCGGCCAGCGTCGCGTGCACGCCGGACTTGAGCACGCAGATCCACAGCACGACGCCAAGCAGCAGGTAGGGCGTCAACGCCGTGACGCCACGCCGGTTGAGCAGCCACATCAGCGCCAGCGCGGCGCCGGCCCACGCCAGCGCGGTCAGCGAAAGCCCGTGCGAATAGAACAGCGCGATGATCACGATCGCGATGAGGTCGTCGACCACGGCAATGGTCGACAGCAACAGCTTCATCCCCACCGGCACGCGCGACCCCAGCAGTGCCAGCACGCCGAGTGCGAACGCGATGTCGGTCGCGGTCGGCACCGCCCAGCCGCGCATGGCCTCCGGGTCGCCATGGTTCAGCCCGAAGAAGATCAGCGCCGGGACGATGACGCCACCGGTCGCGCAGACCAGCGGCAGCACCAGCTGCGATCGGCCGGCCAGCTGTCCGGTCAGTGCTTCGCGCTTGATCTCCAGCGCGACCAGCAGGAAGAAGATCGCCATCAAGCCGTCGTTGATCCAGAGCAGCGCCGGCTTGGCGATGTCCAGCTCGCCTACGCGCACCTGCACCGGCAGCTCGAGGAAGCCCTCGTATACCTCTTCCAGCGCGGAGTTGGCGAAGATCATCGCCAGTACGGCGGCGCCGATCAGCAGGATGCCGCCGGCGGCCTCCAGGTGCAGGAATCGCGCCAGCGCATTGGCCGCACGCAGCGAAAACGGTCGGGGGGACTGGGATCGGGATTCGGTCATTCACCCAGTCTAACAACGCTCCGGCGGGATCAATCAGCCCGCGCCTGTGCCCCCGGTGGCGGCAACGCCGGCAGCGCTGCCGACGAGGAGCAGCTCGAACGCCAGCCAAACCGCGAAGCCCACCAGCAGCACCCCGCCCTCGCCGCGGCCGATACGCAGGTCGCCTCGCAGCATGGGGTAGATCACCAGGGCGAACGCCAGCGCGGCCGGCAAGGCGTAGCGCACCAGCAGTCCCGGGAGCACGACCGGCTGCCACAGTGCCATCGCGCCGACGATCACCAGCAGGTTGAACAGGCTGGAGCCGATCACGTGGCCGACCACGATGTCGCCCTGCCCACGCCGCGCAGCCGCGATGGCGGCGGCGACTTCCGGTAGCGCGGAGCCGATCGCCACCGGCACCAGGCCGGCCAGCAGCGGCGACAGCCCCCAGCCCGCGCCGAGCGTCAGCGCGTTGACCACCACCAGCCGCGACCCGAAGTACAGCAGCACCAGCGCGATCGCGAAGCGCAGCAGGTTCAGCCCGAGATCGGTGCCGGTGCTGGAAAAGCCTTCCAGTTCGGCCTGCAGCTCGGGCGTCTCGTTGCTGGCCCTGGACAGGGCAAAGGCGAGCGTGGCCACGAAGGCGGCCACCAGCACGCCGCCCTCGATGCGCGAGACCGACCCGTCCAGCCCGAACACGATCAACGCCGCCGTGCCTGCGACCAGCACCAGCAGCAGCGGGTTGAGCGCGCGCCAGTGCACCAGCAGCGGGGCGGCCAGCGCGGCCAGGCCGAGGGTGAGCCCGAAGTTGACGACGTTGCTGCCGATCGCGTTGCCGAGCGCGAGGTCGGGTACGCCGCGTGCGATCGCGTGGAGGTTCACCGCGATTTCCGGCAGCGAGGTTCCGAACGCGACCAGCACCAGGCCGGTCACGAACGGCGACACGCCGCCGCGGCGGGCCAGCCCCGAGGCACCCTTGACCAGCGAATCACCGCCCAGTGCAAGCAGCACCAGTCCCAGCACGAACAAGCCAAGCGCTGCCAGCATCAGTCGATCTCCATGGGTCCCCGGCCCGATTCTAGGCCCGGGGGCGGGCTCAGGAACAACCTTCGACGTAGTCGACATGCGGCGGCAGGCCGACCCGCCACTCGCTGACCACGTCGTCGGCGTCGGTTTCGAATACAAGCACGGCCTTGCTGCCGGCGGGGTCGGCGACGCGCAGGTACTCGCCGCCGTCGACATATTTGTGCGGGCCACGGTCTTCGAGCGGGCCGTACAGGCCCTCCAGCTGCGCCTCGTCCATGCCGGCGCGGCCGCCACCGGGCGCAGTCATGCGCTCGTTGTCGACCGAGTAGCGGACGAAATCGCCGTCGCCGAACATCAGCGCGAAGTGCGCTTCATCGGGCTGCTCGGCCGGACTCAGGTGGAAGCACGCCGCGCCCTCGCCCGGGCCGCCGTCCAGCTCGCCGGCCCAGGCGGCACGCACGGCGTCGGCGCCCATCCCGAAACGGGCCGGCCCGTAGCCGTCGAAGCGCGCCGCATGTGTCGGCGCGCCGGTGCCGCCAGCCGGACTCCCGGCAGGTGCCCCGGCAGGAGCTTCCGTGCCGGGCGGCAGGAGCGGGTCGATCGTCGCGGGCGGATCGTCGGCGGCGATGCCGGATCCGCCGCCCGCAGCGTCGGGTTCGGCTACGTCATCCGAGCAGCCGCCGACGGCGAGCACGAGCAGGCAGGTGCCGAACAGGAGCGGCAGGTGGTTGAAAGACATGCGGCAGACCGGGCGTGGACCGCGGCCGATGCTCGGCGTGCGCTCGTCAACACGGCGCGAACGGCGGCAGTTGCCGCGCGTTCGTTTGGCCGGTCGTCAGGCCTTGAAGTGCTTGCCCAGCCCCGTCCAGCAGTCCTGGTAGCCGCGCTGCCGGTGCCCTGCTTCCACTGCCTGCCGGGTCGGACGGATCACCGCGCGGGCCTCGAACATGAAGGCCATGGTGTCCTGCACCACGTCCGGCTTCGACAGGTCCGCGTGGCTGGCCTTGTCGAAGGTCGCCGCGTCCGGGCCGTGGCCGGTCATGCAGTTGTGCAGGCTGGCGCCGCCGGGCACGAAGCCCTCCGCCTTGGCGTCGTAGGCGCCGTGGATCAGGCCCATGAACTCGCTGGCGATGTTGCGGTGGAACCACGGCGGACGGAACGTGTCCTGCGCGACCAGCCAGCGTGGCGGGAAGATCGCGAAGTCCATGTTGCTCGTGCCCGGCGTGTCGCTGGCCGAATGCAGCACCAGGAAGATCGACGGGTCCGGGTGGTCGTAGCTGATCGAGCCGATGGTGTTGAAGCGGCGCAGGTCGTACTTGTACGGCGCGTAGTTGCCGTGCCAGCCCACCACGTCGAGCGGGCTGTGGCCGATGTCGGCGCGCCACAGGTGGCCCTGGAACTTGGCGACCAGCTCGAAGTCGCCTTCGAGATCCTCGCAGGCGGCGTTGGGGGTCAGGAAGTCGCGCGGGTTGGCCAGCCCGTTGCTGCCGATCGGCCCGAGGTCGGGCAGCCGCAACAGCGCGCCGAAGTTCTCGCAGACGTAGCCGCGGGCGGCGCCATCCGGTAGTTCGACCCGGAAGCGCACGCCGCGCGGGATCACTGCGATCTCCTGCGGCTCCACGTCCAGCACGCCCAGTTCGGTGGCGATGTGCAGCCGGCCCTGCTGCGGGACCACCAGCAATTCGGCGTCGGCATCGTAGAAGAACCGGCCGTCCATCGAGGCGTTGGCGGCGTACAGGTGCACGCCGATGCCGGTCATCGCGGCCGGGCCGCCGTTGCCGGCCATGGTGAACAGTCCGTCGACGAAATCGACCCGCGCATCCGCCGCCGGCATCGGCAACGGGTCCCAGCGCATCTGGTCCGGGTTCACCGGGCCGGCATCGAAGTCGTTGTGCAGCCGCGGCTGCGAGAACGGCTGGAACGACCCGTGTACCGCCGCCGGCCGCATCCGGTACAGCCAGCTGCGCCGGTTGTGGCTGCGCGGCGCGGTGAACGCCGTGCCGGAAAGCTGCTCGGCGTAGAGGCCATGCGCGACCCGCTGCGGCGAGTTGCGCCCGACCGGCAGCGTGCCGGCGACGACCTCGGTGGCGAACTCGTTGCCGAAGCCCGATTGGTAGCCGTTCGATTCCATCGCCGGCCGCCTGCTCAGAGCACGCCGCGCTTCATCTGGTCGCGTTCGATCGACTCGAACAGCGCCTGGAAGTTGCCCTCGCCGAAGCCCTCGTTGCCCTTGCGCTGGATGATCTCGAAGAAGATCGGGCCGAACGCGTTGGTGGTGAAGATCTGCAGCAGCAGGCGCGACTTGGTCTCCATGTCGGCGTCGAGCAGGATCTTGTTCCGGGCCAGGCGCGGCACGTCCTCGCCGTGGTTCGGGACGCGCTGGTCGATCACCTCGAAGTAGGTGTCGGGGGTGTCGAGGAACTCGATCCCGGCCTCGCGCATCTTCTCCACCGACTCGTAGATGTCGTCGGTGAACAGCGCGATGTGCTGGATGCCCTCGCCCTTGTAGTCGCGCAGGTACTCGTTGATCTGGCTCTTCTCGTCGCTCGACTCGTTGAGCGGGATGCGCACGATGCCGTCCGGCGCCGTCATCGCCTTCGACAGCAGGCCGGTCTTGCTGCCCTTGATGTCGAAGTAGCGGATCTCGCGGAAGTTGAACAGCTTCTCGTAGTAGTCCGACCACTTCTGCATGTTCCCGAGGAACAGGTTGTGGGTCAGGTGGTCGATGAAGGTCAGGCCGAAGCCGCGCGGGTGCTGGTCGACACCCGGCAGCGGCTCGTAGTCGGCGTAGATGTCGGCGTTGGCGTCGTCGACCAGGTACAGCATGCAGTCGCCGATGCCCTTGATGGCGTGGCCCTGCAACGCGCCGGTCTCGGGCTTGAGGTCGGCCTTCTCGCCACCGTTGGCGAGCACGTGCTCGCGCACCTCGGCGGTCGGACGGGTGAAGCGGATCGCGAAACCGCAGGCCGACGGGCCGTGCTTGGCGGCGAAGTCGGAGGCGAAGGAATCGGGCGCCTCGTTGAGCAGGAAGTTGATCGTGCCCTGGCGGAACAGGGTGATCGCGCGGTCGCGATGCCGGGCAACGGCGGTGAAGCCGAGCTTCTCCAGGTACTCGCGCATGCGCGCGCCCTGGCCGGCCGGCGCCGCGAATTCAACGAACTCGAACCCGTTGATCCCCATCGGGTTCTCGAAAGTGGTGACCTGCATGCCGAGGTTGGGCTGGGCGCTCATGGGGACTCCGGGGGAATGGCTTCGAAAAGCGTGGATGGAACGTACGGCCGACAGCGGCCGCATCGCAGGGTTATAGTTTCACATGAAACCATAGGCAAGGCGCGGCGCAACATGAACGACCCATGCCACGGCAATCCCCCCCACGACCGCGACGACGGCGGCGCCCGGCTGGCCGCTGGCGCGCGCCACGTCGAGCTGGATCTCGAGCACTTCCTGCCTTATCGCCTGTCGGTGCTGTCCAACCGCGTCAGCGACTCGATCTTCCGGATGTACTCGGAGCGTTTCGCGCTCGGGGTCACCGAGTGGCGGGTGATGGCGGTGGTCGGACGCTACCCCGACCTGTCGGCCGGCGAGGTCGCCCAGCGAACGGCGATGGACAAGGTGGCCGTGAGCCGTGCAGTGGCCCGGCTGGTCGAAGCCGGCCGACTGCAGCGCGAGGTGCATGGCGACGACCGCCGCCGTTCGGTGCTGCGGCTGAGCGAGGACGGGTACCGCGTCTATGACCAGATCGCACCGCTGGCGATCGAGTTCGAGCAGCGCCTGCTCAAGGGGATGGACGCGTCCGAGCGCGGACTTCTGTTCCGCCTGCTCGACCGCCTGGACGAGCTCGAACTGCAGGTCGAAGTCGGGCGCTAGCCAAAAAAAACGGCGACCCGGGGGTCGCCGTTTTCGTGTCACCAGGAGCCCGCGGTCAGCGGCGCTCTTCGTCCAGTCGCGTACCGGCGGCAGCCGGCTCGGCCAGCTCGGCCTCGCCCGCCAGCTGGTGGTCGTCGTCCTTCAGCGTATCCAGGTGCATCAGGCGCTTGATCAGCGGCGACACCAGCAGGAAGCCGACGCCGACCGCGACCGCGATCCAGCCGATGGTCGAGTACACGTCCAGCACCACGTCCTGGGCGGCGTCGCTACCCGAGGCGGCTTCCGAACCGGTCGCGGCGGCGATCAGGCCGGCCACGAAGTTGCCGGTCGCCGAGGCGAAGAACCAGCAGCCCATGATCAGGCTGGCCATGTGCGCCGGCGCCAGCCGGTTCATGGCCGACAGGCCCACCGGCGACAGGCACAGCTCGCCCATCGTGTGCAGCAGGTAGATCAGGAAGATGAAGAGCACCGGGGTCATGCTGCCGCCGGCGACCGCGGCCGCGCCGGCCACCAGCACCAGGAAGCCCAGGCCCAGCTGGATCATGCCGAGGCCGAACTTCGCCGGCGCCGACGGCTCCAGGCCGCGGCGGCCCAGCATCGTCCACAGCCAGGCGAACACCGGCGCCAGCAGGATGATGTACATCGCGTTGATCGACTGGAACATCGAGGCCGGCACTTCCCAGCCGAACATGTTGCGGTCGACGAAACGGTCGGTGTACAGGTTCAGCGAGGAGCCGGCCTGCTCGAACAGGGCCCAGAACAGCACCGAGCCGATCATCAGGATCATCGCGGCGAAGATGCGGTTGCGCGCGTGCCGGTCGAGGCGGGTCGAGGCGACCCAGCCGACGTAGCCCAGCAGGACCGCGCCGGTCACGCCGAGCGCCCAGCCGACCACTTCCTGGTTCTGCACCATCCACCAGCACACCACCACGATGCCGATGCCCAGCACGTACAGCAGCCACTCGAACGGGAGGCCGGCCGTGCGCTGGCGCAGGCGCGCCGGATCGGTCGACTCGCCCTTGCCCTGCAGCAGCGGCTTGCCGATCACGAACACGATCAGGCCCAGCAGCATGCCGATGCCGGCGGCGCCGAAGCCGTACTTCCAGCCGTAGGTCTCGCCCAGGTAGCCGCACAGCAGCGAACCCAGGAACGCACCCAGGTTGATGCCCATGTAGAAGATCGTGTACGCGCCATCACGACGCACGTCCGTGCGCGGATAGAGCTGGCCGACCATCACCGAGATGTTGGCCTTGAGGAAGCCCGAGCCGACGATGATGAACGCCAGCGCGAGCCAGAACGCGTTCAACGCGGGGCTGTCGCCGCCACCGTCGCCCTCGAAGCCCATCAGGAAGTGGCCGAAGGTCAGCAGCACGGCGCCGTACAGCACCGCCTTGCGCTGGCCCAGGTACTTGTCGGCAAGGTAACCACCGATGACGGGGGTGATGTAGACGAGCGCGGTGTACGCGCCGTAGACCATCGAGGCCTCGCCATCGGAGAACAGCCAGTGCTTGGTGAGGTACAGCACCAGCAGTGCGCGCATGCCGTAGTAGGAAAAGCGCTCCCACATCTCGGCGAAGAACAGCATGAACAGACCGCGCGGATGGCCGAGGAAGGTCTTTTCCCCGACCGCGATTGGATTGGTGGCCACTGGTGGTCTCTCTCCCCTGAAGGATGTCTTGTCGGTTGCCGCCCTGCTGGGCGGTCTCATGGCAATCCCCGCAGCCGGGATGATTCCCCGGCAGGGGCGAAAACGGGAAAGGTTTAACCGCTAGGTAACAAGCACGTCAAATGAATGCGCTCCATGCCTCAGCGCATGCTGCGCCGCAACACCGTCAGCGGCCGGCGCCGATCGAGGTACGGACCTCGAACAGCTCGGGGAAGAAGGTCAGGTCCAGCGCCTGCTTGAGGAACCCCACGCCCGACGAACCACCGGTCCCGCGCTTGAAGCCGATGATGCGCATCACCGTGCGCATGTGGCGGAAGCGCCACAGCTGGAACTGGCTTTCCAGGTCCACCAGGTCCTCCAGCAGGTGGTAGGCGGCCCAGTGGGCGTCCGGGTCCTCGTAGATCCGCTCGAACACCGGCAGCAGCTCCGGCTCGGACACGTGCGGGCGCGACCAGTCCCGCTCGACCAGCCGCGGCGGCACCGCGTGGCCGTTGCGCGCCAGGAACCGCAGCGCCTCGTCGTACAGGCTCGGCGCCTCCAGCACTTCGCGCAGCGAGGCCTCCGCCGCCGGGTCGTGCGCGAAGACCTTCAGCATCGCGGCGTTCTTGTTGCCCAGCAGGAACTCGATCGTGCGGTACTGCAGCGACTGGAACCCCGACGACGGCCCGAGGATGTCGCGGAAGCGCATGTAGTCCGACGGCGTCAGCGTTTCCAGCACCGACCACATCTCGGTCAGCTGGCGCAGCACCTGCTTGCAGCGCGCGAAGATCTTCTGGCAGCTGCCCAGCTCGTCGGCGCGCAGGTGCACGGTGGCCGCCTTGAGCTCGTGGATCATCAGCTTCATCCACAGTTCCGAGACCTGGTGTTGCACGATGAACAGCAGTTCGTCGTGCTCGGCCGGGTCCGACAGCGGGTGCTGGGCATCGAGCAGGCGGTCCAACCGCAGGTAGCCGCCGTAGCTCAGTCGTCCGGACAGGTCGGTATGGATGCCGGTTTCCAGCGCACGCTCGTTCTTGTCGACGCTCATCGGGTGCTCCTGCAGGGGGCGAAAGGGTATCGCACGCGCCGGCGCGGGCGCGCCCTGACCTGGATCAGGCCTGCGGCCGGTCGCGTCGGCTGCAGGCAACGGGCCGCCGGACTTGCCGCATCGCGCAACGGCTTTTGCCGCCCCGGCCGGTATGATCGGAGGTCTTTCGCATGACCGAGGAACGCGTGCAATGACGGTCGCCGCATCGTTCGAAATCGAGTATCTCCAGTACCTGGGCCCCGACGGCAAGCCCGTCGGCGAACTGCCCGAAGCCTTCCGTGACCCCAAGGCGCTGCTGCCGCTGTTCAAGCAGATGCTGTTCGTGCGCACCTTCGACAGCAAGGCGATCAAGCTGCAGCGCACCGGCAAGCTTGGCACCTATGCCGCCAGCCTCGGCCACGAGGCGACCCACGTCGGCATCGGTGCATCGATGAAGCCCGAGGACGTGTTCGCGCCCAGCTACCGCGAGTACGGCGCGCAGTTCATGCGCGGCGTGAAGCCGCGCGAGGTGCTGCTGTACTGGGGCGGCGACGAGCGCGGCAACGACTTCGCCGAGGCGAAGAACGACTACCCGTGGTGCGTGCCGATCTCGACCCAGTGCCTGATGGCGGCCGGTGCGGCGCTGTCGTTCAAGCTGCGCGGGCAGGACCGCATCGCGGTGGCCTGCTGCGGCGACGGCGGCTCGTCGAAGACCGACTTCTACGCCGCGCTCAACTCCAGCGGTGCGTTCAAGTCGCCGCTGGTGCTGTGCGTGGTCAACAACGGCTGGGCGATCTCGGTGCCGCGGCATGCGCAGACCGGTGCCGCCACGCTTGCCCAGAAGGGCCTGGCCGGCGGCCTGCACTGCCTGCAGGTGGACGGCAACGACCTGATCGCCGTGCTCGAGGGCATGCGCCGCGCGACCGAACGCGCGCGCAGCGGCGAGGGCGGCAGCGTGATCGAATTCATGACCTACCGCCTGCACGACCACACCACCGCCGACGATGCCAGTCGCTACCGCGACGAGGCCGAGGTCAAGGACGGCTGGACCCGCGAGCCGATGACCCGCCTGCGCACCTACCTGACCGATGCCGGCGTCTGGAACGAGGACGAGGAAGCCAAGTGGATCGAGGAATGCGGCCACAAGGTCGACGTCGAGATCAACGCCTACCTGGAGACCCCGGTGCAGCCGGTTGAAGCCATGTTCGACCACCTCTATGCCGACCCGCCGGCGGACCTGCTGGCACAGCGCGAGCAGGCGATCGCACGGGAGGGCCGGGCATGAGCAGCAACGACAAGGCCGCCGCGCCGACTACGCCGGCTCCCATCACGCTTATCGAGGCGCTGACCCAGGCGATGGCCCATGAGATGCGCGCCGACGACAGCGTCGTCGTGCTCGGCGAGGACGTCGGCGTCAACGGCGGCGTGTTCCGCGCCACCGCCGGCCTGCACGCGCAGTTCGGCAGCCAGCGCGTCATCGACACCCCGCTCGACGAGACCACCATCGCCGGCCTCACGGTCGGCATGGCCAGCCAGGGCATGAAGCCGATCGCCGAGGCGCAGTTCGATGGTTTCATGTACCCGATGGTCGACTTCATCGTCTGCCACGCCGCGCGCATGCGCTACCGCACCCGCGGCCGCCTGCACTGCCCGATGGTGCTGCGCGTGCCGTGGGGCGGCGGCATCCGTGCCCCCGAACACCACAGCGAGGCCAACGAGGCGATCTTCACCAACGTGCCGGGGCTGCGCGTGGTGATGCCGTCCTCGCCCCAGCGGGCCTACGGCATGCTGCTGGCGGCGATCCGCGAGCCGGACCCGGTGATCTTCTTCGAGCCCAAGCGCATCTACCGCCAGTACAAGGAGCACGTGCCCGACGACGGCGAGGCGCTGCCGCTGGACGTGTGCTACGTGCTGCGCGACGGCGACGACGTGACCCTGGTGACCTGGGGCGCGCAGGTCAAGGAGACGCTGGAGGCCGCCGAACAGCTGGCAAGCGAAGGCATCAGCGCCGAGGTGATCGACGTCGCGACGCTGCGTCCGCTGGACTTCGCCACGATCGCCGAATCGGTGTCGAAGACCGGCCGCTGCGTGATCGTGCACGAGGCGCCCAAGACCGCCGGCTTCGGTGCCGAGATCGCCGCGCGCCTGGCCGAGGAGTCGATGTACGACCTGCTTGCGCCGGTCGAGCGCGTCACCGGTTACGACACCCACATCCCGCTGTTCCGGCTGGAAATGAAATACCTGCCGAGCGTCGACCGCGTGGTCGCCGCCGCCAAGCGCGCGATGGCGGCCGGCTGAGCCCGGCCGCAACATTCCAAGCACTGCCCGGGCGCCCACGGCGCCCCCGCAAACGAAGGACTGCCATGAGCAACAAGAAAACCTTCTTCCTGCCCGACCTCGGTGAAGGCCTGCCCGACGCCACCATCGTCGAGTGGACCGTCAAGGTCGGCGATACGATCAGGCTGGACGACGCGCTCGTCTCGATGGAGACCGCCAAGGCCGTGGTCGAGGTGCCCTCGCCGGTCTCGGGCAAGGTGCTGAAGCTGGCCGGCGCCGCCGGTGACGTCATCACCACCGGCGCGATGCTGGCCGAGTTCGAGGTTGATCCGTCGATGCCGCAGCGCGCCGAGGGCCAGGACACGGGCCACCACCACGGGGGTGGCCAGCCCGGAAAAGGCGTCGGCAGCGACGACCCGGCGCCGGACGACCGCGTGGTCGCCTCCGACGACGGCGGCGCGATCGAGGACGAGGGTGCCCCGGCACCGAAGGGCGAGCCGCGCCAGGACAGCGGCACGGTGGTCGGTGCGATGCAGTCCTCCGACGCGGTCCGCAGCGAGCAGGCCAGCACGATCGGCGGGGTCAAGGCGATGCCCGCGGTACGGGCGCTGGCGCGCAAGCTCAAGGTCGACCTCGCCCGCGTGCGTACCACCGGCACCGATGGCGTGGTGACCATGGCCGACGTCAAGCAGGCGGCCGCCGACGGGTCGGCCGTGCTCGGCGCGGCACCGGCTCCGCGCGCCGCCGCGGCGGCCCCGGTGGCGGCATCGGCTCCTGCCCCGGCCCAGCGCAGCACGCTGTCGCAGGGGGGCCGGCCGATGCGCACGCAGCCGCCAGGCGTGGCCGCCAGCGGCCAGCCCGAACAGCTCAAGGGCGTGCGCCGCAACATGGCGCGGGTCATGGCCGACGCGCACAGCAAGGTGGTCCCGACCACCCTGTGCGACGACGCCGATCTCCACGCCTGGATCGGCAAGCAGGACATCACCGCCCGCCTGATCCGCGCGATCGTCGCGGCCTGCAAGGCGGTGCCGGCGCTCAATGCGTGGTTCGACGGCGACAAGCTGGTGCGGACGATGCACCCGCAGGTCGACATCGGCATCGCGGTCGACACCGACGACGGCCTGTTCGTGCCGGCCCTGCGCAACGCCGACATGCTCGATGCCGCGGGCGTGCGCGGCGCGATCCAGCGCCTGCGGGCGCAGGTGGAGGATCGCAGCATCCCCGCCAGCGAGCTGTCGGGGTACACCATCAGCCTGTCCAACTTCGGCATGTTCGCCGGCCGCTACGCGACCCCGGTGGTCGTGCCGCCGACCGTCGCCATCGTCGGCGCCGGCAAGCTCTCCCACGACGTGGTGGCGGTGATGGGCGGCATCGAGGTGCACCGTCGCATGCCGATTTCGCTGACCTTCGACCACCGCGCCTGCACCGGCGGCGAGGCCGCCCGGTTCCTCAAGGCGCTGCTCGACGACCTCGGCGCGCCGCAGTAGGCTGCGACACAGGGGGCGCACCACACGGTGCGCCCTTTTTACTTCCGGAGGACGCCATGGCCCACCACAGCCGCCTGGCCGGCTTCATCATCGACAGCCGCAGCGACGACCTCGACACCACGGCCCGCTTCTGGAGCGCCGCGCTCGGCCTGCGGGTGGCCGACCCCGATTCGGGCGGCACCGGCCAGTACGCCGAGTTCGCTGGCGTGCCGGGTGACCTGCACGTGGAGGTGCAGAAGGTCGACCACCCCTCGCGCGTCCACCTGGACATCGAGACCGACGACATCGACGCCGAGGTGGCGCGACTGGAGGCGCTCGGCGCCACCCGCGTCGCGTTCGTCAAACGTTGGTGGGTGATGCAGGCGCCCGACGGCCAACGCTTCTGCGTAGTGCCCCTGCGCGACGACAACGGCCGGCCGGCGCCCCACCGCTGGGACTAGCGGTCCACCCGCTCGGTATCGTCGACCACCACGCGGTCGCGCCCGCCGGCCTTGGCCCGGTACAGCGCCTGGTCGGCGCGCTGGAAGACCTCCTCCGGCAGGTCCCGCGACGGGTCGCCGGCGGCGACGCCGGCTGACAGGGTCAACGTAAACGGCAGCGCCAGCAGTGCCACGCTCTGGCGGATGCGTTCGGCGATCTCCGCCGCACTGGCGAGCGAGGTTGACGGCAACACCACCAGGAACTCCTCGCCACCGAAACGCACCGCGACGTCGTCAGCCCGGATGGCTGCCGCCACCGCGGCCGCGGCCTGGCGCAACGCGTTGTCGCCCAGCAGGTGGCCGTGGCGGTCGTTGACCTGCTTGAAGTGGTCGATGTCGAGCAGCATCAGGCAATACGGGCCGGCCGCCAGCCGCGCGAGCGCCTGCGGGCTTTGCCGCAGTTGCGCCAGAGCGTCGCGGTTGAGCAGGCCGGTCAGCGTGTCGTGGGTCGCGCGGTGCTCGAGAGCGCGGGTCATGTCGCGGTGCTCGGTCAGTTCAAGCTGCTGCTGGCGCGCGTGGCGGTCCAGTTCCAGCAGGCGCTGCGCCTGCCGGGCCAGGATCTCCAGGCCTTCGTGCTGGCGGGCATCCAGCGTCCGGGCGACCAGGTCGAGGACGCAGATCGCCCCGATCGGGTGGCCTTCGGCGTCGCACAGCGCGCGGCCGGCGTAGAACCGCGCGGCACCGCCGGCGATCGGGAACGTCCGGGCTTCACCCGCCGGGATGTCGTCGACCACCAGCGTGGCGCCAGGGTCGGCCATCGCACGTTCGCTCAGTGCGTTGTCGCGCGGCAGCGCGTCCCGTACTACGCCGGTGCCCGCCTCCAGGCGGAACCACCCGCCATCCACCAGCGCGATGGCCGCGGCCGGCGCGTCGCACAGCAGGGCGGCAAGCCGCACGATGTCACCCAGCGCCTCGTCGCCGCGCCCCGTGGGAGGCACGGGCGCGCCGCCGGCGGTGTCGATGTCGACACCGGGCACCAGGCGATCGGGCACGCGTGACAGGAGGCTGGAAGACATGGGCGGGGGCGGCGGGTTCCTGCGCAGGGTAACGGTCGCCCTACCGCTGTCCCGTGATGGACGCCCCACTCGACGGCGCGCCGCCGCATGCGTTCAGGCAGTCGGCGCGCTGTTGTTGTCGCGTTCCGCCGCGGTCAATCCGCGCGGCTGGCCGACTTCTCGGCGTCGGCCGCACGCATCGCCGCCAGCGCGGCAAGCACGTCCTCGTTGGCGACATCAGGCGCACTGGCGACCACGCCGTCGGCGGGGTCCAGGCCATCGCGCTTGATCGCGGCGATCCGCAGCCCGGCGTCGCGTGGCGAGTCGAATCCCTCGCTCTGCAGCAACACGCGATCGCCCTGCACCAGCTTGAAGTAGAACCGGCCGTCGGCCTCCCGGTACTGCTTGAACTGCGGGAGCGCGACGGGGCGCGTGGGTGCGCCGGCGCCGCGCGCGTCTGCGCCAGCGGCGAGGTTGCGCAGCCCGACCGCATCGCGCAACGCGCGCAGGGTCGGCAGCGCGCGTTCCTCGCGCAGGCGGGCCGCGCCCGCGCGCAGGATCTCCTCGATCTGCGCCGGCTGCGCGATCAGCGCCTCGTACTTCTCCCGCAGCGGGGCGACCTCGGCGTCGATGCGCTCGAACAGCGCTGCCTTCGCGTCACCCCAGGCGATGCCGTCGGCGAACGCCTGGCGCATCGCCGACGTCTCCCCGGTCGATGCAAACGCGCGGTACAGCTGGAACACGTTCGAAGTGTCGGCATCCTTGGCCTCCCCTGGCGCACGCGAGTCGGTGACGATCGAATAGATCAGCTTCCTGAGCTCCCCGCGCGGCGCGAACAGCGGGATGGTGTTGTCGTAGCTCTTGCTCATCTTGCGACCGTCGAGCCCCGGCAGCGTCGCCACCTGCTCCTCGATCACGACCTCGGGCAACACGAAGTGCTCGCCGTACAGGTGGTTGAAGCGCTGGGCAAAGTCGCGCGCCATTTCGATGTGCTGGATCTGGTCGCGCCCGACCGGCACCTTGTGCGCGTTGAACAGCAAAATGTCGGCGGCCATCAGCACCGGGTACATGAACAACCCGGCGGTCACGCCCGCATCGTCGTCCTCGCCGGCCTCGCGGTTGCGGTCCACCGCGGCCTTGTAGGCGTGTGCGCGGTTGAGGATGCCCTTGCCGGCGACGCAGGTCAGCAGCCAGGTCAGCTCGGTGGTCTCGGGGATATCGGACTGGCGGTAGAAGCGCACCTGGTCGGGCTCGAGCCCGCAGGCGAGCCAGCTGGCGGCGATCTCCAGCGTCGAGCGCTGCACGCGCGCCGGGTCCTGCACCTTGATCAGCGCGTGGTAGTCGGCAAGGAAGTAGTAGCTCTCCACGCCCGGCTCGCGGCTGGCGGCGATCGCCGGCCGGATCGCGCCGACGTAGTTGCCCAGGTGGGGGGTGCCGGAGGTGGTGATGCCGGTGAGGACGCGAGTGGGCTGCATGACGCTTGCAATGGCGGACGGCCCGCCAGTCTAGCGCGGCGCCGCGTGCGGACCGGACCCGCGACCGGTGTGCCGCCTCGCTCGCCACAAAAGGCAACGGGCCGTTTCCGGCCCGTTGCGGGTGAGCCTGCAAATCGGTCAGTGCAGGGTGTCGCTGAAGTCCCGCACCTCGCGGTCGGCGCGGTCGCGGTTCCAGCCGTAGCGCTCCTGCAGGCGGCCCGACAGGTATTCGGCGTTGCCCTCGGCGACGTCGAAGTCGTCGTCGGTCAGGTCGCCCCAGCGTGCCTGGGCCTTGCCCTTGAGCTGGGACCACTTGCCGGAAATGATGTCCTTGTTCATGCGTTGCCTCCTCTTGCGTGTGGGGAAGCGGTACGTCGCCGTACCACGCCTCCACCATCGCCGACCGGACATTCGCGCGGGGTGTCGGTGGCGTTAAGCGGCGATGAGTCCGAGGCCCACACAAGCGAAAGGCCGGATTGCTCCGGCCTTCCGTTCATTCCGTCGGTGCGGGGATCAGCACTCGTCGGAGGTATCGCAATCGATGTGGCCTTCGGCCTCGTCCTCGATCTTGTCACCGGCGGCTTCGATGTCCTCACCCACGCCGGCCATGGTGTTGCAGGCGGTGAGGGTGCCCATCGAGAACAGGGACAGCAGCAGCAGGGCGAGCAGACGCTTCATGGGGAATCTCCTAGGCAATGGGCTTGGACGGGGCCGCGCGTGTTGCGGAACACGACCGTGGCCGAACATTGCGTAGGCAGGCGTGAAGCGCGCGTGCAGCCGCGGCGCGCGGCGACGCGCCCGTTCAGCCGCGTCAGTCGCGCATCAACGTGGACTTGCCGAACAGGCTCTCGACCAGGTCGATCGCGACCAGCGCGGTGGCGTTGTTGCGGTCGAGGATCGGGTTCAGCTCCATGATGTCGAGCGAGGCCATCCGGCCGCTGTCGGCGATCATCTCCATGCACAGCTGCGCTTCGCGGTAGTTCGGGCCGCCCGGCACGGTGGTGCCGACACCCGGCGCGACGCTGGGGTCGAGGAAGTCGACGTCGAAGCTGACGTGCAAGTGGGTGTCGTCGTCCATGCCGTCCAGCGCTTCCTCCATGACGCGCTTCATCCCTACCTCGTCGATGTAGCGCATGTCGTAGATGTCCAGGCCGTGCTCCTTGACCAGCTTCTTCTCGCCCTGGTCGACCGAGCGGATGCCGATCTGCCGCACCACGTCGGGCGTGATCGCCGGCGCGTCACCGCCGAGGTGGGTCAGTTCGCGCGGGCCCAGGCCGCACAGGCACGCCACCGGCATGCCGTGGATGTTGCCCGACGGGGTGACCTGGCTGGTGTTGAAGTCGGCGTGGGCGTCCAGCCACAGCACGCGCAGCTTCTTGCCGGCCTCGCGGCAGTAGCGCGCGACGCCGGTGATCGAGCCCAGGCCAAGGCAGTGGTCACCGCCCAGCAGGATCGGCATGCGGCCGCCGGCGAGCTCGGCGTGCATCGCCTCCATCACCAGCCGGTTCCACTCGGTCACTTCGTTCAGGTGGCGGTAGCCCTCGACCGGACCCAGCCAAGGGTTGCGTGGGCCTTCGAGGTTGCCGCGGTCCAGCACGTCCACGCCGCGGGCAGCCAGCGCCTCGCCCAGCCCCGCGATACGCAGCGCCTCCGGCCCCAGCCGTGCGCCGCGGTCGCCGGCACCGACGTCGGTGGGCGCGCCAATGATCGAAACAGGGGGATGGATGCGGCTCATGGCAGTCTCCTTGACCTGGTGCCGGCTGTCAGAGTCGAACTGACGACCTACCGCTTACAAGGCGGTTGCTCTACCAACTGAGCTAAGCCGGCGAAACGGCCATTCTAACGCGGACGCCCGCGCCTTCCGCGGTCAGGGCGCGACCGGTTCGGGCTCGGCCAGCGCACCGCAGTCCACCGGTTGCCCCGGCGTCTCGATGCGCCGCTGCGTGTCCGCGGCGTCGAAACCGGCCGGCACCGACACATCCAGCCAGTGCCGCACGGGACCGGCACCAACCGGCACCGTCTCGACCGCGAACCCCGCCTCGCGCAGCGCCGTGGCGCGCTCCTGCGCCGACGCCTCGTTGCGATAGAGCCCCAGCGCGACCGCGCGCGCGTCCTCGCCGTCGCGGATCACGAACCAGTCGCGGAACCCGGCCGCGGCAATGCGTTGTGCGGCCGCCTCGGCGGCCGCGATGTCGGCCGCGGCCGGCAGGATCACCTTCCAGCTGCGCGCGTCACCGGGGTAGTCGCGGTACGGGCGCACCTGGATCACGCGCGGTGCCAGTTGCTCGCGCGCCGCGCCGGCTTCGGCCGCCGTGGCGAAAGGACCGAACCGCAGGCAGCGGTCGACCACGGCCGCTGCGACCGGCGGCGGCGCCTCCGGGCGGGCCGGCAGTTCGGAAACCAGTTGCAGGCGGTGCACGCCCGGCGGCAGGGGCTCGACCGCTGGCGCCGCAGGGGCCGGGCGGTTGATCCACCACAGCGCGACGCCGAGGTTGAGCACGAGCAACATGACGATCAGGGCGCGGGTCAGCATCCGGCGATTCTAAGCAGCGCCGGGGGCCGGCACGACCGCGCTTGCCGGGCGTATCCAGCGCGCGAGGCCTTCCAGCACCAGATCCGGGTGCAGGTCGCCGGCAGGCAGGCGCGGTGCGAGGGCCGCCGCCCCGCCGCCGTGCAGCACCAGCCGCGGAGTTTCGCCGAGCAAACGCGCGGCGGACGCGAGGCTTTGTTCGACCAGCCCGATGGCGGCGCCCTGGCACCCCGATGCCAGCGCATCGTCGGTGTCGTCGGCGAACGCGTGGTACGTACCACCGACCGGCGCCAGCTGCGGCACGCGGTCGTGCAGGGCCTCGCGCATCAGGTCCGGCGATGGCGCGATGCGACCCCCGCGATGGCGACCGTCGGCATCCACCAGGTCGATCGTGATCGCAGTGCCGACCCCGCAGACCAGCACCGCGCCGGACCCGGCGGCGCAGGCCCCGAGCATCGCCAGGAAGCGGTCGACGCCGAGCTGCGACGGGTCGGCGTACGCGACCCGCAGACCGTCCCACCGGCTGGTCGTGGTTGCCAGCGAGATCCGCCGCGCACGCCGCGTCAGGGCGTCCAGCAGCGCGACCCGCAGCGGTTCGCCGGCGACGCTGGCCACGGTCGCGGTGCCGATCGAAGCCGGCAGTCGGCGCTCTATCTCGGCGCCCAGGTCCGTGCCGCGATGGGTGATCGCCAGCACCGGGCCGAGCCGGCCGTCGTCGTCGACTGGCGCCGCCTTCAGGCGCGTGTTGCCGAGGTCGAACACCCAGCCGCTCATGTCCGGTCCGTCCGGCGCACACTGACCTCGCCGGCGTGGAAGCCGCGCTCACTGCCGTCGTCCAGCCGCAACCGCAGCGCGCCGTCTTCGGCCAGCCCGAGCACGACGCCGGACCACCGCTCCTGCGGGCCGACGACATCGACCTGGCATCCGGCAAGCGCGTCCAGCGCCTGGTAGCGCGGCAGGAACGGCGCCAGCCCGACCGCGTCGAACTCGTCCAGGGCTTCGACCCAGTGTTCGATCACCGCGGCCGCGAGTGCGTTGCGCGACGACAGCGGCGGCGAACCGTCCAATGACAGGCCGCACAGGTCGCACCACGGCTGGTCGATCCGTGAGGCGAACCCGTCGGGCATGCGCACGTTGAGGCCCAGCCCGATCACCGCGCGCACCGGGCCGGCATGTTCACCACCGCCTTCGACCAGCAGGCCGCCGAGCTTGCGCATGCCGTCGCCACCGGACACCACGATGTCGTTGGGCCACTTCAGCCGCGCACCGACGAAACCAAGCCCATGGAGCGCCTCGACCGTCGCGATGCCGGCCACGAGGCTCAGCCCGCCCAGCCGTGAGAGGCCGCCGGCGAAACCGCGGGACAACGACAGGTACAGGTGCGCGGCCAGCGGCGATGCCCATTCGCGTCCGCGGCGGCCGCGCCCACCGGTCTGCCGTTCGGCCAGCAGTACCGTCGCGGTGCCGCCGGCGCCTTCGGCAAGGGGGCGCCGCAGCAGCTCGCTGTTGGTGGAATCGATCGTCCACGCGACCTCGACCGCCGCGGTGCGCGCACGGACCGCCGGCGGCAGGTGCGCGGCGATCGCGTCGGTGTCGAGCAGGTCGAACGGCTGTGCCAGCGCATAGCCGCGCCCGGCCTGGGCCTCGATCGGCACGCCGGCCTCGCGCAGTGCCTCGACCCGCTTCCAGATCGAGGCGCGGGTCTGGCCGGTCTCGCGGGCCAGGGTGTCGCCGGACACGGGACCTTCGATCAGGCGCGCGAGCAGCGTGCGCTCATCCATGGGCGGGGGTTCCGACAGCAAGGCACGGGGGGCGGATAACAGGCATGGGGCGATTATGCCGGGCCGCCAAGGCCCGGTTGTCGCTGCCCTGCAGCACCCGGCCACCCGCTGCCGGATTTCGCGTTATAGTCGCCAACTGACCGGATTCCGGCCCGAGGCTTGCCATGCTGCGACTCTGCATCTGCCTGGTGTTCATTGCGCTCAGCGCCGGCGTCGCCGCCCGCGAGATCAAGATGAGCTCGCCCAACAGCGGTGCCTGCAAGGACGCCGCGGTCGTCGCGAAGGGCGAGCCCGCCGCGGTGCCCGCCCGCGCCGAGGCGCGCGAAACCCGGATCAAGCCGAGCATCCACAGCGACACCGCCACCCGGGTGAGTTCGCCGCGCTGGCACAGCTTCCTGCCCGGCATGTTCCGCTGAGCCGCGCGGCCCGGTTTGCTCGACCTGCTCCGGCGCTGGTGGCGCCCGCCACCGACCCCCATTCCCCTTCCCCTGTGGCGCGACATTCGCGCGGCACTGCCGTGGGCGGCCGCACTCGACCCGGCCCGTGACGCGCGGCTGCAATCGCTGGCCGCCCGCTTCCTGCACGACAAGGCGATCACCCCGGTCGGCGACCTCGCGCTCGACCCGCTCCAGCGCGGCATGCTCGCCGCCGCGTGTTGCCTGCCCCTGCTGGAGTTCGGCGAGGAAGGCCTGCACGGCTGGTCCCAGCTGATCGTCTATCCCGACGCGTTCCGGGTGCAGCGCAGCCATGTCGATGCCGCGGGCGTATTGCACGAAGGGCACGACGAGCTGATCGGCGAGGCCTGGGAGGCGGGTCCGGTGGTGTTGTCCTGGGCCGACGTGCAGGCCGACTGCGACGAACCGCGCGCCGGCTTCTGCGTCGCCGCCCACGAGATCGCCCACAAGCTCGACAGCCTCGACGGCGTGCTCGATGGCACCCCGCCCCTGCCGCGGCCCTGGCAGCGGACGTGGGCGCGTGATTTCCAGCGCGCGTTCGACGGGTTCGTCGCCCAGGTCGAGGCGGGAACCCCGACCGCGATCGACAGCTACGCGGCCGAGGCGCCCGAGGAGTTCTTCGCGGTGGCCACCGAGTACCACTTCAGCGATCCCGCCACGCTGCGTGCGGCGCTGCCGGACGTGGCGGCACATCTGGAGCGGCTGTACGGCCCACCTCCGTTCGCGTAACCGGCACCTACAACCGCGGCGGCAACTGCACCTCGAAGCGTGCACCGCCAAGCTCGTCCGACTTGCGCACATCGAGCGTGCCGCGGTAGCCGTGGACCAGGTCCTGCACGATCGACAGGCCGATGCCGTGGCCCTGCACGCGCTCGTCGCCGCGCACGCCGCGCTGCAGCACCAGCGCGACCTTCTCCGGCGGGATGCCGGGGCCGTCGTCATCGACCGCGATCATCAGGCCCGGGCGCCGGTTGGGCGCGGTCTCGCCGGGCTTGACGGTCAGCAGCACGCGCGACTTCGCCCACTTGAAGGCGTTCTCCAGCAGGTTGCCAAGCAGCTCCTGCAGGTCGCCAGGCTCGCCCAGGAACTGCACGCCCTCGGCGACGTCGAACTCGCACAGCACGCCCTTGCCGGCGTACACCTTCTCCAGGCTGCGCACGAGCTCCTCGGCGTGCGGCTCGACGTCGACCGGCGCGGCGAACAGCGTGTGGCCACCCGACGCCGCGCGGGCCAGCTGGTACGACACGAGGTCGTTCATGCGCCGCAGCTGGGCGTCGACCTCGTCGCGCAGCTCGGCCTCCGGCGCGTTGTCGTCCAACCGTGCGCGCAGCACCGCCAGCGGCGTCTTCAGGCTGTGGGCGAGGTCGGCCAGCGTGTTGCGTTGCTGGTCGAGGTTCTGCCGCTCGCTTTCGATGAAGGCGTTGATGCTTTCGGCCAGCGGTTCGAGTTCGCGCGGGTGGCGCTCGCTCATGCGCGAGGCCAGGCCGCGCTGGACGCGCTTGAGCTCGGTGATGACCCGGCGCAGCGGCAGCAGGCTCCAGCGCAGGATCACCGCCTGCAACAGCAGCAGGATCAGCCCCGCGCCACCCAGGTAACGCCACAGCGCCGCGCGGAACACCTCGACCTGCCGGCTCAGCGCGGTGGTGTCCTCGAGGATGTAGACGGTGTACGGCACTTCGGCGGTGGGGTCGTCGCCGCTGGCATAGACCAGGCCGCGGCCGTAGCGGTACACCTCGCCGATCTCGCCGCTGATCTCGGTGATCGGCAACTGGCGCTCGAAGACCTCCTCGCGCGCACCGAGCATGTCCGCCGGCGGCAGCATCGGGCCGACCGACGAGGCCGAGTCCCAGTGCTGGCCGTCGGCGAGCACGACCTCGGCATACAGGCCGCTGCCGGGACGGTCGAACCGCGGGTCGGGCGAGGTGTAGGGCGGGATGAAGGTGCCGTCGCGCGCAAACTCGCTGTCGGCATAGGCCAGCGCGTAGCTGCGCAGCCGCTGGCGGAGGTTGCTTTCGGCCGTGTCCAGGAACGCGCGGTCCAGCGCGTAGCCGGCCAGCGCGAGGAACGCCACCAGGCCCAGGCTGGCGCCCAGCAGCTGGCGCGCCTGCAACGAACGCGGCCGGCCCCAGCTCATCGCACGGGGCCGGCCGGGGCCGGTATCGGGTTGGATGCTGCGCGGGCGCAGGGGACGGTCATCGGCATGCGCGGCACGTTACAAGGCCGCCGGCGCCGATGCGAGCGCCCGGCACCACGCGCGCGGTTACTCGCCGCTGCGCGGAATCGCGAAGCGATAGCCGCGGCCGCGGACGGTCTCGATCGGCTTGAGCGCACCATCGGGGTCGAGCTTCTTGCGCAACCGGCCGATGAAGACCTCGAGCACGTTGGAGTCGCGATCGAAATCCTGCTGGTAGATGTGCTCGGTCAGGTCGGCCTTCGAGACCAGCTCACCGGCGTGCATCATCAGGTACTCGAGCACCTTGTACTCGTAGCTGGTCAGGTCGACGTTGCTGCCGTTGACGCTGACGGTCTGCGCGGCGAGGTCGAGCGTGACCGGACCGCACTCCAGGGTCGGCTTGCTCCAGCCGGCGGCGCGGCGGACCAGCGCATTGAGCCGTGCCAGCAGTTCCTCGACGTGGAAGGGTTTGACCAGGTAGTCGTCGGCGCCCTGCTTGAGGCCCTCGACCTTGTCCTGCCAGCTCGAGCGCGCGGTCAGGATCAGCACCGGGAACTTCTTGCCTTCCTCGCGCAGCGCCTTGACCAGTTCCATGCCCGACATCTTCGGCAGGCCGAGGTCGATGATGCCCAGGTCGAACGGCACCTCGCGGCCCATGTACAGGCCTTCCTCGCCGTCCTGCGCCGCGTCGACGGCGAAACCTTCGCGCTTCAGGCGGGCGGCCAGGGTCTCGCGCAGCGGGGCTTCGTCTTCAACCAGCAGGATGCGCATGGGTACTCCTTGTACGGGTCGGTCGGCGCCGCTGAACAGGGGCCGTTGGCTGGATCGTGGACGTTCAGTTGTCGTCGCCGCGTGTACGGGACGGCTGTGGCGCCGGCCGTCCGCGCGGGTCATCGACGTATACCCTGACCCGGCCGTTGGCGTCGACCACCTTGATGCGGTTGATGTCGCGGCCGTCGTAGGGAACCCGCTCGGCGCTGAGGACCTGGCCGCCGGTGCGGCGCTCGACCCGGCGCACGGCGGCCGACAGCGCGGTGTGGTCGGCGTCGCGCTCGTGGCCGTGGCCCTGGTGGTCACGGCCGGCCCGGCGCTCGGCGAGCTCGCGGTTGGACTCGCGCGAGTTGTCGCGGGTGCGCTGGGCCAGGGCGTCACTGGCCGAGACGGTGGTCAGCAGCAGCAGGACGACGATGGTGGCGCTACGGATCGACATGGACACTCCGGGTGCCGCGAGGGTGCGCGGGACGGGCGTTGAAGAGGATGACGGCCATTCTTGGAAGCAGGCGGTGAATCCGATCTGAACTTTTTCTTCACACCGTGGTCGCGGTTCAGGCCCGGCCACGTTACCCGTTGCGGGTGCTTCAGTAGACCTCCCCGATGCAGCAGCGCAGCGAACCGCCGCCGGCTTCGATCGCGTCGATGCCAACGGTGTGCAGCGCGAACCCGGCGGCCGCGAGCGCCTCGCGCGTCGCCGGCGCCAGCGCGCGGCCGGCGCCGTCGCTCATCCACACGGTGTCTTCCGACAGTGCGATCGCGTTACCCGCGAACGCGGCGTGCTCGGCCGGCGACAGCATGATTGCGTGCGGCGCGTACAGCGCGGCGATCGCGTCGACCACCGCCGGGTCGGCGAATCCGCCCGGGCAGACCATCGCCGCGCGACCGGCCAGCACGGCGAGCACGACGTTGGTGTGGTATTCGCCGTCGGCGAGGTCGAACACCAGCGTCGCGCGCATGCCGAGCGCCTCGTGCATCAGGCGCGCGCCCTCCGCGTCGCAGCGCTCCGACAGTCCGGCGAACCCCAGTCCGCGCGCGCGGTCGATCACCAGCGCGCCGGTCAGTTCGCACGGATGCGGCTGGGTCGACAGGTCGATCTCGGCGTAGTCGAGCACCCCACCGAAGAACCCGCGGATGTCGGCGCGGGTCGCCTCGCGCTGGCGCACCGGGTGGCGCATGCGTCCGACCACGTAGCGGCCCGCGGTGGTGGCGAACACGTTGTTGGGGAACAGCGCATCCGGGGTTTCGGGGTCGCCGGCGAAGCACACCGCCGGCAGCACCTGCGCGATGGCGCGGTGGAGGTCGCGGTGCTGCGCCGAAGCGCGCGCGGCGTCGAAGGCGCCGGCGTCGGCCATGTAGTGGTTGTCGGCCGCCGACTGGCCCGCCAGGCGGAAACCGTCCGGCGCTACCAGGAAGGCCGCGCGCGCGGTGGCGGGTCCGAAGTCGGACGGTGCACGGCGCGCGGCGGCGAGGAACTGCTCGATATCGCGCGTGATCATCCAGAAGCCTGTGGAAGCGATGGCGCGGTTGGCGCGGCGAACGACTCGGTCACCGCGAGGGCGCGCTCCACCAGCGACCAGTCGGCTCCGGGCCGGTGGGCACCTTCGCTGAGCACCTGGCGGAATGCGCGGCCCCCGCGCTCGCCGGCAAACAGCCCCAGCAGGTGCCGGGTGATGTGCTTGAGGAACACCCCGCTCGCGAGCTGCGCCTCGACGTAGGGTTGCAACGCGCGCAGCAGTTCGGCGCGGCTGCGCAGCTCGCCCCCGAACCACGCCACGTCGAGCCGGTGCAGCAGGTAGGGCGTGTGGTAGGCCGCGCGGCCAAGCATCGCCCCCTCGACGTGCTGCAGGTGCGCGGTCGCCTCCTCGGCGGTGGCGATGCCGCCATTGACCAGCACCTGCAGGTCGGGGCGTTCGCGCTTGAGCCGGTAGGCCCAGTCGTAACGCAACGGCGGGACCTCCCGGTTCTCCTTCGGGCTGAGGCCCTGCAGCCAGGCGTTGCGTGCATGCACCACGAACATCCGGCAGCCGCCCGCGGCGACCTCGTCGATGAAGGCACGGAAGCGGCCGTAGTCGTGGTCGTCGTCCACGCCGAGCCGGCACTTGACCGTGACCGGCACGTCGCAGGCTTCGACCATGGCTGCGACAGATGCCGCCACCAGCGTGGGCTCGCGCATCAGGCACGCGCCGAAACGCCCGGCCTGGACCCGGTCGGACGGACAGCCGCAATTGAGGTTGATCTCGTCGAACCCGGCCTCGGCGCCAAGGCGTGCGGCCCGGGCCAGCAACTCCGGTTCACTGCCACCCAGCTGCAGCGCGACCGGGTGCTCCACCGGGTCCAGCGCCAGCAGCCGCCCACGATCGCCGTGGATGACGGCGTTGGCGTGCACCATCTCGGTGTACAGCCGCGCGTGCGGCGCCAGCAACCGGTGGAAGACCCGGCAGTGGGTGTCGGTCCAGTCCATCATCGGGGCGACGGACAGGCGCAACTGGTCGGGAGCGATGACGGCGGTGCTGGGCATCGCCGCAATTGTACGGGCCGGCCGCGGCGGGCCGGGCCGGTTTCGGCGTTGGGGATCAGCCGCCGCGCCCGTTGCCCTTGCCGTTGCCGTTGCTGTTGCCGTTGCTGTTGCCGTTGCCGTTGCCGTTATTTCCGCGGCCCTTGTCGGCATTGCCTTTGTTGCCGTTGCCATTGTTGCCGGCGTTACCCTTGTCGCCGCGGTTGCCGTTGCCTTTGCCGCTGTTGCCACGGCCCTTGTCGGCATTGCCGGCGTTGGCGTTTCCGTTTCCATTTCCACGGTTGGCATTGGCGTTGCCGCGGTTGCCGTCGTTGCCGTCGTTGCCGCGACCGGCGTTGCCGGCATTGCCGGCATTGCCACGGTTGCCCCGGTCGTCATCATCGTCGCGGCGCCAGTTGCGGTCGTCCCGACCCTCGCGGATAAGGCGGGCTCGCTCGGGGTAATCGTCGTAGAGGTCGTCGTCGATCCGGATCGGGCGACCCCAGCGGTCATAGCTGGACACGAAGCCGCGCTTGAGCTGGTGGAACTCGGCCGAGCCAGGCTTGATGCCCATGCGCTGGGCAAGCGCGCCCCAGCCTTCACCGCGGCCATCGCGTTCCCACTCGTCGACGACGTAACGGCACGGACGGCCGACCACCTGGGCGATCGCGCAGGCGTAGTACACGTCGCCCGGTTCCCAGTCGCGCTCCAGCAGCAGCGAGGTCACCAGATCCCGCGGCGCGCCGTAGTAGCGGACCATCTCATCGACGAACGGTTGCTGGTAACGGCCGCCGTACCGGTTGATGTCGTCCAGCCAAGTGTCCACCCACACGTCGCCGGTGCGCGGATCCCAGTTGACGGTCTGGGCCGAAGCGGTGCCCAGGCCTGCCGCCGCGGCAAGCGCCGTGGTCAGGCCGAGCGTGCGGAGCAAGCGGGTTGCCGATTTCATGGGGTGTCTCCTGCGGGCCGGGAGTGCCGATCCTCCGCATCCGGGGTGAACGGGTTCTGAAATCGGCCGATGCCGGTCAGCGGGTGATCACGAACTTGCCGAAAGCAACGCCCAGGCTCCAGCCCTCGCCCTTGCCGGCCAGCGCCAGCGAGACATCGCCCTTGGTCATGACCTGGGCCTTGCTCGACTTGCCGGCGCTGGCGTGCGCCTCGGCGCTGACATACGTGCCCAGCACGTCGTCGATGCTGTCGATGCCGGAGAACTCGCCGCGGCCGTCCTCGATCTTGGTCTTTCCGAAGGTCAGGCCGCCGCCCTTGGTGCTGATCTGCACCGCCATGCTCTGGCCGTTGTCGCAACTCACCGTGCCGCTGCCCTTGCCGGTCTTGTAGAACGCCGACCAGCCCGACAGGTCGAAGCGCAGTTCGCAGTCGATGGACCCGTCGGCCGCGGCGGGGGCGGACGTGACGGCCAGCAGCAGGCCGGCGACGAGTGCGATGGGAGCAAGGCGCTGGTTCATGGGATTCCCCGATGGTGGATGCCCGCAGGCTACCCGATCCGGATGCCGGCGTTCATGCCGCGGCGCGGCACCGGGCACCAACGAAAACGGCACCGCGCAGACGGTGCCGTTTCCTGGAACTGCGACCGGCTGGGGGTCAATCGTCCCAGCGGTCGCGGCGGCGACGATCGTCGCGGTCATACCGGTCGTAGCGGTTGTAACGGTCGTAGCGGCTGTAGCGGTCGCGTCGGTCATGGCGGTCGCGGTCGTAGCGGGCGTCATAGTAATGCCCCTGGACCTTGCACTTGCCGTGCTTGTTGCACTTCACCCGGGTGTTGCCGGGGCCGTTGCGGTAGTAGCCGTGCGCCACGCCGTAAGGCGGGCCCGGGCGATAGGCGCGATTGACCTGGCGGTAGTAGGTCGGGCGGCCGTACCGGTCGCGCACCACGATCAGGCGATCGTTGTGGCCGTAGTTGCCGTGCCGGTAATAGGGCTGGCCGCTGCGGAAGATCACATCGGCGACGTCGACGATGACGCGCGCGATGTCCTGGCTGCTCTGCGCCTGGGCCGGGGCCGGCGCCATCGCGAAGACGCCGAAACCGGCAGCGAGGACGACCGGGGCGAGCCAGCGGGAAAGGGTCGATGCGATGGCCATGGGAACTCCTGGGTTCGCCCGCGGCGGCGGGCACGGATCGACCATGCCCGGGCAACCGTGAACCGGTTTTTAATATTTGGCCGACATCGCCTTCACGCTCAGCAATCGTTCCGGAACCCACCCGAGCGCGCGGCCTGCGCCAGCGCCGCTACCGCCGCAGGCAGTTCCCCGGCGGTGGCGACAATGCGCACGCGGGGTTCGTCGGCCGCGATCTCCACCCCGGTCTCGTGCGCCCAGGTGGTGTGGTACGGCACGTGGATGCCCCATCCACCGAGCGCCAGCACCGGTGCGATGTCCGAACGCAACGAGTTGCCGATCATCACGAAGCGGTGGGCCGGCAGGTCGAACTCCTCCAGCAGCCGCGCGTAGGTGGGCGGGTCCTTCTCGCTGACGATCTCGATGCGCCGGAACAGGCCGGCCAGCCCGCAGTCGCGGACCTTCGCTTCCTGGTGGAACAGGTCGCCCTTGGTGATCAGCACGACCTCGAAGTCGGCGGCGATCGCCTCGACCGCTTCGCGCACGCCCGGCAGCAGTTCAACCGGATGCCGCAGCAGGTCCTTGCCGAGGCCGACGATGCGGTGCAGGTCGGTGGCCGCGATACGCGCGTCGGTCAGCTCGACGGCGGCCTCGATCATCGACAGCACCATGCCTTTGACGCCATAGCCGAACACCGCGATGTTGCGGCTTTCGACCTCGTACAGGCGCTCGTGCGCGCGTGCATCGGCCAGGTCGATGTAACGGCCCAGGATGCGCTCGAACTCGAGCTGGGCGGCGTCGAAGAAATCCTGGCTGCGCCAGAGGGTGTCGTCGGCATCGAAGCCGACCATCGCGATCGAATCCATCGGCCGAGTATGAAGGACGCCCGCGTCTCACCGTCGTGCAGCCCGACCCACGACGCACGAGGGCGACCCGAAGGCCGCCCCCGGTGGGACTGGAGTCGCGGCTTACCCGCCGCTGCCGGTATCCGCGCCCGCGGCTGCCCCACCCTGCACCTTGGCCACATAGGCCTGGTACTCGTCCGGGGTCAGGGCGCCGTCCGCATCGGCGTCGGCTTCGGCGAACACGGCCACCAGCGCCGGCACCGCGGCGGCTTCGGACTGGCTGAGCTTGCCGTCCTGGTCGACGTCGACGTCGTTCCAGCTGGTCTTCTGCGTCGCCGCGCTCTCGGCCGGCGCAGCCTGTGCCGCCGGGTCGGGCGCGGCTTCGGTGACGGCGTCCTGCGCTAAGGCGGCCGGCGCCACCAGCGCGACGACCAGTGCGGAAAGGAAGGAAATACGGAAGGTGTGCTTCATGGGAGCTCCTGGGGGATGTGCGGAATGGGGATGTCCGCAATGTCCGGCGGCAGGTCCGCCGGTATGGATGGGTGTGCCCGGCCAGCGTCCGGGCACCCGCGGCTTGTCGAATGGAGTGCTGTGCCGCGGTTGCACGGTGTGGCGATGGCGCTGAACGATGACCGGCCGCTGATCGTTAGCCCAACGTTGGCTTAACCTCCGTTGCGGCGGGCCATGGCAGGCGTCGGGACGCGACGTCCGCGGCTCCGACCTGCGGGGCTGGGGTGGAATAACTCCCGGCTGAACGCCAACACAACCTTCACGAAAAGCGCGGGGCGTAATACCGCGACGTGCCGGTCTCGCCGGGCCGCGGAGCGGCGGTCGGCCGGGCATCGGATTCATCACGTCCGGGTCACCGTCGCGGCGGAGACTGGGGTCGATGCCTGCTGCCGTGGCCAGCCCCCTTGGGAGCCGCCACGCCCCGCCCACGGATCGACGGGACCGACCGATGAAGCTGCGACACGTGTTCACCACCCCCGACCTGCCTGCCGCCGAAGCGGCGATCCGCGCCGCGCGCGACGCCGGCGTGCCAGACGAGGACATCCTGCTGGTGGCACGCTCGGACGTTGAGATGGACGGTATCCCCGACGACCGCAAGGAAGCCGATACCGACATGCTGCCGGCCGCCGTGCGCGGCGCCGGCTATGGCGCCGGTGCCGGCCTGCTCGCCGGTCTCGTCGCGATAGCGATCCCGCCGCTGGGGATCACCCTCGCTGGCGCGGCCGCCGCCACGATCGCCGGTGCCGCGGTCGGCTCATGGGCGTCGGCGCTCATGGGGTCCTCGCTGCCCGACCCGATCCGCCGCAAGTTCCATGACGAAATCGAAGCCGGCAACATCCTCGTCGTGATCGACGGCACCAAGGAGCTGCTGACCGCGGTCGAGCCGCGCATTGTGAGTTCCGGGGCCCGCCCGCTACCGTTCGAGGCGTCCAAGGCCCTGTCCTGAGGTGCGCCATGCCCGTTCGACACCACCGCCGTCCCGCGTCCGCCGCGCCGCGGCGGCATACGCTGGTTCCCGCCTGCCTGCTCGCGCTGCTGTGCGGTTGCGGCGCCGGCACGGGTGACGCCGCGACGCCGGGCGCGCCCGAAGGCGCCGATGCGCCCGCGCCCGCGGCGCCCGCCCCGCCGGTCGCCGCCGACGGACGACCGTTCACGGTGACCGAGGTCGCAAGCTTCGACGAGCCCTGGGCGATGACCTTCCTGCCGGGCAACGGCCGCCGCCTGCTGGTCACCGAGAAGGCCGGCGCGCTGCGCCTGCTCGGCGCCGACGGCACGATCGGCACGATCACCGGCGTGCCCGGGGTCGACCACGGCGGCCAGGGCGGCCTGGGCGACGTGGTGCCGCATCCGGATTTCGCGAACAACGGCTGGCTCTACCTCAGCTACGCGGAAGCCGGCGACGGCGACACCCGCGGCGCCGCGGTCGCGCGCGCCCGGCTGGCGCTGGATGACGCCGGCGGTGGCCGCCTGTCCGACGTGGAGGTCATCTGGCGCCAGGTCCCGAAGGTCAGCGGCCGGGGCCATTACGGCCATCGCATCGCGTTCGGGCCGGACGGGCACCTGTGGATCAGCTCGGGCGAGCGGCAGAAGTTCGACCCCGCGCAGGACATGCGATCCAACCTCGGCAAGATCATCCGGCTCAACGACGACGGCAGCGTTCCGGCCGACAACCCGTTCGCCGCCGACGGTGGCGTGGCCGCGCAGGTCTGGTCACTGGGTCACCGCAACCCGCTCGGCATCGCGTTCGACGCGCAGGGGCGGCTGTGGGAACACGAGATGGGCCCGTCCGGTGGTGACGAGTTCAACCGGATCGAGCGCGGCGCCAATTACGGATATCCGCTCGTCTCCGATGGCGACCACTACGACGGCCGTCCAATTCCGGACCATGACACCCGGCCGCAGTTCAATGCGCCCGAAGCCACCTGGACGCCGGTGATCTCGCCGGCGGGACTGGTGATCTACGATGGGGCGACGTTCCCGCAGTGGCAGGGCGATGCGCTGCTGGGTGCACTGTCGGGCCAGGCGCTGGTGCGCGTGTCGATCGATGGGGACAGCGCGCGCGAAGCCGAGCGCTTCGACATGGGCCATCGCATCCGCGAAGTCGAGCAGGGGCCGGACGGCGACGTCTGGCTCCTCGAGGACGGCGAAAGCGGGCGGCTGCTGCGGCTGGCCGCACCGGGCGCAGGCTGACATGACAAGGGCGCCGAGGGGCGCCCTTGTCGCATGCAACGGAACAGGCCAGGCCCGACTTACGTGCCGTCGCCGTCGGGCGCGCCGTTTTCGTCATCCATGCCGGTGCCATCGTCGTCCATGCCATCACGGTCGTTCATCGGATCCGGTTCGATCGCTTCGTTGTAATCGTCCCGGTCTGCCTCGCGGTCGTCGTCGCGGTCATCGACGTCGTCGACCGCATCGTCCCCGGTACCGGCCTTCGCGCTGGCACGGAACTCGGCGTCGCTCACGAAACCGTCGTCGTCGCCGTCCATCATTTCGAAGTTGGCGCTGAAGTCCGCGTCGACCTCGCCCTCGTCCGCGCTGATCATGCCGTCACCGTCGGCGTCCAGCCGGCCCCAGGCGTCGCGCTGGACGACGGCCGAATGATCGGCGGCGTGCTCGGCACCGCGGGACTGCACCGGCGGGGGCGGCGGCGCGGCACCCAGGGCATCGTCGGCGACGTCGCCGGTGGGCACGCGCGGGTCGACGCTCTGCTCCAGCACTTCCTCGGGATTGACCTGCGGCGGCAAGGCGTTCTTCTTGTCGTGCTGCATGGCGTCGTGCGGCACGGTGTCCTGTTGCGCGTTGGCGTTCGACTGCGGGCTCTGCGCGGCGGCCAGCGGTGCGATCAGGATGGTGCCGAGGGCCACGGCCAGCAGGCTGCGGTTGCGTGTGTTCATGCGGTTCTCCTGTGCTTCGTCGTGGTGCCCACGCGGGTGCGTGGCGGACGCAGGATTTTCCGTACCCGCTGTATCGACGATGACGCCGATCGCGCCTAACGACGTTGTCACGCCGCGCTGCCGCCGCCTTAGCGAACTGGGCTGTTCAGGCGTTCGCCGGCATCCGGCGGTGGCGTGCCGATGCTGCCCTGCGCCATGTCCGCGCGCGGGGCGCCTGCGGGCAACGCGATGAGCTGTGTCTGCAGGTCGTGCAGGATCACGTCGTCGCCCGGCAGCCAGGTGCGGTCGTCGCGGCCGCGGTAGTGCCGATGGAACGCCGCCAGCGCCGCCCCCGGGTCGGCCAGGTCGTATCCCACCAGCCGCAGCGCCGCCCACGGGTCGAAGCCGGGCGGTGGCAGCCCCACGCCCCCCGTCGGCCACAATCCGAAGCCGGCCTCAGCCAGCCGCTGCCACGGGAACCACGCGCTCGGGTCGTCCTTCTTGGTTGGCGCGATGTCGCCGTGCCCGACGACCAGGTGCGGTTGGATGCCGTTGCGCTCGACGATGTCAGCCAGCAGCACCAGCAGCGACTGGATCTGCGCCTCGCTGAAAGGTTCGTGGCCGTCGTTGTCGAGCTCGATCCCGATCGAGGTCGAGTTGAGGTCGTTGATGCCGGCCCAGCTGCTGTCGCCGGCATGCCATGCACGCGCCTGTTCGGACACCAGCTGGTAACGCCGGCCGTCGTCGCCGATCAGGTAGTGCGAGCTCACCGGGCCACCCGCGTTGCCCGTCTGCAGCACCCGCAACGCGCCCTCGGCCGAGTCCATCGCGGTGTGGTGCAGCACGATGACCCGCGCGCGCCGCGGCCCGTGGTTGGGTGACGCGTGCCATTCGGCAAGCGGGTTGCGCGGCGGCGACGTCGTCGTGCAGCCGGCCAGCGCGACGGCAGCGAAGGAAAGTGCGAGGAGCAGCAATCGCATCATGGGGTTCCGGTCCGATGGGTTGCGCACACCGTAGCGCAGCCCCCGCGTGGTCGCCGCGACGATGGCGCGGCGCGCGCCGTTCCAGTGACGGGACGGTGCATCCACGTTTTCGTGCCTTTGGGCGCGGCGCCGCGCACCCATCTTGTTCCCGCAGCGATGGCTGTCCGGGCATTCCGCCCGGGCCCGTCGCCGGACCATCGCCACTCCCTCCCCCGTCGCGATGTCCGCCAACAGGAGTCGATACATGAGCATGCGCAACCTTCTTTCCCGTGGTCTCGTCGCCGCCGTCCTCGGCATGGCCGCCTTGAGCGCCGGTGCCGCCGAGCAACCCGGCTTCTATGTCGGCGCCGGTGCCGGCCAGGCGATGATCGACGACGGTGCGCTCGACGACGAGGACACCGCGTTCTCCGCGTTCGCCGGCTACCAGGTCAACCCGTACTTCGGCCTCGAGGCAGGCTACGCCGACCTGGGCAAGACCGAGCCCCTCGGTTCGGCAGGGCCGGAGCTCGAAGCCGATGCCGCCTACCTCGTCGCCGTCGGCACGCTGCCGTTCACCGACCGGTTCTCCGGCTATGCCAAGGCCGGCTACAGCGACTGGAACGTTGATACTTCGATCACCGGCGTGTCCGACGACGGCAACGACCCGACCTACGGCCTTGGCCTGCAGTACCGCTTCACCGACGCGGTCGCGCTGCGCGGCGAGTACAGCCGGTTCGAGATCGACGACAGCGAGATCGACCTGGCCCAGGTGCAGGTCCGCTTCGACTTCTGACGGTGTGCCCCGCCGCGGCGGGGCGTGACCGCGGGACACGGGTCGCCGGGATTCCGGCGGCCCGTTTTCGTTATGGGCCGGCGCGTGGACGCTGGGCCTCCGATCATGCAATCTGCCCCGGCAGCCACTGCAGGGGATGTCCTTGAACGCACCGAACCCGTCCGGCGTCGCCGCGCCTGCTCCCACGCCCACGCCGCCCGGCGACCCGACGATGGTCCGGGCGGTCAGCCGCTGGCAGTTGTTCGGCCTGTCGATCAACGACGTCATCGGCAGCGGCATCTACCTGCTGCCGGCGGCGGCCGCGTTGTTGCTCGGTCCGGCCAGCCTGTGGGCGGTGCTGCTGGCTGGCGGGGCGGTGGCGCTGCTGGTGCTGTGCTACGCGCAGGCGTCCAGCTATTTCGACCAGCCCGGTGGCGGCTACCTCTACGCGCGGGAGGCGTTCGGGCCCTTCGTCGGTTTCGAGGTCGGCTGGATGCTGTTCCTGACGCGCATCGCCAGCGCCGCCGCGCTGAGCAACGGCCTGGCCGAGGCGGTCACCCATTTCTGGCCGGGTGCGGCCGACGGCGGCGTGCGCATCGCGATCGTGGTCGGCTCGCTGGCCTTCCTGGTCATCGTCAACGTGGTCGGCGTGCGCGCCGCCGCTCGCACCGGCGTGTTCCTGGCGATCGCCAAGCTGTTGCCGCTGCTGATGTTCATCGCCATCGGTGCGATGTACGTCGACAGTTCGATGGCCGCGCCGCTGGCCGGTGATATCCCGCTGCGCGACCTGGGCGAGGCGGCGCTGCTGCTGCTGTTCGCCTACGCCGGTTTCGAGAACCTGCCCGCGGCCGCCGGCGAATACCGCAACCCACGCCGCGACGTGCCGTTCGCGTTGCTGGCGATGATCGCCACGGTGACGCTGGTGTACTTCGCGGTGCAATGGGTCGCACTGGGCACCCTGCCCGGCCTGGCGCAGTCGCAGACGCCGCTGGCGGACGCTGCGGCACGCTTCGGTGGCGGCTGGTTGGCACTGCTGCTGACGGTCGGCGCGACGGTGTCGATCCTGGGCACCAACAGCAACACGATCATGCTCGGGCCGCGCTACCTGCATGCGCTTGCGCTGGACGGCTACGGCCCGCGCGCACTGGCGTCGGTGCACCCGCGCTTCCGCACGCCGGCGGTTGCCATCATCACGCTGGGCGTGCTGTCACTGGCGCTCGCGCTGACGGGATCGTTCGTGCAACTGGCGTTGCTTTCGGTGGTCGCGCGGCTGTTTACCTACATCGGCACCGCGGTGTCCGTGCTGGTGCTGCAGCGCCGCCATGGCGATGCACCTGGCGCGATGCAGCTGCCCGGTGGGCCGCTGATCCCGGTGCTGGCGTTGCTGCTGTCGCTCGGGCTGCTGGCCAGTGCGAAGCCGGAGAACCTGGTTGCCGGCGCGATCGCGCTGGCCACCGGCGCGGTGGTCTTCCTGTTCCGCCGCAAGCCGGTGTCGGCAACCACGATCCCGGGACAGCCGCTGCCCTGAGGCCTCGGGCAGGCGTCGGCTTGCCTTAGGCGCCGCGCGGCCCGGCCTACGCCGGGTTGGCAGGCAGCGCGTTGTGCACGTGGGTGGCTGCGATGGCGGCGTGTCCGGTCGCCACCGCGATCTGGTTGAGCGCGCTGACGACATCGCCGATCGCGTACAGGCCGGGGACGCTGGTCATCTGGTGCCGATCGACCCGCAGCGCGCCCTCGTCGTCGGTCACCGCGCCGAGGGCCGTGGCGAGCCCGGATTTCTGCCGCGCGCCGAGCATCGGGTAGACGACATCGAAGGCCCGGCTTTCGCCACCGATGAGAAAGTGGCAACGCCGGCCGTCGAACGACAGGCCGCCGGAAGGAGGCGTTACCTCGATCCCGGCATCGGCGAGACGGCCGCGCGCAGCGGCATCGACAATCCCGTCGCTTGGCACCACCGCGACACGCTTCGAGAATGTGCGGATGAACACCGCATGGTTGACCGTTTCCGACAGCGGGCCATGCACCGCGATGTCCTGGTCGATCGCCTCGTAGCCATCGCAGACCGGGCACAGCCGTACCGCACCGCAGGCGACCGCGTCCTCCAGTCCATCCAGGGCCGGCATCACGTCCTCGCACCCGGTCGCGAGGATCACCTTGCGGGCGGCGACCTCCAGCCCGTCGCCGGAAAGCACGAAGTTGTCACCGTCGCGCCGGATCCCGGTGACCTCGGTCGACTCGATCCGGGCATTGCACCCGCGCGCCTGCACCATCAGCCGCGCGAGGTAGTCGCGCCCGCTGACGCCCGATGGGAAGCCGGGACAGTTGTGGCTTTCCGGAATCCAGCGGGCGCGGCCGTTGCCGGCATCGATCAGCACCGCCGACCGGCGGAAGCGTGCAAGGTAGATGGCGGCCGTCAGCCCGCCCGGGCCACCGCCGACAATCGCGCAGTCGAGCGGCTTGGCCATCGGTCAGCCCGCCAGCAGCGGGCCGGGTGCGCGGCGGGTCAGCCGCACTTGCTGTAACCGCAGTTCAGGCAGGTGGCACAGCCGTCCATGATCACCACGGCCTTGGTGCTGCACTTGTGGCACATCGTGGCGCTGGGCGGGAAGGCGACGCCGCCGTCGCCGGTGACCTCGACGTCCTCGTCGCGCGGGGCGTCACTGATACGCGGCTCGGGGAACAGCTGGCCGCTGCGGTCGTCACGGAGCACGCTGCCTTCCGCCGCCGGCGCAGGGGCCGGGCTTATTTCAGCGTTTTTTTTTGAGTCGAGCGCGGCGTAGGCGGCGCGCTTCTCGGCGATCAGCGCGCGCTGCTCGGCGCTCATCTCGGGGTCGTGCATCATCCCGATCGCCTTGAGGTGGTCCTCGACGATGCTGCCCAGCTCGGCCACCAGCGACGGCATGTACACGCCACCGGCCTTGAAGTAGCCGCCCTTGGGGTCGAACACGGCCTTCATCTCGTCGACCAGGAAGGTCACGTCGCCGCCCTTGCGGAACACGGCCGACATGATGCGCGTGAGCGCCACGATCCACTGGAAGTGGTCCATGTTCTTGGAGTTGATGAAGATCTCGAACGGCCGGCGCTGCTCGTGCTCGCTGCCGGCGTTGAGCACGATGTCGTTGATCGTCACGTACAGGGCGTGCTCGAACAACGGCGTCTTGAGCTTGTAGGTGGAGCCGATGAGGGTCTCGGGACGCTCGATCTTCTCGTGCATCTGGATGACGTTGGCGCCCGGCGTCGCGGCGGCCTCGGCATCACGCGCAGCGGCAGCGGCTTTCGCCTCCCGCGCCCGGTCCTCCTGGCTGACGACGCTGTAACCCTTGATTTTCTGGTCGATCTTGACGGCCATTGGCCAGCTCCTGGTGTTGCGTATCCGGTACAGGCGTCCCGCCTCCCCGCCCGCTGGGCGGAGAGGCGGTCACGCGGCTTACGTGTTGCGGGTGCTGCGCTTGGCGGCCGACTTGCGGGCCGGCGCCTTGCGGGTGGCGGACTTGCTGGCGGCTGCCTTGCGGGCCGGCGCCTTCTTTGCCGGCGCCCGCTTGGTCGTCGCCTTTTTCGCGGTGGCCTTCTTCGCAGCGGACTTCCGGGCCGTCGCCTTTTTGGCAACGGGTGCCTTCTTCGCGACCGCCTTGCGGGCGGTGCTCTTCCGGCCGGTCGTCTTCGCCGCTGCAGTCTTCTTGCCGACCGTCTTCCGCGTGGCGGTCTTTTTGCTTGCGGACTTCCTGGTTGCAGCCTTCTTGGTCGCGGTCTTCTTGGTCGCGGCCTTGCTGGTTGTCTTCTTCGTTGCAGCCTTCCTGGTCGCGGCCCTGGTGCCGGTGGCCTTCTTCGCCGCCGACTTGCGGGTCGTTCCGGTCGACGACTTCTTGGCCGGTGCCTTCTTCGCCGCAGTCTTCGTCGTCGTCGACTTGGTCGTGGCCTTCTTGCTGGCCGATTTCTTGCTCGTCGACTTCTTGCTCGCAGACTTCGTGGCGGCGGCGCGCTTGCCGACGCCACTGCTTTCCAGCTTGCTCGCTTCCTTGCGTGCGTTGGCGCTGGCCCGGGCCAGCTTCTTTTTGGCGTTGCCGACCGACGTGCTCGCCGCCTTGCGCACGCGGGTGGCGCTGGTGCGGACGGTGGCGGCGGCCTCGCCGGCCGTGTTGGCGATGGTGGTGCCGATGTTGCCGGCGGTTTCCTTGACGCTGTCGGCGGCCTGCGAAAGCGTGGCCGTCACTCCATTACCGTTGCTCATGTGCCCTCCTCGCGGGCGTCGTATTGGCTTGCGGGTAACGCGGGTGAAACCTTTCGGTGAAACCAGTGTGTTACCACGCCGATGCTATACCCGCGGCGCGCGGATGAGACAGTGAAGCCAGCCATCAGAACTTGCCGTAGTACCCCTCTTTCAGGGCGTCGAACAGGTTGGCGGCGGTGTGCATTTCGCCGTCGTATTCGATCTGCTCGTTGCCCTTGACCTCGACCACCTGGCCGTCCTCCAGCTCGAACCGGTAGGTCGTGTTTTCCAGGTCCGCTTCCTTGACCAGCACGCCCTGGAAGGCGGCCGGGTTGAACCGGAACGTGGTACAGCCCTTGAGCCCGCGGGAGTGGGCGTAGGTGTAGATGTCCTTGAAGTCCTCGTACGGGTAGTCGGTCGGGACGTTGGCGGTCTTGGAGATCGAGCTGTCCACCCACTTCTGGGCGGCGGCCTGGACGTCGACGTGCTGTTTGGGGGTGACGTCGTCGGCGGCGATGAAGTAGTCGGGCAGCTTCTCGGCCGCGTCCTCGGAGAACGGCATCGCCTTCGGGTTGACCAGCGCGCGGTAGGCCAGCAGCTCGAACGAGAAGACGTCGACCTTCTCCTTGGACTTCTTGCCCTCGCGGATCACGTTGCGGCTGTAGTGGTGGGCGAAGCTGGGCTCGATGCCGTTGGAGGCGTTGTTGGCCAGCGACAGCGAGATGGTGCCGGTCGGGGCGATCGAGCTGTGGTGGGTGAAGCGCGCGCCCACCTCGGCCAGCTCGTTGACCAGTTCCGGCGCGACCTCGGCCACGCGCTGCATGTAACGCGAGTACTTGGCGTGCAGCACCCGGCCCTCGACCTGCTGGCCGATCTTCCAACCGTCCTTCACCATCTCCGGGCGCTTGCGCAGCATCTCGGCGTCGACCTCGAAGGTCTCGGCCATGATCGGCGCCGGGCCCTTCTCCTTGGCCAGCTCCAGGCCCATCTCCCAGCCTGCGACGGCCATCTCGCGGGCGATGCGGTCGGTGAACTCGCACGACGCCTCGCTGCCGTACTTCATCCGCAGCATGGTCACGGTGCTGCCCAGGCCGAGGAAGCCCATGCCATGGCGGCGCTTGCGCATGATCTCGTTGCGCTGCTGCTCCAGCGGCAGGCCGTTGACCTCGACCACGTTGTCGAGCATGCGGGTGAACACGCGCACGACCTCGCGGTACTCGTCCCAGTCGAACTCGGCCTTGTCGGTGAACGCGTTGCGCACGAACTTGGTCAGGTTGACCGAGCCCAGCAGGCAGGCGCCGTATGCCGGCAGCGGCTGCTCGCCGCAGGGGTTGGTCGCGCGGATGTTCTCGCACCACCAGTTGTTGTTCATCTCGTTGACGCGGTCGATCAGGATGAAGCCCGGCTCGGCGTAGTCGTACGTCGAGACCATGATCATGTCCCACAGGTGCCGCGCACGGATGTGGCCGTAGATCTTGCAGGCCACCAGGCCGTCGTCGCGGACGATGTAGTTGCGGTGGGTCGGCCACTCGCGCCACACGACCTGGGTGGCGTCGTCGAGGTCGACGTCGCCCTTCTCCTTGATGTTGACCGGGAACACCAGCGGCCAGTCGGCGTCGTCGGCGACGGCTTCCATGAAGCCGTCGGTGATCAGAAGCGACAGGTTGAACTGGCGCAACCGGCCGTCCTCGCGCTTGGCGCGGATGAAGTCCTTCACGTCCGGGTGGGAGACGTCGAACGTGCCCATCTGTGCGCCGCGGCGACCACCGGCCGACGACACCGTGAAACACATCTTGTCGTAGATATCCATGAAGGACATCGGGCCGGAGGTGTACGCGCCGGCGCCGGCGACGAACGCGCCGCGCGGCCGCAGCGTGCTGAACTCGTAGCCGATGCCGCAGCCCGCCTTCAGCGTCAGCCCGGCCTCGTGGACCTTTTCCAGGATGCCGTCCATCGAATCCTCGATGGTGCCCGAGACGGTGCAGTTGATCGTCGAGGTCGCCGGCTTGTGCGCCAGCGCGCCCGCGTTGGAGGTGATGCGGCCGGCCGGGATCGCGCCGCGGCGCAGCGCCCAGGTAAAGCGCTCCATCCAGTACTGCTGCTTCTCGGCGGTCGGCTCGGCCTCCGCCAGCGCCTTGGCAACGCGGCGGTAGGTCGCGTCGATGTCGGCGTCGACCGGCTCGCCGCTCTTGGTCTTGAGCCGGTACTTCTTGTCCCAGATGTCCTGGGATGCCGGCTGCATCGCAATGTCCTGGGTCGACGTGTCCATCTTCACCGCCTCGAGGCGCACCGTACTCATGCCTGTCCTGTCTCCTCGTGATGGCCGCGCATGGGGTCGCGGCGCTGTTGCTGCATTCTGGTTGTTGTCGCGGGTGGCCGACGACCGGCCGCACGGGGCGCCGGGCGCACCGCGTCATCGTCTTTGATTCTGGTTACCGGCGTGGGCGTGCCAAGGCCTGCTCCGTCCGTTGCCGGGGCCTGCGTCCTGCGGCGCTCCGGGCGATCTCGCTTGCTCAAGCTTCCCAAGGGCAACCCCTACGCTTGGGCTTTTTCTGCTACGTCGACCACAACATGTTGTGTGCGAGGCAGGTGGCCAAGCTACGCCCGGCCCCGGGGGAAGTCAACGCTTCCGCCGCCGTTTGGAAGCGTGTATGCCGACCGGTGCTGGGCCTGTCCGGATTGCGCGGCAACCCGCGTTATCGTCAGGTTGGCCCGGCCGCGCATGCCGGCTTCACCGGCGATTAAATGGGGCCCGGCCACACTGGGCCGCCCCGGGTGCCGCCGTGCCCGCCGCGTCCACATACCTTCCCGCACCGATGACGAACACGACCCTGACCCCGCTCCGGATCCTCGCCGCGCTCGTGCTCGCCGCCGCGTTCGGTGGCTTTGCCGCCACCGCGCTGCGCGACGCCCTGTTGCCGGTGCATGCCACGCCTGCCGCCCCCGCGCCATCCGCCGCGCTCGCCCCCGCGGCCGCGCAGCTGCCGGCGGTCGTCGGGGGCCAACCGATCCCGTCGCTCGCACCGATGCTGGCGCGCGTGACGCCCGCGGTTGTCAGCGTGCACACCAAGCAGCGCGTGCGGATCCACAATCCGTTCGCCAACGACCCGATGTTCCGGCGGATGTTCCCGAACGTGCCGCAGGAGCGTATCGAGCAGTCGCTGGGCTCGGGCGTCATCGTCGATGCCGCGCGCGGCCTGGTGCTGACCAACCACCACGTGATCGAGGGCGCCGACGAGGTGTCCGTGACGCTGTCGGATGGCCGCACGATGGAGGCCGAGTTCGTCGGTTCCGACCCCGATACCGACGTCGCGGTGATGAAGATCCCGGCCGACGGCCTGCAGGAGATCCCGCTGGCCGATTCGGGCGCGCTGCGCGTCGGCGACTTCGTGGTCGCGGTCGGCAACCCGTTCGGGATCGGCCAGACCGTCACCAGCGGTATCGTTTCAGCGGTCGGCCGCAGCGGCCTGCGAGGGCTGGGCTACCAGAACTTCATCCAGACCGATGCGTCGATCAACCCGGGCAATTCCGGCGGCGCACTGGTCAATCTCGACGGGCAGCTGGTCGGCATCAACACCGCCAGCTTCAACCCGCGTGGCTCGATGGCCGGCAACATCGGCCTGGGTTTCGCGATCCCGGCCAACCTCGCGCGCAACGTGCTCTCTCAGCTGGTCAGCACCGGCGAGGTGCGACGCGGCACGCTGGGCCTGGACACCCAGGCGGTGACGCCGCGGCTGGCCAGCGGGCTGGAGCTGGGCGTGCAGCGCGGCGCGCTGGTGACGCGCGTGCTGGCCGGCTCGGCCGCGGCGGCGGCGGGGCTGAAGCCTGGCGACGTGATCGTGGCCGCCAACGGCGAGCGGATCGAGAGCCCGGCCGACCTGCACAACTTCGAGGGCCTGCAGCCGGTGGGCAGCCGCGTCACGCTGGACGTGCGTCGCAACGGCCAGGCGCTGGAGGTGACCGCCGAGGTCCGCGACCAGCCGCGCAGCCACGCCGGCGACCAGCTCGACCCGCGGCTGACCGGCGCCACCTTCGCCGAACTGCCCGAGCGCCTGCGCCAGTCGGGCGCGCGCGGGGTGCTGGTGGAGTCGGTCGCGCGCGGCAGCCGTGCGGCCCGCAATGGCCTGCGAGAGGGCGATGTGGTGGTGGCCACCAGCGCCGGCGGTTTCGATGATCTGGCGGGCTTCCGCGCGGGCTTCACACAGCCTCCCGCACAGTTGATCCTGAACGTCGTCCGGGGCAATCGGCAGGGAGTCCTGCCGATGCAGTGACGGCGTCACCCCACGTCCAGGAGATTCCCAGATGAGCCCGACCGACGCGACCTCGACCACCTCTTCCAACGGACAGCCCGGCGCCGCCCTCAAGGGCAGCCTCGGCGAAGCCGGCGACCACCTCAAGCGCGCCGCGCGCGATGCCGGCGATGCCCTCAAGGGCGCGGCCGGTGCGGCGGGCGACGAACTGCGGCTGGGCAAGGCGCACGTGAAGGCCGACCTGTCCGACAGCGCCTTGGCCGGCCTTACCGCCGCCGAGCAGGCCAGCCTGGCTGCACGCGAGCAGGCCGACGTGCTCATGGACAAAGGCCGCGACATGATCGACAGCGCCGCCGAACTGATCCGCGAGCGACCGCTGGCAGCGTTCGGCGCCGCCTTTGCCGCCGGCTGGATCATCTCCAAGCTCGGCCGCGGCGAGCGGTAAGCACCGCCGTGCGGCAACGCGGGGACAGCGCGCACGCACCGGGCGCCGGCAACGGGCGCCCGGATCCGGACACGCCGGAGCCCGCCGCGGAACTGCTCGAGGCGCTGCGCCAGATCGGCGCCACCGGGCGCGCCAGCCTCGGCGCATCGGTCGACACCGCCAAGGCCTTCCGGTCGCTGGTGGTGGCCGACGTCTCGCTCGCCCGCAGCGCGCTTGGACGGACGCTGGCCCTCAGCGGGGTGGCGATCGCCGCCGGCGCATCGGCGTGGCTGCTGCTGATGGGGGCGCTCGTGGTCTTCCTCAGCGCGCGGCTGGGCATGCCGTGGCTGGGCGCGCTGCTGCTGCCGGCCGCGCTGAGCTTGGTGATGGCCGGCGCGGCTTCGTGGATGGCGATGCGCTACTTCGACCACACCCGGCTGCAGGCCACGCGCCGCCAGCTGGCCCGCCTGGGCATCGGCGAGCTGGCCGATTTCGTCCCCGACGCCGATTCGCCCGAATCGACCCGCGAGGCCACCCGCCGGCGCCCGCCCGAGGACGGTAGCGGGGAGCCGGTCAAGGACAAGCAGGGCATCGACGTCACTCCGCCCTGAGCGGCCGACGCGGACGCACCACCCACACGCGCACAACCCGGGGAGCGGCGTGCCATGAGCTTCGACAAACTCATCGCCAAGGTCACCCAGGCGGAGAACGCCATGGAGGCGAACGAGCGCCGCGTCGGCGCCGACGTGCGCCAGCTGCGCGACTCTTGGAAGGCGATGTGGACGCCCGGCCGCATCGTCCTGGCCGGCCTCGTCAGCGGGTACCTGGCCGGACGCGCCGAACCGATCCGCAGCGCCGCGCGCAGCGGCAGCGTGGTGCGGATCGTGTCGATGTTGGGCACCGTGTTCGCCGGCACCAGCGCACGGCAGGCCGCGACCGAAGCCGAGCACGCCGCCGACGCGTCGGAACAGGCCGCCGAGACGGTCGCCCCCGGTACCACCTCAAAATCCGCGGCCCAGGATGTTGCCAGCGAGGCGGCCCGCGAGGAGCTCGCGCACGCACGCCTGCAGCGCGAGGCCGAGGCCGCCCGGCAGGTCAACGCCGAGGCGATGGACCCGTGAGCACGCCGACACCCGATCCGCCCGCCGGTTTACCCAAACCTGCGACCGAACCTGCGAACACGCCCGCCGCCGCCCCGGCCACGCCGGCGCGCGACGACGACCCGGAGGCCGATCCACCGCTGTCCCCGCTCCGCCCGCGGGCGTCCTCTGCACTCATCGTGCTGGTGGTGCTGGCGGTCGGCTACACGATGTGGGCGGCGCAGGCGGTGATCCTGCCGATCCTGCTGGCGGTGTTCTTCGCCCTGATCGGCAACCCGATCATCCGCGCCCTGCAGCGCCTCTTCATCCCGCGGGCGCTGGGTGCGCTGCTGGTGCTTCTGGGCGGGCTGGCGGGCACTGCGGTGCTGGCCAACCAGCTCATCGAACCGGCCGCCGAATGGGCCCGCCAGGTACCGCGAGAACTGCGCGAATTCGCCCCGCGCCTGCGCGAGATGACCAAGCCGATGCAGGCTGCCAACGAAGCGGCGGCCGACATCGCGCGCGCGGCCGATGGCGACCAGGCGGAACCGGTGCAGGTGGTGCGCACCGAGGTCAACGAACCGTTGAAGAAGCTCACCGCCACCCCGCGCATGCTCGCCGCGGTGCTGGCGGTGATCCTGCTGACGTTCTTCTTCATGGTTTACGGCGAGAACCTGCAGCGCAACGCGTTGTCACTGCTGCCGACCCGCCAGCAGAAACGGGTGACGGTGGACATCCTGCATTCGATCGAGCGCGAGATCTCGCGCTACGTGCTGACCATCACCTTCATCAACTTCACCGTCGGCATGGCCCTGGCGGGGATCCTGTTCCTGCTCGACGTGCCGCTGGCCGAGGCGCTGCTGTGGGGCACGATGGCGGCGGTGCTGAACTACGCGCCGTACGTGGGCCCGATGATCGGCATCATCATCATGCTGCTGATGGGCTTCGTCGCCTTCGACGATCCGTGGGAGTCGCTGCTGCCCGCCGGCATCTACCTCGGCCTGCACACCCTCGAAGGCCAGATGATCACGCCGATCGTGCTCGGGCGGCAGATGCGGCTGTCGCCGCTGGTACTGATCCTGGCGCTGATGCTGTTCGGGTGGCTGTGGGGAATCATCGGCCTGCTGCTGGCGGTGCCTCTGCTGGTCTGCCTGAAGATCGTGTTCGACCGGATCGAAGGCATGGAGGGTTGGGCGCGGCTGTTCGAGTAGCGCCTCGCATGGCCTACCACCACGGCCCTCCGGCGTAGAATGGCGCGGTGCACTTTTTCCCCGTACGCGCGATAACGCTCGACCTGGACGACACCGTGTGGCCCATCGCACCGGCCATCGACCGGGCCGAGGACGCGCTGGACGCCTGGTTGCAGCGCCATGCCCCGCGGGCGGCCGCGCGCTGGCCGCTGGCGGCGCGGCGCAGGCTGCGCCAGCAGTGCGACCTCGAGCGTCCGCACCGCGCCCACGACATGACCGCGCAGCGGCGCTGGATGATCGAGCGGATGCTCGCCGAGGCCGGTGAGGACGTCGCGCTGGGTTCGTCCGCCTACGACGCCTACTTCGCCGCTCGCTGCGAGGTGGAACACTACGACGACAGCGTGCCCTCGCTCGAGCGCATGGCCGCACGGCTGCCGCTGGCGGCGCTCAGCAACGGCAATGCCTGCCTGCGCACGATCGGCCTCATGCACCTGTTCCGCTTCCAGCTGGGCGCCGGCGAGCACGGCGCGGGCAAGCCCGAACCGGGCATCTTCCACGCCGCGTGCGCGCGGCTGGGCCACGACCCCGGCGTGGTGCTGCATGTCGGCGACGACGTTCGCACCGACATCGAAGGTGCCCAACGCGCCGGCCTGCGCACCGTCTGGATCAACCGCGAGGGGGCAACGTGGCCACGCCGCATGCCGCCCCCCGACCTTGAATTCACCACCCTGACCGCGTTGGCCGACTGGCTCGACGCGGCCCTCCACCCGGAGTCGATGTCCGCATGAACCTGCCCGCCGGATTTGCCGCGCCCTCTGCCGATGCCACCCCCCTGCCGCTGCACGTGGTGGACCGCGCCGGCCTTGCCGACTGGCGTGCGGGCCAGCCGGCACCGGTGGGCGCGTGGCTGGACGCGCACGGCTTCGATGGTGCCCCCGGCACCGCGGCGCTGCTGCCGGGCGCCGAGGGCGCGGCGGGCGCGGTCATCGGCGTCGGCGACCGGCTCGACCCCTTCAGCTACGCCCACGCGCCGCTGGCGCTGCCGCCGCACACGTTCCGCCTGGCGGGTAACCACGACGCCGATGCGCTGGTGGCGTTGCGGGTCGGCTGGGGTCTCGGGGCGTACCGCTTCTCGCGGTACCGGCAACCGCCTCGGCAGCCGGCGTCGCTCGAGGTCGACAACGCGGCAGTGGCGCTCGACGCGCTGGCCGCGTGCCTGCGCGTGCGCGACCTGGTCAACACGCCGACCGAGCACATGGGCCCGGACCAGCTCGAACAGGTCGCCTGCGAGATCGCCGAGCGCCACGGCGCCGCGATCGAGGTCATCAGCGGCGACGACCTGCTTGAGCGCAACTTCCCGGCCATCCACGCGGTCGGGCGTGCGAGCCACCGCGCCCCGCGCCTGATCTGCCTGCGCTGGGGCGACGCGTCGCACCCGCACGTGGCACTGGTCGGCAAGGGCGTGTGCTTCGACACCGGCGGCCTGGACCTCAAGCCGGCCGACGGCATGCGCAACATGAAGAAGGACATGGGCGGCGCCGCGCACGCGATCGCGCTGGCCGAATGGGTGATGGCGCGCAAGCTGCCGTTGCGGATCACCCTGCTGGTGCCGGCGGTGGAGAACGCAGTCGGCCCGAATGCATTCCGTCCGGGCGAGGTCATCGCAACGCGCGCCGGCCTCAGCGTGGAAATCGACAACACCGACGCCGAAGGCCGCGTCGTGCTGTGCGATGCGCTGGCCTACGCCGGCGAGCAGTCGCCGGAACTGCTGCTCGACTTCGCCACGCTGACGGGCGCGGCGCGGATCGCGCTCGGCCCCGACCTGCCCGCGCTCTACAGCAACGACGACGCGCTGGCCGCCGACTGGCTCGAGGCGGGCCAGCAGCAACGCGACCCGCTCTGGCGCATGCCCTTGTGGCGGCCGTACTGGCGCTACCTCACCAGCGGCATCGCCGACATCGCCAATGGCGGTCCGAGCCGGATGGGCGGCAGCATCACCGCCGCGCTGTACCTGGAGCGCTTTGTCCCGGCCACGCAGAAGTGGGCGCACCTGGACGTCTACAGCTGGAACGACGCCGACCGCCCCGGACGGCCGGCCGGCGGCGAGGCGCAGGGGCTGCGCGCGGCGTTCGCGATGTTGCAGGCGCGCGCCGGGCGCTGATCACCGGCACCGCCGCGCCGGTCACGCCCTTGTAGGAGCGGCGTAAGCCGCGATCGGAAGCCGGGTCCCGCGCCAGGCAACCATCGCAGCTGACGCCGCTCCTACAGTCCCGGAACCCTTTCCGCTTTTGCCTCCCTAGATCGCGAGTCCGCCCCCCTGCTTGACAACTCTATTTTTCAGAGTACTTTCCAATCCACATTCCCCGGACTCCACTGCCATGACCACCAACGACAACCTCCGTCAGGACCTGGCCTTCGTCGCCAGCGCAGTGCGCCGCCACGAGCGCGCGGCCGGCGTCCCCTCGATCTACTTCCTGTGGGCGGTGATCGTCGCCGTCGGCTTCGCCCTGCCCGACTTCGCGCCGCACCTGGCCGCGCCGTTCTGGGTGGTGTGCGGCATCGGCGGCGGGCTCGCCAGCATGTGGCTGGGGGCACGCGACAGCCGGCGCCACGGCACGATGGACCGGGAGCGTGGCCGTCGCCACGGGCTGCACTGGCTGGTGGCCGGCGTGGGCTTCCTGCTGTGCTGGCTGCCGGTGCTGCGCGGCAGCCCGATCGAGACCGCGGTCGGCAACTTCCTGCTGGTGGCCGGGCTGGCCTACGCGTTCGCCGGTGTCCACCTGGAGCGGCCGCTGCTGTGGAGCGGGCTGCTGATGCTTGCCGCGTTCGTGGTCCTGAACCTGTTCGCGCTGCCCTACACCTGGACCGGGACCGGCGTCGTGATTGGCCTGGCGCTGGCGTGGGCGGGCCATGCCGGGCGCCGCGACCGGCTGCCGGCCACGCAGGGATGAAAGCGCTCGATGGCCTTGATCCCGTCTTCGAACACCGCGCGCGCCTCGCGATTGGCGTGCTGCTCGCCCGCCACGACGAGATCAGCTTCGCCCGGTTCAAGCAGCAGCTGGAACTGACCGACGGCAACCTCGGTGCGCAGCTGCGCAAACTGGAGGATGCCGGCTGCATCGAACTGCGCCGCGACTTCGTCGACCGCAAGCCGGTGACCTGGTACCGGCTTACAGACGAAGGACGCAAGGCACTGGAGCGCCACCTGGCGGCGCTGCAGGCACTGATCGCAACGGCCGAGGGCTGAGATGGCGACGATCGTCCCGGCATCGTTACTGACCTTTGGCAGGTTGGATCGGCCCGGGTACGGGGTCACACTCGACGCTTCGTGACGTCAGGGATGCACATGAACGATTCGGCCGACCTGCTCAAGGCACTCAAGATCGACCGCAATGCGCCCGCTCCCCGGGAGCCGCGACGGGCCCTGCTGTATGGCGCGGCCGTTGCCGCGGTGGTGCTGCTGGCGGTGCTGGTCGGCTGGCTGGTGTTCGGCGGTCGCGGCGGGCCGGAAGTGCGCACCGCCACGGTGGTGGCGATCGGCAGCGGCAATGCACCGGCGTCCGTGCTCGATGCGACCGGCTACGTGGTCGCGCGGCGGATGGCGACCGTCTCGGCCAAGGTGACCGGCAAGGTGCGCGAGGTGCTGATCGAGGAAGGCCAGCGGGTTGCCGCCGGCGAGGTGATGGCCACGCTCGATCCGGTCGATGCGGTGGCCGGTCGCGACCTGGCCGCCGCGCAACTGTCGGCCGCCCGCAGCCAGGTCGCCGGCGCCCAGGCCCGGTTCGAGGAAGCCGAGGCCAGCGCGCGCCGGCTGCAGGGCCTGGTCGCCCAGCAACTGGTGTCGCAGGCGCAGTACGACCAGACCGTGGCCGAGCGCGACGCCCTGCGCGCGAACCTGGTCACCGCGCGTCGCAATGTCGAGGTCGCCGCCGACCAGCTGGCGATCGCCGACAACAGTGTCGACAACACCGTCGTGCGCGCGCCGTTTGCCGGCGTGGTGATCGCCAAGGCCGCGCAGCCGGGCGAGATGATCTCCCCGCTGTCGGCGGGCGGCGGTTTCACCCGCACCGGCATCGGCACGATCGTCGACATGGATTCGCTCGAGGTCGAGGTCGACGTCGGCGAGTCCTACATCGGTCGGGTCAAGCCGGAGATGCCGGTCGAGGCCACGCTCAACGCCTACCCCGACTGGCAGATCCCCGGCGAGGTCATCGCGATCATCCCCACCGCCGACCGCGGCAAGGCCACGGTCAAGGTGCGCATCGCCCTGCATGCCAAGGACGAGCGCATCGTCCCCGACATGGGCGTGCGCGTGAGCTTCCTGGAAACCGCGCGGCCGGCGTCGGCCGAGGAAGTGCCGCGAGGGGTACTGGTGCCGGCCGCCGCGATCGTGAAGCGCGACGGCAGCGACGTTGCCTTCACCGTGGTCGACACCGACGACGAAGGCGGCACGGTCGAGCAACGCACGCTTGAACTCGGGCGCACGCTCGGCGACGACCGCGAGGTCACCTCCGGGCTGGCCGGCGGAGAGAAGGTCGTGCTCGAACCTGCCGCTGATCTCCAGGACGGCACCCGCGTGCGCCTGGCGCAACCCGCCACGGACTGATCGCATTCCCGCCACCGGCACATGCGCCGCGACGGCATGACACCCACTCCAAACAAGGACGCCACCATGTCTCTGGTCTCGATCCGCAACCTCACCAAGAGCTACCAGCGCGGGCCTGAAACGGTCGAGGTGCTGCACGGCATCGACCTGGAGATTCCCGAGGGCGACTTCGTCGCGCTGATGGGACCGTCGGGTTCGGGCAAGACCACCCTGCTCAACCTCATCGGCGGGCTGGACTCGCCCAGCGGCGGCGAGATCGAGATCAACGGCCAGCGCATCGACACGATGGGTTCGGGCCAGCTCTCCAACTGGCGCAGCGACCACGTCGGGTTCGTGTTCCAGTTCTACAACCTGATGCCGACCCTCAACGCGCAGAAGAACGTCGAGCTGCCCCTGCTGCTGACCCGGTTGTCGGCCGCGCAGCGCAAGCGCAACGCCGAGATCGCGCTGAAGCTGGTCGGGCTGGAGGAGCGCGGCAAACACCGGCCCAACGAACTCTCCGGCGGCCAGCAGCAGCGCGTTGCGATCGCCCGCGCGATCGTCTCCGATCCGACCCTGCTGATCTGCGACGAGCCCACCGGCGACCTCGACCGGCAATCGGCCGAGGAGATCCTGGCGCTGCTGCAGTCGCTCAACCGCGACCACGGCAAGACCATCGTCATGGTGACCCACGACCCGAAGGCCGCCGACCACGCACGCCGCACCATCCACCTCGACAAGGGCAGCCTGGTCGAAGGCGAGCTGGCCGCCGCGCACTGATGCGCGCCGCTTCCGAAGGAGCCGGGACATGAAATACCTGCACCTGATCTGGGCCGCGCTGTTCCGCAGCAAGACCCGCACGTTGCTGACGCTGTTGTCGGTGGTGGCCGCATTCCTGCTGTTCGGCATGCTCGACTCGGTCCGCGTCGCCTTCAATGCCGGTGGCAGCGTGGCCGGCGCCGACCGCCTGGTGGTCGCCTCGCGCCTGTCGATCACGCAGACCCTGCCCTCGCGGCTGACCGCGCAGATCGCGTCGGTGCCCGGGGTGGAGAAGGTGGTCTACGCGAACTGGTTCGGCGGCATCTACCGCGACCCGAAGAACTTCTTCCCCAACTTCGCGGTGGGTCCGGACTATTTCGAGCTGTACCCCGAGTACACCATCCCGGCCGACCAGCTGGAGGCCTTCAAGGCCGACCGCACCGGCGCGATCGTCGGCGCGGCGCTGGCCGAGCGCCACGGCTGGAAGGTCGGCGACACCATCCCGCTGCAGGCGACGATCTTCCCCAAGGACGGCAGCAACGATTGGAGCTTCACCCTGCGCGGCATCTTCGAGCTGGCCGACGACAAGCGCCAGGGCGAGGAGAACCAGCTGATGTTCCACTGGGACTACTTCAACGAGGCCAACGACTACATCACCGACGAGATCGGCTGGTACATGGTCAAGCTGACGGACATCGACCAGGCCTCGCAGGTGGCACGCGCGATCGACGCGATCTCGGCCAACTCCGACCACGAGACCAAGACCCAGACCGAGCAGGCGTTCAACCAGGCCTTCATCAAGCAGTTCGCCGACATCGGGCTGATCGTCAGCGCGATCATGGGCGCGGTGTTCTTCACCCTGCTGCTGCTGACCGGCAACACCATGGCGCAGGCGGTGCGTGAACGGATCCCCGAACTGGCCGTACTCAAGACCATCGGCTTCAGCAGCCGCAGCGTGCTGATGCTGGTGCTGGCCGAGTCGGTGCTGCTGGTGCTGCTGGGCGGGCTGGTGGGGCTGGCGATCGCGGCCGCGTTGATGCCAGCGGTGAGCGCGGCCAGCGGCGGCATCGTGCAGTTGCCGACGGTACAGACGCAGACATGGCTCGTCGGGTTGGGACTGATGCTTGCGATCGGGCTGGTGGTCGGGCTGCTGCCGGCACTGCGCGCGATGCGCCTGAACATCGTCGATGCGCTGGCCGGGCGCTAAGCGCGACACACACAGGATGAGGATCCGGATATGAAGCGTTCTGCAAAGTGGCTCGGCAATCTCGGCGTCCTGGTCGCCCTCGCGGCCGGGCTGGTGGTCTGGATCATGCTGCCCCGGTGGGGCGTGCTGGCCGTGGCGGTGCTGCTGGGGCTGTGGCTTGTGCTGACCCGCAGCGGGCGGCTGGCGCTGGCGGCGACGCGCGTCGGGATCGCGAGCCTGCCGCAGCGATGGGGTGCCTCGTCGGTGATCATCGTCGGCATCGCCGGCGTGGTCGGCGTGCTGGTGGCAATGCTGGCGATGGGCGAGGGCTTTGCCGAGACACTCAACCGCACCGGCGACGACGACACCGCGATCATCCTGCGCGGCGGTTCACAGGCCGAGACCAACTCGGTCATCAGCCGCGACCAGGTGCCGCTGGTGTCCTCGCTGCCGGGCATCGCCCAGGGCAGCGACGGCCGGCCGCTGCTGTCGCCGGAGCTGTCGCAGGTGATCAGCCTGCCCAGCGCGTCCGACGGCAGCGACGTCAATGCGCAGTTGCGCGGCGTCGGGCCAAAGGCCTGGGAGATCCGGCCGCAGGTCCAGCTGGTCGAGGGCCGCCGGTTCGAACCGGGCCTGCGCGAGCTGATCGTCGGCGACGGCGCGCACCAGCAGTTCAGCGGGCTCGACGTCGGTAACACCATCACGATCGGCAACCAGACGTGGACTGTTGTGGGCCGCTTCGAAAGCGGCGACTCGCACGAGTCCGAGCTGTGGGCCGATGCCGAGATCGTCGCCAGCACCTACAACCGGCCGGCGTACCAGTCGATCACCGCGCGCCTGGCCGGCGGCGGCATGCAGGCACTCAAGGCGGCCATGGCGGCCGACCCGCGGCTCAAGCTCGATATCGAGACCACGCGCAGCTACTACTCCAAGCAGTCCGAAGGGTTGACCAAGCTGATCAAGGTGCTCGGCACGGTCATCGGCGCGATCATGGCGATCGGCGCGGTGTTCGGCGCGCTCAACACGATGTACGCGGCGGTCGCCGGACGGGCGCGCGAGATCGCGACAATGCGCGCGATCGGCTTCCGCGGCCTGCCGGTAGTGGTGGCGGTGATGCTGGAGACGATGCTGCTCGCGCTGCTCGGCGGCATCCTCGGCGCGGCGCTGGCGTGGCTGGTGTTCAACGGCTACACCGTGTCCACCCTGGGCAGCAACTTCAGCCAGGTGGTGTTCTCGTTCCGGGTCTCACCCGAGCTGCTGTGGAGCGGCCTGAAGTGGGCGCTCGGCATCGGCCTGGTGGGCGGCCTGTTCCCGGCCCTGCGGGCGGCGCGGCTGCCGGTGACGACGGCACTGCGGGCGGCATAGCGCTCGCGGCAACGGCGCTGCCCGATTGCCGTAGGAGCGACGTAAGTCGCGACCGCGCAGCCAATCGGACAGGGATCGACGGGTCAGTGGTTCGCGACTTACGTCGCTCCTACCGGCGCGCGGTTGACGGCACGCGGTTGACGGCACGCGATTGACGGCACGCGGTGACGGCACGCGGATAGACAACGGGCGCCCTGGGGCGCCCGTGTCGTGTCCGTGCCTGCGGGACTTCAGTCCGCCCAGTGCCCCGCGCTGGCCGAGCCCGGCAACACCGCCGCGGACAGCTGCGCGTCGTTGCTCAGCAGCCAGACGGCGTCGGCGAGGATGGCGGCGGACTCGCGCAGCAGCGGGTCGGGACGGTCTTCTGCAGCCTTCTGGCGGGCAGTGTCCTCGACGATGTCGCGCTCGTTGGCGGTCAGGCCATCGTCGAGCTGGGCGGCCGCCAGCGGGTCGAGGGCGAGGCCCAGCTCCTTGCGGATTTCCTGTCGCTCCTTGCGGCGCGCCTCGTTGGCGTCGCGCTCGGCGCGGCGCTCGGCCTCGTTGAGCGAGATCGAGGTCTCGGCCGCCTCGGTGCGGTAGCGCTCGACATCTTCCTTCCACCACTGGAACTCGCGGTTGTCGGCCACGCGCTTGCTGTGCAGCGCCTCGAGCTGCGGCACGAGCGGGGCGAAGTTGCCGTAGCGGATGTGCGGCACCTCGGCGATCTTGGTCCACGGCAACGCGTTGTCGTAGGTGCTCTCGCCGTACTCGGTCGCATCGACCGACGCCGGGAAGTTGATGTCGGGCACCACGCCCTTGTTCTGGGTCGAGCCGCCACTGACGCGGAAGAACTGGGCGATCGTCAGCTTGACCTGGCCGAAGCGTTCCTCCTCGTTGGCCGGCCAGCGGTCGAGGTCGACCAGGTTCTGCACCGTGCCCTTGCCGAAGGTGGTCTCGCCGATGACCAGGCCGCGGCCGTAGTCCTGGATCGCGCCGGCGAAGATTTCCGACGCCGACGCCGAGCCACGGTTGACCAGCACCGCCAGCGGGCCATCCCATGCCACGCCGCCGTCGCGGTCGCCTTCCACGCTGACCCGGCCACCGGACTCGCGCACCTGCACCACCGGGCCCTGGTCGATGAACAGGCCGGTCAGCTCGATCGCCTCGGTCAGCGAGCCGCCGCCGTTGTTGCGCAGGTCGAGTACCACGCCATCGACATCCTGGGTCTGCAGCTCGCGCAGCAGCTTGCCGACGTCGCGGGTGGCCGAGGCGTAGTCGTCGCGGTTGAGGCGGCGGCCTTCGAAATCCTGGTAGAAGCCGGGCAGCTCGATCACCCCGATGCGCTGGTCGGGCGCGTCGGACTGGCCGGGAATGGTCAGCACCTCGGCCTTGGCGGCCTGGTCCTCGAGCCGGACCTCGTCGCGGGTGATCACCACGCGGGCCGGCTTGCTGTCCAGGCCGGCGCCGGCCGGGATCATGTCCAGCCGCACCTGCGAGCCCTTCGGCCCGCGGATCTTCTCGACCACGTTGTCCAAGCGCCAGCCGATCACGTCGACCATCGGCCCGCTCTCGCCCTGGCCGACCGCGGTGATGCGATCGCCCGGGGCGAGGATGCCGGTCTTGTCGGCGGGGCCGCCGGCGACGATCTCGCGGATCGCGACCACGTCATCCTGCTTCTGCAGCACCGCGCCGATACCTTCAAGCGACAGCGACATGGACAGGTTGAAGTTTTCGGCCGAGCGCGGGGTGAAGTAGTCGGTGTGTGGATCGATCGCGCCGGCGTAGCTGTTGAGGAAGGTCTGGAACACGTCCTGGCCTTCCAGCTCGGAGACGTTCTCGGCGAGGTTGGCGTAGCGCTTGTCGAGGGTCTCGCGGATGCTGTCGGCCTCCTTGCCGGCCAGCTTCAGGCGCAGCCAGTCATTGCGGACCGACTGCTTCCACAGCGCGTCGAGCGCGTCGGCATCGGCCACCCACTCCGCATCCTCGCGGTCGTAGTGGAAGCGGTCGTCACCGGTGAAGTCGAAGATGTCCTGCTTGAGCAGGCTGCGGGCGTATTCGACGCGCTCGTCGACGCGCTGCCGGTAGGTCGCGAAGATCGCATAAGCCGGCTCCAGCTCGCCACTCTTGATGGCGTCGTCGAGCAGCGTCTCGTAGCGGTCGAAGCGGGCGATGTCGGCCGCGGTGAAGAACTGCTTGCCGCCGTCGAGCGCCTCCAGGTAACGCTGGTACATGTCCGCCGACAGCGCATCATCCAGCGGCTGCGGCCGGTACGCGTAGCGGCTGTCCGACAGCAGGCCGTAGACCAGCTTGGCGGCGGTGGCCTGGTACTCGGTCGGACCGGTCGGCAACGCAGCGGACGTGCCCGCCGGGCGCACGGACGGCTCGGCCGGCGTGGACAGCGTCGCCGGCGGCGCCTGCGTGCCGGCGTCGACGGGGACAGGCAGCGCGGCGTTGTCGGCGCGCGCCAGCAGGGCCAGCGGCGCGGTGAGCAGGAGGGCGAACAGGGGGGTCTTGGCGATCATGGGGTACTTCGCGGAGGTGTTCGCGGGCGCCGGCGGTGGCGACCACTGGGGACGAGCCGTAGTCAGGGTTGCAGCAAGCTCGGACCACCCGACAGTGCCTAAAGTTGCAGTCACTGTCACGTCGGCGGCGCACAAAGCGGGGCTCAGGCGTGCCCGCGCCACCATTGCGGTTCAGCTTGGGCTCCTGCCCGGAACAGATCGCGTCGGAAGCCGCGCGGCACCGCAGTGCCCCGCCGGCTTCCGGCGCACCCCCATCACACCACTGTCGACGCGAAGACCGCGGCAACGCGGCCACCCGGGGACTTGACCGGGACCGGGACCGGGACCGGGACCGGAGTGTCAGGCCGGGACCGCCAGCCCGGCTTCCTTCGCCGAGCGGTCGGCGTGGTAGGACGAGCGCACCATCGGCCCGGAAGCGACATGGGTGAAGCCCAGCGCCATGCCGAACTCCTCGAAGTGCCGGTACTCGTCGGGCGTCCAGTAGCGCATCACCGGGTGGTGGTGCGGGCTGGGCTGCAGGTACTGGCCGATCGTGATCATGTCGACGTCGTGGGCGCGCAGGTCGCGCAGGGTGTCCTCCACCTGCTCCCGGGTCTCGCCGAGGCCGAGCATGATCCCGGACTTGGTGGTGACGTCCGGGTGCTGCGCCTTGAACTTGCGCAGCAGGGTCAGCGACCACTGGTAGTCCGCGCCCGGCCGGACGTTGCGGTACAGGTGCGGCACGGTTTCGAGGTTGTGGTTGAACACGTCCGGCGGGTTGGTCGCCAGGATCTCCAGCGCGCGCTCCATCCGGCCCTTGCCGCGGAAGTCCGGGGTCAGGATCTCGATCTTCGTGCCCGGGCTCTGCCGGCGGATGGCGGCGATGCAGTCGACGAAATGCTGGGCCCCGCCATCACGCAGGTCGTCGCGGTCGACGCTGGTCACCACCACGTAGCGCAGGCCCATGTCGGTGACGGTTTCGGCCAGCCGGCGCGGCTCGTCCGCGTCCGGCGGCTTGGGCCGGCCGTGGGCGACGTCGCAGAAGCTGCAGCGGCGGGTGCAGACCTCGCCGAGGATCATGAACGTGGCGGTGCCGTGGCTGAAGCACTCGTGGATGTTCGGGCAGCTGGCGTCTTCGCACACCGTGACCAGGCGGTTCTCGCGCAGCTTGGCCTTGAGCTTCTGGACCGCGTTGCCGGACGGGATGCGGACCCGGATCCACGAAGGCTTGCGCAGCACTGGCGCATCGGCGAACTGCACCGGCGAGCGGTTGATCTTGTCGCCGGCAACCTGCTTCACGCCTGGCACGAGTGGAGCCGGCTGGACCGGGACGGGCGCATCGCCGCTGACAACCGCGAGCGGGATGGTCTTGGTGGCGGTGTCGGTCATGGTCATCCGGTTCGCCCGGGGTGGCGACCCGGGCCTTGGCTATCAGGGCGTCGGCAGCACCGGTGGCGGCGCGGTTTCGACGGCCAGCCCGAACTGCGCGGCGAGGTGTCCGACCAGCGCGGGTTTGACCGCGTCGAGGCCCGACGGGCCGCCCAAGTCTACCATCGAGGTCACGGCCAGCCCGGCGTAGCCGCAGGGGTTGATCCGCTGGAACGGCGCCAGGTCCATGTCGATGTTGAAGGCCAGTCCGTGGAAGGTGCAACCGCGCCGCACGCGGATGCCGAGCGCGGCGATCTTGGCGCCGGCGACATAGACGCCCGGTGCACCGTCGCGCCGAACCGCCTCGATGTTCCAGTCGGCAAGGGTGTCGATGATCGCCTGCTCGATCCGGCAGACGTACTCGCGCACGCCGACCTTGAGCCGCTTCAGGTCGAGCAGCGGGTACAGCACCAGTTGGCCGAGACCGTGGTAGGTCACCTGGCCGCCGCGGTCGACGTGCAGCACCGGGATGTCGCCCGGCATGAGCACGTGCTCGGGCTTGCCCGCCTGGCCGAGGGTGAACACCGGTTCGTGCTCGACCAGCCACAGCTCGTCGGCGGTGTCGGCGCCGCGGGCATCGGTGAACGCCTGCATCGCACGCCAGACCGGCTCGTAGGGTTGCCGGCCGAGATCGCGGACCCGCGCGGCTGGCAGCGGGGTACGCCCGGCTTTGGAGGCTTCGGCCGATGCCGCCGAGCAGGCCGCTACAGCGTCCACTTCACTTCCGGGTGCCCGCGCAGTACCTCGTGCGCACGGTCGTACTGCTCGCGCGACTCGGCGCGAAACACGATGCGCACCGAGACGTAACGACCGTTGGAGGAGTGCTTCCAGTCGACCTGCTCGGTCACGACCTCGATCCCGGCATCGAGCAGCAGGGTCGGGAGCGCGGTTTCGAGGTCCCGGGCGGCCGGGCCCATCGCGCTCAACTGGAACTCGCCGGGGAACTGGAAGCCGTGTTCAGGGTTGTCGGAGCGGATTTCCATTCCGCGATTATGGGAGCGGCGCCTCGGGAACCCAAGGGGACCGGTGGCAGCTTCCCGCGACTTCCTGCGTTTCATGGGTGAGCGCGGCCTGCAGCAGCAGGCCCTCCACCCATACGTTGCGGAAACCCACCATGAAACCAACCTCGTTGCTCGCCCTCTCCCTCGCCGCCCTCGTCGCCGCCCCGTTGCCGCTGCAGGCGCAGTCGCCGACCCGGCAGGCCGACATCCCGACCTGCTCGCGCAACCTCGGCACGCTGGCCGTGCTGGAGCCGGAGAACAACTGGTGGAGCGCGCACCGGCTCGGTGCGCCGTCGTCGCTCATCAAGGTGTTCGTCAACCGCTCCGGCTGCTTCACCCTGCTCGACCGGGGCAAGGGCATGGCGGCAATGCAGGCCGAGCGCGAGCTCGCGGCCGACGGCGACCTGCGGGTCGGCTCCAACCTCGGCAAGGGACAGGTCAAGGCGGCCGACTACGTGCTGGTGCCGGACCTGGTCTCGCAGAACTCCAATGCCGGCGGCAACCGCATCGGCGGCCTGCTGGGCGGGTTGATCGGCGACCGCAACGTCGGTGCGCTGGTCGGCGGGTTGAACATCAAGCGCAAGACCGCCGACGTCGTGCTGACCGTGACCGACGTGCGCTCGTCCGAGCAGCTGGCCATGACCGAAGGCCACGCGACCAAGACCGACCTGGGCTGGGGGGCGGGCGCCGGGGTGTTCAACGGGTTGCTGGGCGGTGCCGGCGCAACCGGCTACGCCAATACCGAGATCGGCCAGGTGATCACCCTCGCCTACCTGCAGGCCTACACCGACCTGGTTGGCCAGCTCGGTGGCATGCCGGCCAGCGCGTCCGCCGCGAACGTGCAGCAAGCGGTGCGCATGACCCGGCCGGGCCGGCTGCTGGCGCAGGCCGATGGCGGCGGCGCCGCGGTGCGCGACCTCGATGTCGGCATGATGCTGTACCCCACCGGCAACAAGCAGTCGATGATGTGGGAGGTCGAGGACGAGCTCGGCAACAAGGGCTGGGTGTCGTCGACGTTGTTTGAACTGGCGCGCTGAACTGGCGCGCTGAAACGACAAAGGCCGGCATCCGCCGGCCTTTGCTTCATGCGGTGACGCGTCGGCTCAGACCGATTCCCACCACATCCAGAACTCGTCCCACAGGCGCTTGAAGAAGCCGCCCTCCTCGACCGCGTTCAGTGCCACCAGCGGCCGCTGCGCGACCACCTTGTCGTCGAGCATCACCTTGACCGTGCCGATCTCCTGGCCCTTCGCAATCGGCGCGACCAGGGTCTTGGGCACGTCCATCATCGGCTTCAGGCGCTCGTAGCGGCCGCGCGGAATGGTCACCAGCAGCGGTTCGGCAACGCCCAGCTGCAGCCGGTCGGACGCACCCTTCCAGACCTTCTGGTCGGCCACCTGGGTGCCAGCGTCGTACAGCTTGTGGGTCTCGTAGAAGCGGAAGCCCCAGTTGAGCAGGGCCTGGCTGTCGTCCGCGCGCTGCTTCTCCGACGTGGAGCCCAGGACGACGGTGATCAGGCGCTGGTCGCCGCGCTCGGCCGAGGCCATCAGGCAGTAGCCCGCGCCGGAGGTGTGGCCGGTCTTGATGCCGTCCACGCTCTGGTCGCGCCACAGCAGCACGTTGCGGTTGGGCTGGGTGATCGGCCCGACCGTGAATTCGCGGATGCTGTTGTAGGAGTACGCCTTCGGGAAGTCGCGGATCAGCGCGCGCCCCAGCAGCGCGAGGTCGCGCGCGCTCGACACGTGGCCCTCGGCCGGCAGGCCGGTCGGGTTCACGAAGTGGCTGTTGCGCATGCCGATCCGCTCGGCGTACATGTTCATCAGCGCGGCGAACGCGTCGACGCTGCCGGCCACGTGCTGGGCCAGGGCGATCGCGGCATCGTTGCCGGACTGCACCACCATGCCCTTTTCCATCTGCACCAGCGGTGCGGTCTTGTTGACCTCGAAGCCGGAGTAGCTGCCATCGGTGCCGGCCCCGCCGGTGCGCCAGGCGTGCTCGGTCATCATCACCTGGTCGTCCTCGCTGACCTTGCCGCCGGCCATCTCGGCGGCGATCACGTAGCTGGTCATGACCTTGGTGATGCTGGCCGGCTCCAGCGGCTGGTCGATGTTCTCCCCGGCCAGCACGTTGCCGCTGGCCGCGTCCATCACGATCCAGGCGGTACCGGCCACTTCCGGCGGCGGCGGAACCGGCAGCGCATCGCTGGCGGGCGCCTGCGCGGCAGGCTTGGGCGCCGGCGCCGGCTGCTGCGCGAACGCCATGCCGACGGTGAAGGTGGTCAGCGCGGCCAGGCCGATCGCGCGAAGGACTGCGGGGACTTTCATCGTTCAACTACTCCGGGGCCGGCGCAGGCCGGCGTCTGACTATCGGGAAAAACGTCGGGTGGGGCGCGGTCAGTCCTGGACCAGCTGCGGGGTACCCAGCCCCAGCCCGGCGATGCGGGTCGACAGCGACGCCACCGCCTGGCGGGCAAGCGGACCCACCCGCAGGCGCCACACCGGCCGGCCGTTGGCGGCACCGTCCTCGAGGCTTGCGCCATCGATGCCGGCGCCGCGCAGCATCGCCAGCGCGCGGTCGGCATTGCCACGCGTCGTGAAGCTGGCGACCTGCAGGACCACGCGCTCGGACGTGGAGCCCGCGCGAGCCGCGGTGGCCGCATCAAGGTCGGTGCTGGCCACCAGGCCGGCGGCGAGCGGCGGGGCGCCCATCGGCGCGGCGGCATCGGCGGGCAGGCTGGCGGGCCGATCGGGCAGCGCCGCCACCAGCGTGTCCATGGTGGTCCTCGGCGCGATGTCGGCCGTGCGGGTGTCGACCGGCGCCGGTACGGGCGCGGCATCGGCACGAAGCGACTGCGCTTCGCCGGGCAGCAGTGCCCTCACCTCGACCCGGCCGGTGCCGGCCCGGGTGATGCCCAGCTTGACCGCCGCGGCATAGCTGAGGTCGATGATCCGGCCCTTGTGGAACGGGCCGCGGTCGTTGACGCGGACAACCACCGAGCGGTTGTTGTCGAGGTTGGTCACGCGCGCGAAGCTGGGCAGCGGCAGGGTCTTGTGCGCGGCGGTGAAGGCGTACATGTCGTACACCTCCATGTTGGAGGTGCGGCGGCCGTGGAACTTCTTGCCGTAGTACGAGGCCAGGCCCTGCTCGACGTAGCCGGCGGCATCGTCCATGACGTGGTAGTTCTTGCCCAGCACGCTGTAGGTCGAGCGGTTGCCGTAGCGCGAGCGCGGCTCGGCGACGACCGCCGGCTCCGGGATCGCGGACACGTCGATGTCCTCGCCCGGCGCGGAATCCTTGATGTGCGGGGCGTACAGGCCACCGGCGGTGTAGTCGCCGCGCTTGGAGGGGTCCTCCTGCGCGGGCGGATACGGCGACGTCGTGGACCCGGTGGCGGGGCTCGCCGGCGGAGCCTTGGCGCCGGCATCGGGCTTGGTCGGCTGGCTTGCGCAGGCGGCGAGCCCGAGCACCAACACGGCGGCCACCAGCCGTCTCATGCGCCGCCGTCGCCCAGCGCGTTGCGTGCGGCGAGCGGGTCGCGGCCGGCGATCGCCTCGGCCAGCTCGTACACCGCCATCGCGTAGTGGCGCGAGTTGTTGTAACGGGTGATCGCGTGGAAGTTGTTGAAGCCGATCCAGTATTCCTTGCCGTCCACGCCGTCGAGGGTGAACAGCGTCGCCTTCGGCGTGCCCGTCACCGGCGTGGCCGGCGTATAGCCGCGCGCGGCCAGCTGCTCGAGCGTGTAGCGAGGCTCCAGGCCGTCGGGGTCGAACGCGACCGCGCCGTCGGCCTTGCGCGCGCGCACCACCACCGGGCCGCCGCGCTCCCAGCCGCCCTTCTCGACGAAGTAATTGGCCACCGAGGCGAACACGTCCGGCAGTGCGTTGAACAGGTCGACCTTGCCGTCACCGTTGCCGTCGACCGCGAAGTCGCGGTAGCTCGATGGCATGAACTGGCCCCAGCCCATCGCGCCGGCGTAGCTGCCCTTCAGCGTGGTGATGTCGAAACCGTTCTCCTTGCCGAGCGCGAACACCTGCGCCAGCTCGTCGCGGAAGAACGCTTCGCGCTGGTTCTCGCGGGCGATCTTGGCCGGCTCGTTGGTGCGCGGATAGGCGAACGCGAGCGTGTACAGCGCGTCGACCACCGGGTAGCTGCCCATGTTGCCGCCGTAGCTGGTTTCCACCCCGAGGATCGAGACGATGATCTCGGCCGGCACGCCGGTGTCGGCCTCGACCTTGGCCAGCGCGTCGCGATGCTGCGCCAGGAACGCCTGTCCGGCGTTGATCCTCGCCTGGGTGATGAAGATCGGCCGGTACGCGCTCCACGGCTTGGCTTCGGCCGGACGCGACATGGCATTGATGATGCTGTCGCGGATTTCGGCCTGGGCCAGGACCTGGGCGATTTCGACCGGGTCGATGCCGTAGCGGGCCGAGGTCGTGCTGATGAACTCGGCCTTGGCGACCTCCAGCGGCTGCGCGGTCGACACCGCAGGCGGCGCCGGCGGCGCGGCAGGCTCGACGGCGGCCGGCTGTTCCGGTTGCGGGGGGGGCGACGGCGGGGTCTGCGTGGCGCAGGCCACCAACGCGAGCGGGAGCGCACAAAGCAGGGCGCGGCTGGCGAGGTTTCGGGTCATCGCCGCGAGGTTAGCACTTGTTCGGAAGGGTCAAAACCGCGTGACGCCGCTGCGCCGGACGTGAGTCAGGTTGTGTTGTCGTTCATGAGCGCCGGTCAGTGTCCGTGCACCGGCCGGTGCGCGCGCACCGCCATGACCACGCCCAACCCGGCCAGCAGCGACACCGCCGACGTACCGCCGTAGCTCAGCAGCGGCATCGGCACCCCGACCACCGGCAGCAGCCCGGCGATCATCCCGCCGTTGACCACCACGTACACACAGAAGGCCAGCCCCAGCGCGCCGGCCACCAGCCGTGAGTAACCATCGCGCGCATCGGCGGCGATCCACAGGCACCGCCCGACCACGAACAGGTACAGGGCCAGCGTCACCGCCACGCCGACCCAGCCGAACTCCTCGCTGAGCACGGCGAAGATGAAGTCGGTGGTGTGCTCCGGGATGTAGTTCAGGTGGGCCTGGGTGCCCTCGCCCCAGCCCTTGCCGGTCAGGCCGCCGCCACCGATCGCGATCTTGCTCTGGATGATGTTCCAACCCGCGCCCAGCGGATCGGACTCGGGGTCCAGGAAGGTCAGGATGCGGTCCTTCTGGTAGGGGCGCAGCAGCCAGAACCAGGCGACCGGTGCGACTGCGGCCACCCCGGCGATCGCCGCGCCGAACCACCACCACGACAGCCCGGCCAGGTACAGCACGAACGCGCCGCTGATGCCGACGAGCATCGCCGTGCCGAAGTCGGGTTGCAGCAGGATCAACCCGGTCGGCACACCGATCAACACCGCGGCAACCAGCACGGTGCCCAGGCGCGGCGGCAGCGGCTGGGTGTTGAGGTACCAGGCGACCATCATCGGCAGGCTCAGCTTGAGCAGCTCCGAGGGCTGGAAATAGAACACGCCCAGGTTGATCCAGTGCGCCCCGTGGCGGCCCTCGCCGACCAGCAGCACCGCGACCAGTGGCAGCAACGAGGCGCCGTAGACCAGCGGGGTCCAGTTGCGCAGCTGGGTCGGCGGCAGGCGCGACAGCCCCCACATCGCCGCCAGTCCGACACCGAAGCGGGCGCCCTGGGCGACCACCAGCGACGTCGACTGGCCGCCGGCGCTGTAGAGCACCGCCAGCCCGATCGCCATCAGCGCGGCAAGCGCGGCCAGCAGTGGCAGGTCGAGCGTGCGTACCAGCCGGAACAGCAGGTCGAGCAGCCAGCGCAGGATGACGTTCATGGCGTGGGGTCTCCCGCTTCCACCGCTTCGCCGTCCGCTGCGCCGGCGCCGGCGCCGGCGCCGGGCAACGGCGGCCGGGCGACGTCGTCGAACCCTTCGGGCATCTTGCCCAGCAGCCAGGCGTCGAACACCGCCCGGGCGATCGGCGCCGCAGCGCTGCCACCGTAACCGCCGTGCTCGACCACGACCGCGACCGCGATCGTCGGGTCTTCGGCCGGCGCGTACCCGATGAACAGCGCGGTGTGCCGCAGGTGGTAGGGCAGTGAGCGCGGGTCGGCGCTGATGTTGCCCTTGCGACTGGAGCGCTGGGCGGTGCCGGTCTTGCCGGCAATCGTGTACGGCGCGCCCGCCCCGGCAGCGCGCGCGGTGCCGCGTGGTCCGTTGACGGTGGCCACCATGCCTTCGTGCACCGCCCGCAGGTGCGCCGGGTTGTCGGTGATCGGTTCACCGGCAATGCCGGGCAATTCACGCCACGGCTCGCGGTAGCCGTCCCGGCGCGCCTCGACCAGGCGGAGCTCGTTCAACCGCCCCCCATTGGCGATCGCGCCGGTCGCGCGCACCAGCTGCAGCGCGGTGGCGATCCAGTACCCCTGTCCGATGCCGGCGATGACCGTCTCCCCCGGGTACCACGGCTCGGTGCTGACCTTGCGCTTGTAATCGCGCGACGGCACCACGCCGCTGTTCTCGCCCAGCAGGTCGATGCCGGTGGGTTCGCCGAAGCCGTAGCGATGCATGTAGCCGGCCAGCTTGTCGATGCCCATGTCGAGCGCGAGCTTGTAGTAGTACGTGTTGACCGACTGCGCGATCGAGTCGCGCAGGTCGGTCCAGCCATGGCCGCCACGGTGCGAGTCGCGGTAGCCGCGGCGCTGTCCGGGGATGAAGAATTCGCCGCTGGAGAAGGTCCGGTCGGACGGTGTGCGCAGCCCGCTGTCCAGTCCCGCGAGCGCCACCATCGGCTTGACCGTCGAACCCGGCGGTCCGCCACCCAGCACGTTGCGGTTGTACAGCGGCCGCGAGGGGTTGTTGAGCAGCGCGTCGTAGTCGGCCTGCGAGATGCCGTTGACGAACAGGTTGGTGTCGTAGGACGGCTTGCTGACCATCGCCAGCACCTGCCCGTCGCGCGGATCGATCGCCACCGCCGACCCGTCGGCCTCGCCGAACGCGGCCACCATCGCCCGCTGCAGGTCGAGGTCGATCGACAGCCGCAGGTCGGCGCCGGGGGTTGCGGGCACCCGGCCCACCAGCCCCATCGGCCGGCCTTCGACATTGGTCTCGACCTTCTCGAAACCGATCCGCCCGCGCAGCACGTCCTCGTAGGAGCGCTCCAGGCCCGTCTTGCCGGTATGGCTGAAGTTTGCGATGTCGTCGCCCATCGCCTTCACGTCCTCGGCGTCGACCCGTGAGACGTAACCGATCACGTGGGCGAAGAGTTCACCGTGGAGGTAACGACGATTGAGGTAGGAGACGATCTCCACGCCCGGGTAGCGCCAGCGGTCGACCGCAAAGCGCGCGGCCTCCTCCGGGGTGATGCGCATCTTCAGCGGGACCGGCTTGAAGCTGCGGGTCGCCGTGCGCGCCTCGTGGAACGCGGCGATCTCCTCCGGCGTCAGCGCGATGATGCGCGACAGTGCCGGCAGCCACTGGTCCGGGTCGCCGGCCTCGTTCATCGTGACCTCGAGCCGGAACGCCGGCACGTTGTCGGCCAGGATCCGGCCGTCGCGGTCGTAGATCAGGCCACGCCCCGGCACCACCGGCACCAGCTTGACGCGGTTCTGCTCGGAGCGGGTGGCGTAGTCCTCGTACTGCCAGACCTGCAGGCGGAAGTACCACAGCGCCAGCCCGGCCAGTGCCACCACCACGCCGAGGAAGGCGAGCATGGCGCGGCGCCGGAACTGCCCTGCCTCGGCCGCGGTGTTCTTGAGCAGGCGGCGCGGTCGACGCACCTCAGCGCCTCCGCCAGTGGCCCAGGCGCAGTGCGTCCAGCAGCACGAACACCGGCGGCCACAGCAGCATGCCGGTCAGCGGTGCCAGCCAGAACATGGTCGGCAACGGCTGGATGCCCAGCGCGATGTGCAGGCCGGCGGTCACGATGCGGTCGTTCAACAGCAGGCCGCCGATCGCCAGCGCCTGCTGCGACATCGGGAAGAAGCGGATCCGGGCACGGAAGCGCTGCAGGATGAAGGCCATCACCACCAGCCGCAGCGCCTGCTCGCCCAGCAGGCTGCCGAACACCAGGTCTGCCAGCACGCCGACGATGAAGGCGAAGCCCAGGCCGGCGCGGTCGGGATCCTCGATCACCCAGTAGGCGACCACCAGCGCCAGCCAGTACGGCCGCAGCGGCAGCAGCGAGGCGGGCAGCGGCAACAGGCCGAGCAGCAGCGCGACCACCACGCTGGCGGGCAACAGCCAGGCTTTGCGCTGGCGTGTCACGGGCGGGCACCTTCGGCCGGCGGCGCCTGGGCCGCAGGTGTTGCGTCGGGCGGCGTTGCGTCGGTCGGCGCCGCTTCGGTCGGCGATGCGTCGTCCGGCGATGCTTCGGCGGCGGGCGACGACGCTTCCGCCGCTTCCAGTGGGGGCGCCGGCACGCTGCGCAGCAGCAGCACGTCGCGGCCACGGTCGAGGCTGGCGGCCGGCCGCACCTCGCCCACCAGGAACGCGCGGCTGTCGTCGGGCTTCAGCGAGACGATCGTCCCGACCGGGAAGCCCGCAGGGAACCGCCCGCCCAGGCCCGAGGTGACCAGCCGGTCGCCGACCTTGATGTCGGTCGACAGCGGGATGCCGGGCAGGCTCAGCATGTCGGCGCGGCCGTTACCGTAGGCCACCAGCCGCACGCCGCTGCGCGTCACCGCGACCGGCACCGCGTGCGATGGGTCGGTCAGCAGCAGCACGGTGGCGTGCATCGGCCGGGATTCGATCACCTGGCCAACCAGGCCGCCGGCGTCGATCACGCTCTGCCCGACCTGCACGCCGTGGCTGCCGCCGGCGTCCAGCACGAGCCGCTGGCGGGTCGGGTCGAGGTCGATGTCGAGGATCGGCGCCAGCTGTACGTCGAGGTTGCCGCGCCGGGCGGCGCCCAGCAGTCCGCGCAGGCGTTCGTTGTCGACCGCCAGCGTCTGCAGGCGTGTGATCCGGGCGCTGTTGAGCAGCAGCTCGTTGCGCAGCCGCTCGTTCTCCTCGGTCAGCTGCGCCAGCGTGCCGGCGTCGTCGTACAGGGTGCGGGCCATCTGCCCGGGCCAGCCGGCCACCATCCACAACGGCTGCACCAGCAGCGATACCTGTTGCCGGGCCTGGTTGAGCCAGCCGCCGCGGTGGTCCAGCACCACCAGCACCAGCGCCAGGCTCAGGTACGCCAGCAGCCGCAGGGTGCCGGCGACATCGCCGCCGCGGTTGGGCGTGGTGGGACCGGCGTAACTGGGCACGGTCAGGGTTCCCCGGTTACAGCGATTATTCCGGCGCGAAGAACTCGTTGCCGTGCATGTCCACCAGTTCCAGCGCGCGGCCACCACCGCGGGCGACGCAGGTCAGCGGGTCGTCGGCGACCTGGACGTGCAGGCCGGTCTCCTCGCTGATCAGCCGGTCCAGGTCGCGCAGCATCGCGCCGCCACCGGTGAGCACGATGCCGCGCTCGGCGACGTCCGCGCCCAGCTCCGGCGGGGTCTGCTCGAGCGCCAGCTTGATCGCGGTAACGATGCCGGCCAGCGGCTCACGCAGCGCCTCCAGCACCTCGTTGGCGGTGATCGTGATCATCTTCGGCACGCCTTCCGCCAGGTTGCGGCCGGTCACTTCCATGCTGCCGTTGTCTTCCTGCGGATAGGCGCAGCCGAGCTGCATCTTGACCCGCTCGGCGGTCGCCTCGCCGATCAGGGTGCCGTAGGTGCGGCGCACGTAGGCGATGATCGACTCGTCGAAGCGGTCGCCACCGATCCGGACCGAGGCCGAGTAGACGATGCCGTTGAGCGCGATCACCGCGACCTCGGTGGTGCCACCGCCGATGTCGACCACCATCGAGCCGCGCGCCTCGGTGACCGGCATGCCGGCGCCGATCGCCGCGGCCATCGGCTCCTCGATCAGGTAGACCTCGCGCGCGCCGGCCTCCTCGGCCGATTCCTTGATCGCGCGGCGCTCGACCTGGGTCGAACCACACGGCACGCACACCAGCACCCGCGGGCTCGGCCGCAGGAAGCGGCTCTTGTGCACCTTGCGGATGAAGTGCTTGAGCATCTCCTCGGTGTAGGTGAAGTCGGCGATGACGCCGTCCTTCATCGGCCGGATCGTGGTGATGTGCCCCGGGGTGCGGCCCAGCATCTGCTTGGCCTCGGTGCCGACCGCGGCGACCGAGCGGTTGCCGCCGATCAGGCGGTCCTGCCGGACGGCGACCACCGACGGCTCGTTCAGGACGATTCCCTGCCCGCGGACATAGATCAGGGTGTTGGCCGTGCCCAGGTCGATGGACAGGTCATTGGAGAACATGCCGCGAAACTTCTTGAACATCGTCGAATGGGCCGTGGGAAGGATGCCGGGAGCGATCGGCTAGCCTAGCAACGCCCCCCCGCCCGGGCAACAGAAAAACGGCCGCGGCCGGGCACCTTCTGCCCCGTGCCGTCGCCCACGCGACGCCCGTCACAGCTTGCCGCGCTGGCCGTCGGGAGCCCCGGCCGGTAACCTAGCCGGCGACGCCGCCCGGCCTCCCCCTCCCGCGCGCCCCGCGCCCGACCCGCATGTGCCCGCCCGACCCGGCCGGCTCAACCCCGGAGTGTGAATACCGATGTCTGCCCTGATCTGCGGCTCGCTGGCCTACGACACCATCATGGTGTTCCAGGACCAGTTCAAGAACCACATCCTGCCGGACAAGGTGCACATCCTGAACGTCTCGTTCCTGGTGCCGCGGATGCGGCGCGAGTTCGGTGGCTGCGCGGGCAACATCGCCTACAACCTCAAGTTGCTGGGCGCCGACCCGATTCCGATGGCGACCGTCGGCCAGGATTTCGGACCCTATCGCGAGTGGTTCGTCAGCAAGGGCATCCGCCTGGACCAGGTGCGCGAGCTGCCCGAGCTGTTCACCGCCCAGGCGTTCATCACCACCGACCTGGACAACAACCAGATCATCGCCTTCCATCCGGGCGCGATGATGGAAAGCCACCGCAACCACGTGCGCGAGGTCGAGGGCGTCAGCTTCGGCATCGTTGCCCCGGACGGCCGCGAGGCGATGCTGCAGAACGCGACCGAGTTCGCCGAGGCCGGCATCCCCTTCATCTTCGATCCCGGCCAGGCGATGCCGCTGTTCAATGGCGAGGAGTTCCGCCACTTCATCGAGCAGGCCGACTACGTGGTCGTCAACGACTACGAATCCAACCTGCTGCAGGAGCGCACCGGCTGGGACGAGGCGCAGATCGCCTCGCGGGTGAAGGCCTACATCACCACGCGCGGGCCGCGCGGTTCGGAGATCCACACCGGCGGCGAGACCATCGCGATCCCGCCGGCGCGCGAGCGCCAGATCGTCGACCCGACCGGGTGCGGCGACGCCTACCGCGCCGGCCTGATGTTCGGCCTGATGCGCGGCGACGACCTCGCCACCAGCGGCCGCATGGCGTCGCTGATGGGTGCGCTCAAGGTCGAGCATCCCGGCACCCAGAACCAGCAGTTCGACTACGCCACGTTCGCCGCGCAGTACAAGGAACAGTTCGGCCACGCGATCTGACCGTGTGGCGCGGGGCTACATCACCTGGGCCAGGTGCAGCATCCGCGGCCGGGCCAGCTGCTCGAACTCCGCGTAGGGCATCTTCACCAGGTCGGTGTGGGTGCCCGCATTGAACGCGATCTGCTCTTCGCCCGACAGGCGCGTGTCGGCGTACACCGGCATGCCGTAGAGGTTGCCGAACGGCGGCATCGCGCCGACCTCGCAGTCAGGGAACGCATCGCGGAACTCGGACTCGCTCGCCAGTTCGACCGACGCGCCATCCAGCGCGCGCGACAGCCGCGCGAGATCGGTGCGGTACGCGGCCGGCATCACCACCATCGCCAGTGCGCCGTCCACCTTGACCATCACGGTCTTGGCGAAGTGGCGGCTGCCGATCTGTGCCGCGTTGGCGGTTTCCTGGGCGGTGATGGTGCGGGCGTGGGTGAGGGTTTCGTACGGGACGTGGCGCTCGTCGAGGAAGTGGTGCAGGCGTGGCGCAAGCATGGCAGCGGCCTCCGCAGGCGGGAATTCGAGCCTACGCCGGCGAGGGTGTCGCTGCGTGATGGAAACCGCAGCAGCGGGTTAAGGCGCGATCGGAATCGATACTGCGGGTATCTTCCGATCGCGGCTGAAGCCGCTCCTACAGGGCGCAGCGTCAGTTCCAGTCGGGCAGCTTCGAGGGCTCAAGGCCGCCGACCTCGAACACCGCTGTGCGGGTGCCGCCGGCCTTGGCCGGGAACTCGACCGACAGTGTGGTGGCCTGGCCGGCGAGCTTCCACAACGCGGCCTCGTCCTCGATGAACATGGCGATCGCCTCGTCGGTGTCGGGCCGGCTCGCGGCCATCCGCCGCGGCTCGCCATCATCGACGGTAACGCCCACACGGCATCCGCCGTAACAGTCGAAGTCGCCCGCTTCGAGCGTCAGGTAGGCGCTGTCGCCCCATTCGGGGTGGTCACGGAAGATCAGCCGGACCGGGCGTGGCGTGGCGCCGTCGGTCTCGACGTTCTCCTTCGCGTAGATCGCCGCGGACAGCTGCTGCTTCGCGCCGACCGGTTCGCTCTGGTACGCCCACAGCGCCTCCATCCGCGCCGCTTCGCTCTGCTCGATCGCCTTTTCCGACGCTTCGGCGTGCTGCGCCTGGATGCGGGCGGCGGCCTCGCTGTTGGGGTACTCGGCCACGAGCACGTCACCGTGGGCCTTGGCCAGGCTCCAGTTGCCGGCGGCGAACTGCTCGTCGAACTGCTGCGCCATGGCGTCGGCCGCCTTTTCCTGCGCGGCGGCCTGCGCCGCACGCTGCGCCTCCGGATCGGCGGCGGGCTGGCAGGCGGCAAGCGCCAGCGCGGCAGACAGCAACGTGACCTGGATCTTCATCGGGCAGGTTTCCTCGGAGATGGGCAGGGCCATTGTCTCTCGACGGAGGCGTCGTTGGCGTAGGAGCGACGTGAGTCGCGACCCACTGGCAACCGTGTCGCGGCGTGGAGCGCGTTGTCGCGGTCGCGCGATCATGACCTCGCGTTGAACGCGGCGTGGAACAGGGGTCGGCGAATCGCGTCTCACGTCGCTCCTACAAGAGCACGGAACCGCTCGGGGTCAAACGCCGGGGCGCATGAACAACGCGGCCGCCCGGAGGCGGCCGCGTGGTGGTGCAGGCAGCGGGATCAATCGGCCTGGGTAGTGGTTGCTTCACCCTTGGCCTTGGCGATCACCGCGTCGACCGAGCCGGTGGTGATCGGGTGGTAGCCGGCGCGTGCGTCGGACAGGACCTTCTCGGCCAGCGCCAGGCCTTCCGGCGTTTTCACCAGGGCGTCGTAGGTCGGCATGATCAGCTTGCGGCGGCCGACACGCTGCAGGAACTCGGCAATTTCCTCGTTGGCCTCGCCGTAACCGCTGCGCACGGCCAGCGGGTACCAGCGCTGGGCGATCTCACCGTTCGCCGTGCCGGTAAAGGCATACGCCTTGTCGAGCGCGGCCAGGCGGTCGACCGGCAGCGTCTCGGGCATGCCCTCGACGAAGTGCACCCACTCCTGCGTTGTCCACGCGTCGGTGACGGACGTGGCCGGCAGTTCGCCGCCGTCCAGCCACGCCTTGCGCGCGGTGTCGACGGCATCGAAGCGCGGCGAGCTGACCTCCGGCGCCGAGTCCGGGATGCCGGGCTCATAGATCCACTGCTCCAGCTCGGCCTCGGTCACCTTGCCGGGGTGCTTGGCCAGCAGGTTGTCCTTCGCGTAATCGATGAAGGTCTGGCTGTCGATGCCCTGGAAGGCGAAGTGGTCGAAGTAGCCGCGCAGGAACGGGTCGAACACGTCGCGGCCGAAACGCTGCTCCAGGAACGACAGGAACCATGCGCCCTTGTCGTACGCGACCTCGCTGCCGTCGGCGTCCACCGCGGGCTCCACGCCCGGACGGATCGCCAGCGACTGCGCCGCGTCCGACATCTCTTCGATGCCCTCGCGCAGCGCGTTGCGGGCGATCGCGGTCTCCATGTCGGCGCGCTCCTTGCCGTACAGCGCCTCGACGATGCGGTTCTCGACGTAGCTGGTCACGCCCTCGTTGAGCCAGCCGTGGTTGGGCGTGACGAAGGTGACCAGGTTGCCCGACCAGCTGTGCGCCAGCTCGTGTGCGATCAGCGAGACCAGCGACTTGTCGCCGACGATCACGGTCGGGGTGATGAAGCTCAGGCGCGGGTTCTCCATGCCTCCGTACGGGAACGACGGCGGCAGCACCAGCATGTCGTAGCGGCCCCAGCGGTACGGGCCGTACAGCTCCTCGGTGACCTCGATCATCTTCTCGGTGTCGGCGAACTCGGCGGAAGCCTTCTCGACCATCGCCGGCTCGGCCCACACGCCACTGCGCTCGCTGATCGGTTCGAACACGAGGTCGCCGGCCGCGATCGCCAGCAGGTACGACGGGATCGGCTGCGGCATCTCGAAGCGGTAGTCGCCGTCACGGGCTGCGTCCGGGTCGTTGTCGGCGCTCATCAGCACCATCACGTCCTCGGGGCTGGTCACGTGTGCGGTGTAGGTGAAGCGTACCTGCGGCGTGTCCTGCAACGGCACCCACGAACGCGCGTGGATCTGCTGCGACTGGCTGAACATGAAGGGCTGCTCGCCACCTTCCGTCATCGCCGGGGTCAGCCACTGCAGGCCGGACGCCTGCGGTGCGGTGCGGTAGGTGACGCGAATGCGCTCACTGCGCTGCGGCGCCTCGATCGTCAGCTTGCTGCCCAGCGGTGGCTGCGCGTCGGCCAGGGTGTACTCGAGATCCGCCCACTTGCCGTCCGCACGCTCGCCTACGACCTTTTCGATGGTCAGGTCACGGGTATCGAGCACCAGCTGCGTCGCTTCCGGATCGACCCAGTCGAGCGTGTAGGTCGCACTGCCCGACAACTGCTTCTGCTCGAAGTCCACTGCAAGCGCCAGCGCGAGGTCCTCGATACGGACCTTGCCCGGCTCGGCGTAGGAATGCTGGTCGAAGTGCGCGGCGGGGGCGGTGGCTGCCGGGGTGCCTTCCGGCGTGGCGGCGCTGTCGGCGGGCGGCGCGGCATCGCGCGCGCAGCCGGCCAGCGCGGTGGCGCCAACCAGGCACAAAGTCATGATCGAAGAACGCATGTCGGACCCACGGTTACAGGTGAGCCGTCGAGTGTAGCGCCGCCGCGACGGGCCGGCGAAGTGCCGCGTCTGGCGGTGTCGTCAGGCCTTGTAGCCGGTGTGGATAGCGACGATGCCGCCCGACAGGTTGCGGTAGCCGGCGCGCGCGAACCCGGCCGCGCCCATCATCGCCTTCAGCTCGTCCTGCGGCGGGTGCTTGCGGATGCTCTCGGCGAGGTACTGGTAGCTGTCGGCGTCACCCGCGAACAGCTTCCCCAGCCGCGGCAGCACCTTGAACGAATGGAAGTCGTAGATCGGCTTGAACCAGTCCTGCGTCACGTCGGAGAACTCCAGCACCCGCGCCTGCCCGCCGACCTTGAGCACGCGGTGCATCTCGCGCAACGCGGCGTCCTTGTCGGTGACGTTGCGCAGGCCGAACGCGATCGTGACCAGGTCGAAGCTGGCATCCGGGAACGGCAGCGCCTCGGCGTTCATCTGTACGTACTCGAAGCCCGCGACCTTGCCGCGGTCCACCATGCGGTCGCGCCCGACCCGCAGCATGTCGCCATTGATGTCACCCAGCACGATCGAGCCGGTATCGCCGACGCGATCCTTGAGCAGCAGCGCGATGTCGCCGGTGCCGCCGGCCAGGTCGAGCACCCGGTCGCCGCGGCGCACCTGGGCGGTGGCGACGAAGTAGCGCTTCCAGACCCGGTGGATGCCCAGCGACATCAGGTCGTTCATCAGGTCGTAGCTGCCCGCGACCGAGGAGAATACCTGCCCGACCAGCTTCTGCTTGTCCCCGGTGGGGACGTCGCGGAAGCCGAAGTGGGTGGTGGCGGGCTGGTCGTTGCGCGGGGTCTGGTCGCTCATGTGGCGATTATCGCACCGGATCGCGGGTATTCCCGAAGGGTCGGGATCGGCGTGGGCAGGCCTGCCACGTGAACCGCTCCCCGGTCGCGGCTGAAGCCGCTCCTACGGGAATTTCGCCGACCGGTCAGAGGATGTACCGGCTCAGATCCGGGTCCTCCACGAGCTCGCCCAAGTGCTCGTCGACATAGGCGCGGTCGATCGTGACCGACTCGCCGCCGCGGTCCGGCGCGGCGTAGCTCAGCGCGTCGAGCAGTCGCTCGAGCACGGTGTGCAAGCGGCGCGCGCCGATGTTTTCCTGGCGCTCGTTGACGGTGGCGGCGATCTCGGCAATACGCTCGACCGCATCATCGGTGAAGCGCAGCCCGACGCCTTCGGTGCGCAGCAGCTCCACGTACTGGGTCGTGAGTGCGGCCTTCGGCTCGGTGAGGATGCGGACGAAGTCGTCCTTGCTCAGCGCGCCCAGTTCCACCCGGATCGGGAAGCGGCCCTGCAGCTCTGGGATCAGGTCGCTCGGCTTGGCGAGGTGGAACGCGCCCGACGCAATGAAGAGGATGTGGTCGGTCTTGATCGACCCGTACTTGGTCGACACGGTCGAGCCTTCCACCAGCGGCAGCAGGTCGCGCTGCACGCCTTCGCGACTGACATCGCCACCGCCGACGTTCTCGCCGCGCTTGGCGACCTTGTCGATCTCGTCGATGAAGACGATGCCGTGCTGCTCGCAGGCCTCGATCGCGGCTTCGCGCACGTCGTCCTCGTTGACCAGCTTGCCGGCCTCTTCCTCGATCAGCTGCGGGCGCGCGGCCTTGATCGTCATCGTGCGCTTATGGGTCTTGCCGCCGGCCACCTGCGAGAACATCTGCCGCAGTTGCTGGCCCATCTCCTCCATGCCCGGCGGGGCCATGATGTCGACGCCGACGTTGACCGCGGTCTCGATCTCGATCTCGCGCTCGTCGAGCTCGCCGGCGCGCAGCTGGCGGCGCAGCTTGAGACGGGTCTCGGATTCGCGCGCGGACGGCTCGGCGCCGATGTCGACGGTGGTGGTGGCCTGCCCGGCGGCGCCGAAGCCGAAGCCGGTCGGCGCATGCTCACGGCCCGGCAGCAGCGCATCGAGGATGCGGTCTTCGGCGCGCTCCTCGGCCTGGGTGCGGACCTTCTGCTTGGCCTGCTCGCGGTACAGCTTGACCGCGGTGTCGGCGAGGTCACGGATGATCTGCTCGACGTCCTTGCCGACGTAGCCGACCTCGGTAAAGCGGGTCGCCTCGACCTTGACGAACGGCGCGTTGGCCAGCGTCGCCAGCCGGCGCGCGATCTCGGTCTTGCCGACGCCGGTGGGGCCGATCATCAGGATGTTCTTGGGCATGACCTCGTTGCGCAGCTCGTCATCGAGCTGGGCACGGCGCCAGCGGTTGCGCAGCGCGATCGCAACCGCGCGCTTGGCGTCCTGCTGGCCGACGATGTGGGTGTCGAGCGCCTGCACGATCTCGCGCGGGGTCATGGTGGCGTTGGAGGTGTCGGGTGTTTTGGCCATGGGATCAGAGCTCTTCGACGACGACGTTGCCGTTGGTGTAGATGCAGACCTCGCCGGCGATTCGGATCGCCTCGGTTGCCATGGTCTTCGCGTCCAGTTGCGTGTGCGCCATCAGCGCGCGCGCGGCCGACAGCGCATACATGCCGCCGGAGCCGATCGCGATGATGCCGTCGTCGGGCTCGATCACGTCGCCGGTGCCGCTGATGACCAGCGAGGTCTCGCGGTCGGCCACGGCAAGCAACGCCTCGAGCTTCCCGAGCCGGCGTTCGGTGCGCCAGTCCTTGGCCATCTCGACCGCAGCGCGGGTCAGCTGGCCGTGCTTGGACAGCTTGGCCTCGAACAGCTCGAACAGGGTGAAAGCATCGGCCGCGGCGCCGGCAAACCCGGCGATCACCTGCCCGTCCTTGCCGAGCCGGCGGATCTTGCGCGCGTTGGCCTTCATCACCGTGTTGCCGAGGGTCACCTGGCCGTCGCCGGCGACCGCGACGCGGCCGTCGCGCCGCACCGAGACGATCGTGGTGGCGTGGAAGACGTGGGGGTTGTGGATGGGGTCCATGCGGGCCTCCGGTGGTCGAACCCCATGGATGGGGATGGCCGATGCGGCTCGCAAGTGGGGCATCCGCCGTGTGCGGAGTGCCGTTGCAGGAGCGGCTTCAGCCGCGATCGTGGAACCGGCGCGGGGCGGACGACTGCCGGATCGTGGCTCAAGCCACTCCTACGGCAGCTCGGATCGGACCGTCAGCTCTTCCGCTTCGCCCTTGGATGCGCCGCGTCGTAGACCTTCGCCAGGTGCTGGTAATCCAGGTGCGTGTAAATCTGGGTGGTCGCGATGTCCGCGTGGCCGAGCAGCTCCTGCACCCCGCGCAGGTCGCCCGACGACTCGAGGATGTGGCTGGCGAAGCTGTGCCGCAGCAGGTGCGGATGCACGCGCTTGAACAGGCCCTGCCGCTGGGCCAGCTGGCGCAACCGGTACTGCACCGCGCGCGGGGTGATCGGCCCGTTGCGGCCGGGGAATACCGGCGCGTCCGCCGTCGCCCCGTTCGATGCCCGCCATTCGGCCAGCGCCCGGCGCGCGTGCGAACCGATCGGTACGCTGCGCTGCCTGGCGCCCTTGCCGAACACCGTCACCAGCCCGTCGTCGAGCGCGAGGTCGCGCCAGCGCAGGCCGCACAGCTCCGACAGGCGCAGCCCGGACGAATAGAACAACTCCAGCAGTGCGCGGTCGCGCAGGCCGAGCGGGACGTCGGTCGGCACCTCGACCAGCGCCGCGGCCTCGTCGGGGTCGAGCACCTGCGGCAGCTTGCGCGGGGCCTTTGGTCCGCGGATGCCGGCCGCCGGGCTGGCCGCGATACGGCCCTGCTTCAGCAGCCAGGCATAGAAGCTGCGGCAGGCCGACAACCGCCGCTGCAGGCTCTTGGGCGAGAGCCCGCGCCGGTGTTCGGCGGCGACGAAGCCACGGAGCTGTTCGGACTGCAACGACGACACGTCGTCCCCGTGGCTGTCGGCCCACTGCGACAGTGCGGCCAGGTCGCGCCGATACGCATCGAGCGTGTGCGCCGAGACCCGCCGTTCGACGGCGAGGTGCGCGAGGAAATCCTCAACCGGCGTGGTCACGGCCTTCAAACCGCGCGAGCCCCGTCGCCAGCGACTCGCCCATCATCCGCAGGAACAGCGTTCCCATGCCCGGGAAAAACCGGTTCGGCTCACTGCTGCCTACCGCCACCAGGCCCACGCCCGGCAACGGCAGCAGCGCCGTCGACTGCACCTGCCCGGCCTGCTCGCCGTAGAGGAACGCGTGCTTGTCGGGCTGCAGCCGCCCGCACAGCGGTTCGCCATCGGACAGACAGTCGCGGAAAGGCGCCAGCCGCGTGTCATCCGCGTCGATCACCTGCAGCCATTCGGCGTCCTCCAGGCCGTCGACCGGGTGGAACAACACCAGACGCACCCGGTCGCCGTTGAAGTCCTCCGCCAGGCTCGCGGCCATCGCCTGCACGGTGCCGGCGGCGCTGTCCTGGCGCATGAGCGCGAGCGACAACTGGTGCGTGCGCACCGCCAGCCGCTCGTTCTCCTGCGCGTTGCCGAACAGCTCGTGCAGGCGCCGGTTGAGCTCGCGGTTCTTGTCGCGCAGGACTTCCAGCTGGTAGCTCGCCAGCGACGACGCCTTGCCCTCCTCGCGCGGCACCACCAACGTCAGTGCCAGGTCGGGGAACTGCTGCAGGAACGACGGGTGGCGACGCAGCCAGGCAGCGACTTCGTGCGCGCCGAGCTTCTCGGTGGTGGCAGTCATGCGATCCATTCTCCTTCGAACACGAATTCCGCCGGCCCGGTCATCGTGACCATGGCCGCATCGTCGGCCCAGCCGATCCGCAGCGTGCCGCCCGGCAGTGCGACCTCGACCTCGCGGTCGACCTTGCCGCGACGCATCATCACCACCGCCGCCGCGCATGCACCGCTGCCGCAGGCGAGCGTCTCGCCGACGCCGCGCTCGTGTACGCGCAGGCGGATGCGGTCGCGCGACTCGACCCGGGCAAAGCCGACGTTGACCGATTCCGGGAACGCCACGTGGCCCTGCAGCAGCCGCGCCATCGACTCGACCGCGGCGGTGGCGACGTCGTCCACCTCAACCACCGCATGCGGATTACCCATCGACACCGCGCCGAACCCGACGATCGAGCCGCCGGTGGCGAGCACGTAGGGATCGCGTGGCCCGTCGAAACCCTGCAGCGGGACGCGCGCCGGCTCGAACGCCGGCACGCCCATCTCGACCCGGTAGCCGTCGGGCAGGCGCTCCACCGCGTGGCTGCCGGCCGGGCTGTCGATGGTGAACCGGTTGCCGGCGGCGGCACCGTCACGCACCAGCCAGGCCGCGACGCAGCGCGCACCGTTGCCGCACTGCTGCGACGAGGAGCCGTCCGCGTTCCAGATCCGGTAGCTGGCCACCGAGCCCGCCGCGCGCGGCGCCTCGATGGTGAGGATCTGGTCGCAACCCACGCCGGTATGGCGGTCCGCCATGGCGCGGCACAGCACCGCCGACGGGGGGGTGGCATCGGACCGCAGGTCGAGCACGACGAAATCGTTGCCCGCCCCGTGCATCTTGCTGAATCGCAGGCCCGCGGCGGGTTCAACCATTGCCGTCGGCGTCGTCCCCGCCATCGGCGGCGGGCACGGTGGCCGGGTCGATCGGAATGGGATCGAGTGCGGGATCGACGGCGGGCTCCTCGGCCGGCATCGTGTCCGGGACGTCGGTCTCAACCGGGACGGTATCGGCCGGGGTCACCGGCGCTTCCTCCTCGGCGGGTCCTGGCATCACCAGCGGTCCCTTGTTTCCGCAGCCGGCCAGGGCCAGCGGCAGCGCGATCAGTAGCAGGGCGTGTCGTGCGTTCATCGCCGCAGTGTATCCGCGGCACCGCGCACTGCGAAGCTCATCCGGCCGGCGGTCCCGGCCGCGTCCACAGCCACGCCCCGACCACCGCCATCACGCCGATGCCGACCGCCGCCATCCACGCGTGCGGCGCCGCAACCAGCAGCACCGCCGAGCACACCGCCATCGCCGCCACCGCGAAGCGCTTGGCCCGGCGCGACACCGCGCCGTGGCGCTGCCAGTCCCGGATCATCGGGCCGAACTGCCGGTGCGCCAGCAGCCAGCCATGCAGCCGCTTCGAGCCACGCGCGGCGGCGTAGGCCGACAGCAGGATGAACGGCACCGTCGGCAGCCCCGGCAGCGCAACCCCCAGCAGGCCGAGCCCGAGGCTGGCCCACGCCAGCAGCCACCAGGCCCAGCGCAGGCGGGACGGTGGCGGCGTGGCGGCGGGATCGGTCATCCCGCCATTGTAGGAGTGCTCAGCGCGCGGGCTCGGCCACGTCCAGCCGGTCGAGCATGAACGCGTACATCTCGGCCTGCTCGCGGTAACGCCGGAACCGCCCGGACTTGCCGCCGTGGCCGGCGTCCATGTTGGTGCGGAACAGCACCGGCTCGCTGCCGGTATTCAGGTCGCGCAGGCGGGCGACGTACTTGGCCGGCTCCCAGTACTGGACCTGCGAATCCCACAGGCCGGTGCCGACGAAGGTCGCCGGGTACGCCTGCCGGGACAGGTTGTCGTACGGCGAGTAGCCGAGCATGTACTCGTAGGACTCGACGCTGGTTTCGGGATTGCCCCACTCGTCGTACTCGTTGGTGGTCAGCGGGATGCTGGCGTCGAGCATGGTGGTGACCACGTCGACGAACGGCACCTGCGACAGGATCACGTCGTAGGTCTGCGGCGACATGTTGGCGATGGCGCCCATCAGCAGGCCGCCGGCACTGCCGCCGTAAGCGGCCACGCGGTCCGGGGCGGCGTAGCCCTGCTCGACCAGGTACCTGGTGACGTCGATGAAGTCGGTGAAGGTGTTGTTCTTGTTGAGCAGCTTGCCGGCGTCGTACCACTTGCGCCCCATCTCCTGGCCGCCGCGGATGTGCGCGAGCGCGTAGACCATGCCGCGGTCGAGCAGGCTTACCACTGAGAGATTGAAGTTGGGATCGGTGGAGCTGCCGTAGCTGCCGTAGGCGTACTGCAGCATCGCCGCGCTGCCGTCCTTCTCGAAGCCGTTGCGGTAGACCAGCGTGACCGGCACGCGGGTGCCGTCGCGCGCGGTCGCCCACAGCCGCTCGGTGGTGTACTTCGACGGGTCGTAGCCGATCACCGGCTGCTGCTTGAGCTGGCGGCGCTCGCCGGTCTTCGTGTTGAGCTCGTAGGTGGTCGCCGGGGTTGTCAGCGAGGTATAGCTGTAGCGCAACCAGTCGGTGTCGGGTTCGGAATTGACCGACAGGCCCATCGAGTAGGCCGGTTCATCGGCCTTGACGTACTCGGCGCTGGCGTCGGGCTGGCCGACCTCACCGCGAAGCAGGCGCAGGCGCTCCAGGCCGCCGGAGCGTTCGGCCACCGCGGTGAATCCGTCGAACAGCTCGTAGCCATCGATGAACACGTCCTCGTCGTGCGCGATCCATTCCTGCCACTGCGCCCGCGAGGTGGCATCGCTCGGCGCGGTCATCAGCTTGAAGTTCTCCGCACCATCGGCGTTGGTGCGGATCACCCAGCGGCCGTTGTGGTGGTCGGCGTCGTACTCGACATCGCGCTCGCGCGGGGCCAGCACGGTGAACTCGCGCGGGTCGGCGGCCGGCGCGCAGCGCGACTCGCTCGAGACCGTGCTTTCCACGCCGATGCAGATGTAACGGTCATCGCGGGTGCGGCCGATGCCCATGTAGAAGCTGTCGTCGTGCTCCTCGTAGACCAGCTCGTCGGCGCTGGCCGGCGTGCCGAGCACGTGCTTCTTCACCCGTACGGTGAGGAGGGTCTCCGGGTCGTTCTCGACGTAGAAGATGGTGCGGTTGTCATCGGCCCAGACGATGTTGGCCGATACGCCGCGGATCACGTCGTCGAGCACTTCGCCCGTCTCGATCTCCTTGACGCGGATGACGTACTGGCGGCGGCCGACGTCGTCCTCGGCCCACGCCAGCAGGCGGTTGTCCTGGCTGACTTCCCAGTCGCCGACGTTGAAGTAGTCCTTGCCCGCGGCCATCGTGTTGACGTCCAGCAGCACCTGCTCGGCGGCGTCCATCGACCCCAGGCGGCGGGCGTAGACCGGGTAGTCCTGGCCGGTCTCGAAGCGGCTGTAGTACCACCAGCCGCGTTCGCGGTACGGCACCGAGCTGTCGTCCTGCTTGATGCGCCCGACGATCTCCTCGTACAGGCGGTCCTCGAGCGGCTTCAGGCGCGCCATGTACGCGTCGGCGTAGGCGTTCTCGGCGTTGAGGTAGGCCAGCATCGCCGGGTCCTTGCGGTCGTCGTCGCGCAACCAGTAGTACTCGTCCTGGCGCTCGGCCCCGTGCGGCGCCTTGACCACGTGCGGACGCTTCTCGACGTCGGGCGGTTCGGGCAGGTCCTGGGCAAGGGTCGGGGTCGAAAGGGTCATCAGTGCGGCCAGCAGCAGGGTGGGCTTCATGGGATGGGGTCCGGGGATAGAAAGCGCAACAGGTGGGTGGTGCCGCGAATTGCCTCGTCGTAGGAGCGACGTGAGTCGCGACCCGCCTAGGGTTGGAGCGATGTACAGGTCGCGACTCACGTCGCTCCTACAGCGGAACTGGAACGGGCCGGCGATGTGCCGGCCCGTCGTTTGCTTCAATCGTTCAACTGGTTCCACAGGAAGGTGAAGGCCAGTGCGCTCATGTGCGCGGCCTGCTTGTTGTTGGCCGAACCGCCGTGGCCGCCCTCGATGTTCTCGTAGTAGCGCACGTCCTCGCCGCCCTCGAGCATCTTCGCCATCATCTTGCGGGCGTGGCCGGGGTGGACGCGGTCGTCGCGGGTGGAGGTCATGAACAGCGTCGGCGGGTAGTCCTTGCCCGGCGTGTACAGGTGGTACGGGGAGAAAGTCTGGATGAAGACCCACTCCTCCGGCTTGTCCGGGTTGCCGTACTCGGCCATCCACGACGCGCCGGCCAGCAGCTTGTGGTAACGCTGCATGTCCAGCAGCGGCACCTGCACGACGATCGCACCGAACAGCTCCGGGTACTGGGTCAGCATGTTGCCCATCAGCAGGCCACCGTTGCTGCCGCCCTGGATGCCGAGCTTGTCAGCCGAGGTGATCCTGCGCGCCACCAGGTCCTTCGCCACCGCGGCGAAGTCCTCGTAGGCCTTGTGGCGGTTCTGCTTCAGCGCGGCCTGGTGCCAGCGCGGGCCGTACTCGCCGCCGCCGCGGATGTTGGCGACCGCGTAGACGCCACCCTTCTCCAGCCAGCCCTTGCCGACGCTGCCCGAGTAGCCCGGCGTCATCGAGATCTCGAAGCCGCCGTAGCCGTACAGCAGGGTCGGGGTGCTGCCGTCGAGCGCGAGGCCCTTCGGCTTGACGATGAAGTACGGCACGCGGGTGCCGTCCTTGCTGGTGGCGAAGAACTGGTCGACCTCGTGGGTGCTGGCGTCGAAGAACACCGGCATGGTCTTGAGCACCTGCGGCGCCTGGCCGACCTCGGCGATGGCTAGCGTGGCCGGGCTGAGATAGCCGTCGGCATGCACCCACACGGCATCACTGTGGTCGGGGTCGACCGCGCTCACCGAAACGCTGCCCTCGGGCTGGCCGGCAAAATCGCTGCGCGCCCAGTCGCCGCTTCCGTCGGCCGGCGGGGTCAGCACCCGCAGGTCGTTCTTGACGTCCTCCAGCACGTTGAGCACGAGGTGGTTGGCGGTGGCGGTGACGCCGGCCAGCGAGGTGGTGTCGGTCGGCTCGAACAGCACGGTGAAGTCGCGGCCGCCCGCCATGAAGGCGTCGAAGTTGGCGGCGACCAGGCTGCCGGCCGGGAAGGTCCTGCCACCGGCTTCGTACGGCTCGCGCAGTTCCAGTACCAGCCAGTCCTTGTGCACCGACTTGTTGGCCGAGTTGGGCGCATCGATCCGGCTCAGCGCGCCGCCTTCGCCGACGAGGTACAGCTCGTCGTTGTAGAACGCCAGCGTGCGGCTGACGAAGTCGCGCTCGTAGCCCGGCGTGTGGTCGTGCATCGCCGCGATGTACATGTCGTCCGGCTTGCCCTCGTACACCACCTCGGCCTCGGCCATCGGCGTGCCGCGGGTCCAGCGCTTGACGATGCGCGGGTAGCCGGACTCGGTCATCGTGCCGTCGCCGAAGTCGGTGTAGACGTAGACGTTGTCGCGGTCGATCCAGCCCAGCCCGCCCTTGGCCTCGTCGCGGACGAAGCCACCGTCGACCCAGTCCTTGGCCGCCAGGTCGAACTCACGGGTCACGTCGGCATCGGCACCGCCGCGCGACAGCGCGACCAGGCACCGCTGGTATTCCGGCGGCAGGCAGTCGGCACCGTGCCAGACCCAGTTCTCGCCCTCGGCCTTGTTGAGCGCGTCGAGGTCGATCACCGTCTCCCACTCGGGGGCGTCGGTGCGGTACGACTCGAGCGTGGTGCGGCGCCAGAGGCCGCGCTCGTGCTGCGCGTCCTTCCAGAAGTTGTAGTAGTGGTCGCCGATCTTGGAGACGTAGGGGATCTTGGCGTCGGAATCGAGGATCGCGCGGATCTGCGACTCGAGCTGGCGGAACTCCGCCGTGTCGGCGAGCTCGGCCTCGGTGACGGCGTTGCGCGCCTTGACCCAATCGAGGGCCTTCTCGCCTTCAACGTCCTCGAGCCAGATGTAGGGGTCGGTCACGGTGGCCTCCTGGGCGTGGGCGGCACCCGTGGCCATGGCAAGGCCGGTGATCAGGGCGGCCTGGCAGGCCTGCGACAGCGTGGACATGGGCGCTCCGGGTAGGGAAAGCGCCGAAGCTAGCACACGGCCGCGGCGAACTCAGGCGGCCCGGCCCAGCCCGCCCAGGTCGTTGCGACGCGGGCGGCGACGGGCCTGCGGCCCCTTGCGCCGGGTCGCCGGCAAGGCCTGCATGCGTGCCGTGGCCGGCGCCGCAGCGCGGACACCGGCCGCTTCGACCGCACCGCGCGCGCCCAGTACGCGGACCGCAATCCAGCCCGCCAACGGCATCGCCAGCAGCCACAGCGGCAGCCATCCGAGCAGCGCATGGCTGGCGCGAGCCTCCGGGATCAACAGCACGAGCGTTGCGCCGACGGCGAGCGCGTAGCGCAGGACGTGTTCGGCGACGGAGGGGCTGGCGGCGTGGACAAGGCTCATGGCGGCGACCTGCAAGGGTGGGATCGCAGGATTGCGCCCGGCCATCTCACCGGTTGCGACCGTCAGTAGCCGGCCTCGTCCAGCGCCTTGTCGGCCTCGTGGCGGCCGATCGCGATCAGCTCCCGGGCCCGCCAGAACTCGTAGAACTGGCAGGCATCGCGTGGTATGCGGATCACCAGCTCGGGGGGATCGAGCGCAAGCTGCACGCGGGCGATCTGCGCCTGCATGGTGTCGAGCGAGCGCGACATCAGCTCGGTGAAGCCGTAGCGCGCCGTGTCGACCTGGTCGCCGTCCGCCTCGCCGCGGCGCAGCCGCCGCTCGATCCAGTCGAGCAGGCGCGAGTGGGCGGGTGATTCGTCGCCGATCCGCGGTTCCGGTGCCTCCGGATGCGCCGGCGTGCCGGGCGGCTGGTTCGGCCAGCTGTTCATGTCGACCGCGACCAGCCGGTGGGCGTCCGACAGCCGGCTCGCGGCGATCGGCAGCGGCGCCAGCAGGCCGCCGTCGACCAGCTCGCGGCCGTTGACCCGGTGCGGGGTGAAGATGCCGGGTATCGCGATCGAGCCACGCACCGCATCCCACAGGTCGCCTTGCCGCAGCCACACCTCGCGCTGGCGCATCAGGTCGACCGCGACCGCGGTGAAGTCGACCGGCAGGTCCTCGATCCGCACGTCGCCGGTGCGCTCGCGCAGCGCGGCCATCAGCCGCGTGCCCTCGAACAGCGCCGGCCGCCCGAACACCGGGTCGAGCAGCCGCAGCATGTCGGTGCGGCTCATCGACAGCAGCCAGTCGCGGAATACGTGCAGCTGGCCCGCCGCGAACAGCCCGCCGACCAGCGCGCCACTGGACGACCCGGCCACCGCGACGATGTCGATCCCGCGGGCGACCAGCGCGTCGATCACGCCGATCTGGGCCAGCCCGCGTGCGCCACCGGCGCCGAGCACGAGTGCGACCGGCTCGCCGCGCATGATCCGGGGGGCGTCGGCCGGCGCCATCAACGGCGCCTTCCCGTGCAAGCCGCGGTCACTTCGGGTCGCGCTCGTAGTTGGCGATCGCCAGCGACAGCAGCGTGCGGGCCTGCTCGCGCAGCGACGGCGGTTCGACGATCTCCGCGTCGCTGCCGTAATGCAGCACGTCCATCAGCAACTCGCGGCCCGAGCTGTAGGGCACCTTCAGTTCGTAGCGGCCGTCGGGCAGGAACCGGCCCTGCTGCTGCGAGTGCCAGTGCTCATCGGCGACCCAGCGCGCGGCCTTGGCGCTGAACACGATCGTCGCCCAGCCCTTTGGCGTGCCCGAGAAGATCCCGTAGCTGGACGCCAGGTGCTGGTTGAGTTCCTCGTCGGGCAGGTCGCGGGCGGCTTCTTCGAGCTGGCGCGCGTTGCCGATCCGGTCCACCGCGAAGCTGCGCAGCGCCTCGCGTTCGTGGTCCCACGCATCCAGGTACCAGTTGTCGCGGTAATGGGTCAGGCGTTGCGGCGACACCGTGCGGCGGGTGAGCTGGTCGGTGGAGCGCGCGCGGTATTCGAACGCCAGTTGCCGGCGGTCGAGCACGGCCGTGGCGACGTGGCGGAACGCGGTTTCGTCGAGCTTGCGGGTGCGGTGCGGAACCACCCGCACGCGCTCGACCGGCACCCGGCGGCCGCCGGCATGGTCGTCCAGCAGCTTCTCGATGCGCTGCTGCAGCGGGGCCAGCGCGTTCGACAGCACCCCGCCACCGCTGCGCATCATCAGTTGCTGGGCCGCCAGCAGCGAGTGCAGCTCGTCGGAGCTGAGCCACAGGCCGGGCAGTTCGAATCGGCTCGGGTCGTCGGGGTCGTAGCGGAAGCCGGCCTCGCCATTGCCGATCACCGGCGCCATCAGCTGGTCGCGCAGATAGGCCAGGTCGCGGTAGACCGTCGCGCGCGAGCATTCCAGCTCCTCCTGCAGGCGCGGCACCGTCACCGGGTAGCGCGCCGCGGTGAGGATGCGGTGCAGGGCGTGGATGCGTTCGATGCGTTCCATGGCGATGTTCCGGGGGGCGTCGAAGAAGCGACGATCGGGCAAGGATCGCACCGGCCGGTGCGACACCGCCAGCGCACGCCCCGGATAACCGCTGTTTAACCCCCGCCGGCAGATACTCCGCGGCCGCAAGGAGGCCGGATGCACGACAGGGAACGCAATGAAGGGCCTGAGCGGCGCGTGGCCGCCGTGGTGGCGGTCGCGGTGAATGCCGGGCTGCTGGCGTTGCTGCCATGGCTGCTGCGCACGCCCGTAATCGATGCACCATCCCACGCCAGCCCGACGGTGGAAGTGCGGTGGATCCGTCCGCCAGTGCCCGCGGTGCGGCCGCCGGCGACGGACATGGCGCTGACGCTGGCGAGTCCGGTGGAGACGCGGCGACCTCCGCGGACAGCGGTACCGGACATCGACGTCGTCACTGGCGTGGAGGACGACGCCGATGCCACCCTCGCCACCGCACCCGAATCGATCGGGATGAACACCGCGCCGTGGCTGCAGCCGCAGCGCCCCGCGCTCGGCGCGCCCGACCCGCTCGCCAACCGGCGGGTCGACCTGCCCGGCTCGCCCGGCGGGCGTTTCCGGATGCGCGAGCCGCCGTCGCTGGCCGGTGCGCTGGCGGCGGTCGGTCGCGCGTTCGGTGGCGCGAACTACTCTACGGACCCGTGCCCCGAGGTCCGCCGCGACATCGACGATCTGTCGCTGCAGGGCGATTCCACCGCGCTGCGCGATGCACTCGCGTACGAGCAGCGCTTCTGCCGCTGAGGGTGGCTGGTCCATCGGGCATCCCGCGTTGGAGTCAGGCATCGGCGGCGGCTGCGCCGCGATTGCGACAGCGAGGGAGCGGTATGGCGAAGAGAGAATGGCTACGGGCGGGGATGGCGCTGGTGCTGGTGCTACCGGCAATCGCCTGGGGTGGCGCACGCGAGGACGTCGACGCGGCGATCGCGCGGTTCGCCCAGGCGCAGAGTTTCCACGCGTCGATCAGCACCGCCGGTTCGCCGGCGAGCGAGACCGACTTCATCGCGCCGGACCGCTACCGCATGAACCTGCCCGACGGCCGGGTGCAGGTGGTGGTGGACGGCACCATGTACATGCGGGATGGCGATGCCGTGCAGCGCGTGCAGGTGCCACCGGAAGTGCTCGCGCGCTGGCGCCAGCGAACCGGGCTGTCCGGCTTGGGCGCCGGCATGCAGGCGACCGACCTGGGCGAAGACGTGCTCGACGGCGCGAGTGCGCGCAAGTACGCGATCACCCGGCCCGGCGAGGCCGCACCCGCGATGACGATATGGATCGGAACCGCGGGCTATCCGCTGCAGGTCGAGGCCAACGGCATGGCGGAGGGCAAACCGGTCACCACCACGATCCGCTACTCGCGCTTCAACGACCCGAACCTCGCGATCACCGCGCCCGAGTAAGGCGGCACGACCGGCAGCGTGTTCGGCGGGACCGCGGGCAATGTGCCGATTCCGCCGGTTCACCCCAGGGGTGCGCGACGTCGGTGGGCCCCCGACACCGTCTTGGCATACTGCCGCCGTCACCCGCTCCGCTTCCTGCGATATGTCCGCCCTGCTGGGACTGGCGCTGTTGGCCGGTCCGTTCACCACCCTGCCGCCGCCGGCGCATGTCGGCGACCCCGCGCTGGTTGCCCTGGGCAGCGACCCGGCGCGCCTGCGCCTGTTCTGCTGGTCGACCCGTTGCGGCGATGCCGAGTGGCGCCAGGCACTCGCGCCGGCCAGTGGGCTGTTCAATGGCGGCCGGCAGCGCGCGCCGGCGCTGCCGGGCAGCGAACCGTGGATCGGGCTGCACGCCCCTGCCCGCCCGCGCACCAGCGCTGCCAGCTACGCCAACGACTGGCGCATCGGCGCGCGCTACGGGCTCCAGGCCATCGATAACGGCCCGACCCGGCTTGGTGTCCAGCTGGGCGCGGGCTACCGCCTGGCAACGCTGCGCGATGACGGGATCGCGCTGCCGGGTCCGGTGCTGCGTGGCTCGCTGGAGATCGCCCACGAACTCGGCGACCGTGCGCACTGGAACCAGCGCATCCAGTTCGAGACCGGCCACGGCATGACGTTCGTGAAGCAGTCGCTCGGGCTGGACGTGGTGCTGTGGCCGTCGTGGACGCTGGAAAGCGACCTGCTCATCCGGCACGACGAATTCGGCCCCAGCGGCAGCGAGTCGGCGGAATCCTCGTTGCGGCTGCGGCGGCGCTTCTGACTCAGAGGCCCAGCAGGTCCCCGGCGCCCTGTTCGAGCAACTGCGCGGCAACCTGCCGGCCAAGCGCGTCCGGCGCATCACCCTGCGCCCCGGCGCGCACCAGGCGCCCGTCCGCGGCCGAACCGACCAGCCCGTCCAGGCGCAGGCCGGTGCCATCGAGCGTCGCCAGCGCGGCGACCGGCACGTGGCAGCTGCCATGCAGCGCGCGGTTCATCGCGCGCTCGGCCTCGACGCAGCGCCGGGTTTCGGCGTGGTCGAGCGCGGCGAACAGCGACGTCGTCGCCGGGTCGTCGTCGCGGCACTCCACCGCGACCGCCCCCTGTGCCGGCGCCGGCAACCAGTCCGGCGCGACCAGCCTGCGACGGATGCGCGCCTCGAACCCGAGCCGCTGCAGTCCGGCGCACGCCAGCACGATGGCGTCGTAGTCGCCGGCGTCGAGCTTGGCCAGCCGCGTATTGACGTTGCCGCGCAGGTCGCGCAACCGCAGGTCCGGGCGCAGCGCGCGCAACTGGGCCTGGCGGCGCAGCGAGGAGGTTCCGACCACCGCCCCCTCGGGCAGCGACTGGATGCCGTCGTGGGTGTTGCTGATGAAGGCGTCGGCGTAATCGGCGCGGGCGAGGATCGCCGGCAGCGCGAAACCCGGCTCCAGTTCCATCGGCACGTCCTTGAGCGAGTGCACCGCGCAGTCGGCGTCGCCGCGCTGCATCGCCAGTTCCAGCTCCTTGAGGAACAGCCCCTTGCCTCCGATCGCGGCGAGCGAGCGGTCCAGGACCTCGTCGCCGCGGGTGCTCATCGGCACCAGTTCGACCTGCAGGTCGGGGTGGGCCGCGCGCAGGGCGGCGGCGACGTGTTCGCTCTGCCACAGGGCGAGCGGGCTCTTGCGGGTGGCGATGCGCAGTATCCGGGTCATCCGGCGATTATCGCAGGCCACCGCCCGCCGAACCCGACCAAGCCCCAACCCACGTAGGAGCGACGTAAGTCGCGACCCGCCGAACCCGGCCGGGGCGGCGACCGGGCTGATGCCACACCGGGGATCCGCTTGGGTGCTTCGACACCGGCGGGAGTGCGGTGTTCGGAAAATGACCTGCAGGTCGCGACTTACGTCGCTCCTACGGCAACGGGTGGCTTGAACGCGCGCAGCTACAGGTGTTTCAGGGTCTCGCGCAGGGCGGCGACGCAGCGACGGCTGACTTCCAGCGGCTGCTTGCCGTGGCGCAGCACGGCCTGGGTGTGGCCATCGGGTGCGCGCCGGAGCTCGACGATCTCGTGCCGGGCGACCAGGCAGTTGCGATGGATCCGCACGAACCGGCCGCCGAATTCGTCCTCCAGCGACTTCAGCGATTCCTCGATCAGGTCCTCCCCGCGCGCGTGGTGGACGACCACGTACTTCTCTTCGGCCTGCAGGTAGTGCACGTCCTCCAGCGGGATCAGCCGCAGGCTGCCGCGAAGGCGCGCGCACAGGTGGCTGCGGATCGGTGCATCGCGGCTGGAGCGCTCGCGTCCGGCGGCGAAGGTGCGCACCCGCTCGATCGCCGCGGCAAGTCGCTCGGCCCGCACCGGCTTGACCAGGTAGTCGATCGCCTCGGCTTCGAACGCCGACAGCGCGTGGGCGTCGTACGCGGTGCAGAACACCACCGCCGGGCGCGGCTCGAACGCGGCCAGGTGGCGCGCGGCCTCGAGGCCGTCGATCCCGGGCATCGCGATGTCCAGCAGCACCAGGTCCGGTGCGTGCTCGGCGCAGGCATGCAGCGCCTGCTGGCCGTCGCCGGCCTCGGCCACCACCTCCACGCCGGCGGTCTCGCGCAACAGTCCGCGCAGGCGCTCGCGCGCCAGTGGTTCGTCGTCGGCGATGACCACCTTCATGGACTGTCCCCGTCTCGGCGCGGCAGCGGCACTGCCGCGATGCCGATCTTAGCGCCGTGGCCGGTGCCGGTCAGCCGGCGGTGAAACGCGCGGACAGCCAGTCGCCCAGGTCGCCGATCTGCTCCGCGCAGACCTGATGGGCCATCGGATAGGCGTGCCAGTCCACCGTGAAGCCAAGCTGGCGCAGCAGTGCGGCGCTGCGCTCGCCGGCCTGGAACGGCACCACCGGGTCCTGCGTTCCATGGGCGAAGAACAGTGGCTGCCCGGTGGCGGCCGCATCCACCGACTGCGGCAGTTGCGCCAGAGACGCCGGCGACAGCGGCAGGTAGGTCGACAATGCGACCAGGCCCGCCAGCGGCTCACGCCGGCGCAGCCCGGTGGCCAGCGCGACCGCACCGCCCTGCGAGAAGCCCGCCAGCACGATGCGTCCGGGCGGGATGCCGCGCCCGGCCTCGCGCGCGATCAACGCCTCGACCTGCTCGACCGACTGGTTCACGCCGGTCTCGTCGGCCCGGTTCGCCAGGTCCAGCGCGACGATGTCGTACCAGGCGCGCATCGGCACGCCGTTGTTGATCGTCACCGGTCGCACCGGCGCGTGCGGGAACACGAAACGCAACGATGGCCACCCCGGTCGGACCAGCTCCGGGACGATCGGCGCGAAGTCGTTGCCGTCCGCGCCCAGGCCATGCAGCCACAGCACGGTCCATTGCGGCGCGGGGCCGGTTTCGTGTTCGACGGTCTGCAGCAGGTTCGGTGCGTTCATCGCCGCATTGTGGCGGCTGCGCGCGCGGCCGCCAAACCGCTCAGGGTTGCGACGCGGCCGGGGTGCAGACCGGCTCGCGGTCGACCAGCCCGAGCCACGCGGTGCGTTCGACACACTTGGGCGCCCGTGCCTTCGCCCGCGCCGCGGCCGCCCGGCTGGCCGCGGCCACGCGCTCGGCCTGCAACGTCGCGATCGCCTTGCGGATGGCCGGCAACGCTGCCAGCGCCGCACGCTCGCCTTCGAGGATGGCGCGGTTGCGCTGCTCGAAATCGGCCGCGCCGATGTCGGTCACCTGCGGGCGAATGACCACGTCGGCGCGCGCCATCTCCTGCTGGCCCAGCTGCTGGCCCATGATGCTGATGGACTGGTTGACGATGCCGAGCAGGTGCGTGGGCTTCTGCCCGGTGGCCTTGCTGGAGATATCGACCGCGATCACCAGGTCGGCGCCCAGGTCGCGCGCGGCATCCACCGGCACCGGACTCACCACGCCGCCGTCGACGTAATGCCACTGGCCGATCGCGACCGGCTCGAACACGCCCGGCACGCTGCTCGATGCGCGCACCGCCTGGCCCGTGTTGCCGCGTGCAAACGCGACCCGCTCGCCGGTCTCGAGCCGCGTGGCGACCGCGGCGAACGGTTTTTCCATGCGCTCGAGCGCCCGCCCGCCCACCTGCGCGTTGACGTAGTCCTGCAAGGCCTTGCCCTTGACCAGGCCACCGGCAAACAGGCTGACATCGCGGATGCTTGATTCGTCCAGCGCCACTGCCTCGCGCTGCAGCTCGAACGGGCCCATGCCACCGGCATAGAGCGCACCGACCACGCTGCCGGCGCTGGTGCCGGCGACCACGCGCGGCGTGATGCCGTTGGCCTCCAGCATCTTGATGACGCCGATGTGTGCGAAGCCCTTGGCGGCGCCGCCACCCAGCGCGAGGCCGACGCGGATTTCGGGGGGTGGCACAACGACGGTCGGCGCGGAGGGCGGATCAGGGCGGACGGTCTCGCCGCCACAGCCTGCGATCAGCACCAGCGGCAACAGCAACAGCGGCGCCAGCCGCCGGCGTAGGAGAGTCAGCATGTTGCGACCATGGGCCATTGAAGTCGCGGAGCATACGCGCGGCCGCCCCCACGCCGGTTGAACGCGCGAGCGGGTCGGGTCCGATCCGCGCCAGGCCCCGCTGAACAGGCGTGGAAGCCGCACGCGGGCCGGGTGTGCGTGACCGGCTTGCACTGTCGAAACCTGCGCCGGTACAATACGCGGCTCGCCTGGACCCATCCGGGCTGTTTACCCGAACCGAGATACTTATGCCCAGCGTCAAAGTCCGCGAAAACGAGCCTTTCGAGTTTGCCCTGCGTCGCTTCAAGCGCACCTGCGAGAAGGCCGGCGTCCTCGCCGAGACCCGCAAGCGCGAGTTCTACGAAAAGCCGACCCAGGAACGCAAGCGCAAGGCCGCCGCCGCGGTGAAGCGCCAGTCCCGCCGCGCCTCGCGCGACGTGACCAAGCGCCAGCGGCTGTACTGATCGCGCATCCTGCGTAGCTCCCGGCCATCCGCGCCGGGGACTTCACAGGGAAGCCAAAGCCGGCCGCGCCGTGAGCGCCGCCGGCTTTTTGCGTTCCGCCGGAACCGGCGGCGCGCGCCCCACCCAAGGACCCCGCCATGACCCTCAAGCAGCAGCTCACCGACGACATGAAGGCCGCCATGAAGGGCGGCGACAAGCACAGCCTCGGCGTGATCCGGCTGATGAACGCCGCGATCAAGCAGAGGGAGATCGACGAGCGGATCGAGCTGGACGACGCGCAGGTGCTGGCGGTGCTCGACAAGATGGTCAAGCAGCGGCGCGACTCGGTCACCCAGTACGAGGCTGCCAACCGCGAGGACCTGGCCGCGGTCGAGCGCGAGGAGATCACCGTGATCGAGCGCTACCTGCCGGCCAAGCTCGGCGAGGCCGAGATCATCGCCGCGATCGACGCGGCCAAGGCCGAGACCGGCGCCAGCAGCCAGGCCGACATCGGCAAGCTGATGGGCGTGCTCAAGCCGCGGCTGGCCGGCCAGGCCGACATGGGCCTGGTGTCGAAGCTGGTGAAGCAGCGCCTGGGCTGAACCGCCCGGGTGGCGCACGACGAGGCCGGGACATCCCGGCCTTTCGCGTTTCCGGGGCTGGCAGCCGCCGCTATCCGTCGACCCACTCGACGCTAACCTCGTCGCCCCGATACTGGCGGGGCATCCTCCACAAACGACACTCCATGGCCGACCGATCCCCGAATCCCGCAACGCCTGCCCGCCGTGCCGGCGAAGACGTGCCCGAGACGGACCAGCCGGATCTTGGCGAACGCCTCGACGAACTGCAGGAGCGGATCGAGGAAAGCTGGCCGGCGAAGTTCATCCATCGCTTCTTCGCCTACGACCTGCTGGCGCTGGCCGCCGCGCTGTCGTTCTACACCCTGCTCTCGCTGGCGCCGCTGGTACTGATGCTGCTGTGGTTGACCACCGCGCTGCTGCCCACTGCGCAGGAGGAATTCTTCCGGCAGGTCGGCCTGCTGGTCGGACCGCAGGTCGAAGAAACCGCGCGGCTGATCGTCGCCAACGCCGAGCGCCGTCCCGGCACCGGCTCGCTGGCCGCGCTGCTCGGCACCGGCGCGTTGCTGGTCGGCGCGTCGGTCGTGTTCGGCCAGTTGCAGGCCGCCCTCAACCGGGTATTCCGCTCCGATGCGCGCGCACTCGGGCTGCTGGCGTGGCTGCGCAAGCGCCTGCTGTCGTTCGGCATGGCCATTGCAGTCGGTTTCCTGTTGGTGGTGTCGATGGCGGTACAGGCCGCCCTCGCGGTCGTGATGGCATGGCTGCCGGACCTGTTGCCGGTGTTCGCGGAGGCGTTTTCGCTGGTGCTCTACGCACTGGTGTTCGCCGGCATGTACCGGCTGCTGCCGGATCGCCCGGTCAGTCCGTCGCGCGCCTTGGCGGGCGGCGCGCTGACTGCCGGACTGTTCATCGTGGGCCGCTGGGCGATCGGCCTGTACCTCGGCCAGGCCAGCCTGGGCAACGCCTACGGGCCGGCCGGCGGCCTGGTGGTGATGCTGGTGTGGCTGTACTACTGCGCGGTGGTGTTCCTGGCGGGTGCCCTGATTACGGCGATGCTCGACGAGCATGCGCGGGTCTCCCGCCGGCTGGCGCGCCAGCGCGCACGCGCCGACCGCACGCCCCCGGCCGCGACCGACGCAACCACCGGCCGCCCGTGACCGCCCCGGCGGTGGCATCCTAGCGGTCCGCTTCATCGTTACCGCGCCCGGTCCGGGCAGCCATGGCCCGCATTCCCGACGCCTTCATCGACGACCTGCTCGCCCGCACCGACATCGTCGAGCTGGTGGGCGCGCGCGTGCCGCTCAAGCGGCAGGGCAAGGAGTACTCGGCGCGCTGCCCGTTCCACGACGAGCGCTCGCCGAGCTTCACGGTCTCGCCGGGCAAGCAGTTCTACCACTGCTTCGGCTGTGGCGCGCACGGCACCGCGATCAAGTTCCTGATGGAGTACGACCGGCTGGAGTTCCTGGACGCGGTCGAGGAACTGGCGCGCCAGAACGGGATGGAGGTGCCGCGCGACACCTTCCAGCGCAACGCCAACCCCGACAGCCAGGACCTGTACTCGGCGATGGAGGCGGCGGCGACCTTCTACCGCCGGCAACTGGCCGCCACCCCGCGCGCGCGGGCCTACCTCGACGACCGCGGGGTCGACGCGGGTATCCGCGAGCGCTTCGGGATCGGTTACGCGCCCGGTGGGTTCAACGCGCTGCGCGACGCGCTCGGCAGCGATGAGCGCCGGATGCGGCTGCTCGAGCGCGGCGGCCTGTTCTCGAAGAACGACAGCGGCCGCGTCTACGACAAGTTCCGCGATCGGGTGATGTTCCCGATCCACGACCGGCGCGGCCGCACGATCGGCTTCGGCGGCCGCGTACTGGCGCCGGAGGAGGACGGCCGGGACCCCGGCCCGAAGTACCTCAACTCGCCCGAGACGGAGCTGTTCCACAAGGGGCGCGAACTGTACGGCCTGTGGCAGGTCCGCCAGGCCAACAAGAAGATCGAGCGGCTGGTGGTGGTCGAGGGCTACATGGACGTGGTCGCGCTGTTCCAGCACGGGGTCGAGACCGCGGTCGCGACGCTGGGGACCGCCACGACCCCGGACCACGCCGAACTGCTGTTCCGGAACGCACCCGACGTCTATTTCTGCTTCGATGGCGACCGCGCCGGGCGCGGCGCGGCGTGGAAGGCGCTCGAGTCGGTGCTGCCGCGGATGAAGGACGGCCGGCAGGCATTCTTCCTGTTCCTGCCCGAGGGCGAGGATCCCGACACGATCGTCCGCAAGGAAGGCGCGGCCGGTTTCGACGCGCGCCTGCGCGAGGCGGTGCCGCTGTCGCGGTTCCTGTTCGACTCGCTCGCCGCGGAGGTCAATCTCGGCACGCTGGAAGGCAAGGGCCGGCTGGCCGAGCGGGCCAAGCCGCTGCTCGCGCAGATCCCCGATGGCGCCTTCGCCGACCTCATGCGCCAACGGCTGACGGAACTGACGGGCGTCGGCGCACGCGCGAGCAGCCCGGAAACCCACGTACCGGCGCAGCGCGCACGGGCGCCGTCGCGGGGCACCCCGACGCCTCGGCGCAGCCTGGTCCGCGCCGCAATCGCACTGCTGCTGCAGCGTCCGGCGCTCGCGCTGGAGCTGGAGCCGCCGTTCCGCTTCGCCACGCTGCGCCAGCCCGGCATCGAACTGCTGGTCGACCTGCTCGGCCTGATCTATGCGCGCCCGGACATCGGCACCGGCTCGCTGGTCGAACACTTCGCCGGGCGCGAGGAATACAGCGCGCTGCAGAAGCTGGCCTCGCAGTCGCTGGCCGGCGACGAAGGCAAGTGGCGCGACGAACTGCTCGACGCGATCGCACAGCTCGATCGCCAGACCCTGCAGCAGCGCATCGAAGAGTTGCAGGCGATCCTCCACGAGGGTGGTCGCGGCGCACTCACCGCCGGGGAACAGGCTGAACTGCGCGAGTTGCTCGGCGCTGTCGGACGGGCCCGCCGGACATGACCGGCGGCGGCTGAACGGCCGCCACGCAAGCGTTTCACCCGGTTTTCATACACCCGGCGACGACGCGGCGGCGCCTACAGTCGGTGGCGTTCCTCCGGAGACACCACCCATGCGCCGCCCGTCGATCACTACCCCCATCCTCCTTACCGGTGCCGCCGCGCTGCTGCTGGTCGTCGGCTGCCGCGGTCCCGAGCTGGCCGAGGTCCAGGCCGCTCCGCCGCCGCCCGTCGTCAAGAAGATCGACCCGCGCGTGGCAGCCGAACAGGCGCTGGTGGCCTACATGGAAACGGTCGGTACCGACGAGGCGCCGCAGTACCGCGAGGCCCGCAGCGACCTCGACGGAGACGGCGCCGACGACCTCCTGATGTTGCTGGACGACCCGCTGTGGTGCGATGCCGACGGCTGCCCGCTGCTGGTGTTCCACGGCGAGGCGGACGGTAGCTACACGCTGGTCGGGCGCACCGATACCACCCACGCACCGATCGCGCTGGGCAAGCACCGCAATAATGGCTGGCACGACCTGCTGGTCGGCGTGGGCGGTGGCACGACCCAGGCCGGCACCGTCGCCCTGCAGTTCGACGGCGAGGGCTACCCGGTCGATCCCACGATGGTGGCGTTGCTGGCCAACGAGTCGGCCCCGGTGGTGCAGACGCTGTTCGAATAACAGAGCCGCCGCCGGGCCGCGGCGGTCAGCTGCGACGACCAGCCCGCTTGCGTCGTCAGCCGACGGGCCGAAGCTCGAACGCCGCCGCCGGCTCCATCAGCGGCAGCAGCCAGTGGTCGACCAGCAGGAACGCGAAGAGCGCCATCAAGTACACGATCGAGTACTTGAACACCTCCATCGCGTACAGCTCGTCGGGCGGGTCCATCAGCCGCCAGGCGTGCCAGAGGAACACCGCGCCCAGCACCAGCGCGCCACCGAGGTAGAACAGTCCGCTCATGCCGGTGGCCCACGGCAACACCGTCACCACCACCAGCAGCACGGTGTAGAACAGGATCTGCCAGCGGGTGTACTCGACCCCGTGGGTGACCGGCAGCATCGGCACCATCGCCTTGCGGTAGTCCTCGCGGCGGAAGATCGCCAACGCCCAGAAGTGCGGCGGCGTCCAGACGAAGATGATCAGCACCAGCAGCAGCGCGTGCGGGTCGAGCGTGCCGGTGATCGCGGCCCATCCCAGCGCGGGCGGCGCGGCGCCGGCGATGCCGCCGATGACGATGTTCTGCGGCGTGGCCCGCTTGAGGAACACCGTGTAGATGACCGCATAGCCGATCAGCGAGGCGAAGGTCAGCAGCGCGGTCAACACGTTGACCCAGACCAGCAGGATCACCATCGAGGCCGCCGCCAGCAGCAGCGCGAACACGAGCGCCTGGCGCGGGCTCACCTGGCCGGCGACGATCGGCCGCCACGAGGTCCGCGCCATCTTGGCGTCGATGCGCGAGTCCAGCAGCTGGTTGATCGCCGCCGCGGACGAGGCCGCCAGCCAGATGCCGAGGAAGCCGAGCACGGACTCCTTCAGCGGCGGCAGCCCCGGCACGGCCAGGAACATGCCGATCGCCGCGGTGAATACGATCAGCGCGACCACCCGGGGTTTGGTGAGGTCCCAGTACTGTCGCAGCGTCGGTCGCATTGCCGTGCCCATCACGCCTCCGGTGCGCGTACGCGCGCCAGCAGCGAGACCAGCACGAACAGCAGCAGCACCGCACCGGCGTTGTGCAGCACCGCCGTCCACAGCGGCAACGCCAGCTTGACGTTGGCGATGCCCAGGGCGACCTGCGCGATCGCCAGCGCGCCGAGCAGGCTGGCCCAGCCGCGGAGGCCTGGCGTGCGCAGCAGCCGCGCGACCAGCCACAGCAGGTAGGCGAACACGACCACCGCCATCATCCGGTGGGCCATCTGGATCGCGATGCGCGACTGGCCGTCGAGGATGCCGCCTTCGTAGTCGACGCCGATGCCGCGCCACAGCACGAAGCCCTCGCTGAAGTCGGTCGGCGGCCACCAGCGGCCGACGCAGGTCGGGAAATCGGTACCGCAGGCCAGCGCCGCATAGTTGGCGCTGGTCCAGCCGCCGAGCGCGATCTGCACGCCCAGCAGCACCAGCCCGACCATCAACAGCACGCGCACGCGCCCGGCCTCGGCCAGGCGGATCGGCAACCCGGTGGCACGCCATGCCATCCACAGCAGCAGCGAGAACGTCAGCAGTCCACCCAGCAGGTGCCCCATCACGACGATGGGCTTGAGCAGCCACGTCACCGTCCACATCCCGAGCAGGGCCTGGAAGATGATCACCGCCAGCGTGACCGCCGCCACCCGGGCCAGGTCGAGGTTGCTCCAGCGCAGCGCGGCCACCAGCAGGATCGCCTCGCCGGCGATCGCCAGCACCGACGCGGCCACGTGCTCGCCGCGCATGTACAGCGGGATCGCGATCGCGACCAGCGCGGCAGCGGCCAGTACCTGGGCCATTCCGTACCGGCGGCGACGCGCGGCGAGCAGCGCGAGCGCCAGCGTCAGCACCCCCAGCGCGCCCGCGATCATCCGGTGGAACTGCTCGCGCCACGCCTTGTGCACCTCGACGGGCCGGATCGCGGTGGCGGCATGGTCCGCGCCATGGGCGACCTCGGTCGGCCACGCGGCGCGGCCGTAGCAAGTCGGCCAGTCCGGACAGCTGAGCCCCGCGTCGGACAGACGGACGAAGGCACCGAACACGATCACGCCCAGCGCGAGCGCGACCGCCAGCCACGCAAGGCGGTGGAAATGGCGGGCCGGACGCGCGGCGGCGGGACGTGGTGTGGAGGAATGGCGGGAGGCGGTCATGCAGGTCTCTTGCAGCGGCGCGGGGCGCCGGTCAGATCAGCTTCAGGAGCTTGGCGACATCGGCGCGCAGCCCGACCGGATCGAACCCGGGAGGGTAGCGCAGGATCACGAACCCGTTCGGGTCGACCACGTACGCCGGCACGCCGCGCGCCGGATCGGCGTCGAGCCCCGGAAGCGCGGCGCGGAGGCGCGGTTCCGGCTGCACCACGTGCAGCGTCCGCGGGCGGGCGTCGGCCGGCGGCAGGCAGGCGTCCTCGCCGCAGATCCAGAGCAGGTGCACCCGGTCCGCGTCCTTGCCGAACAGCCGCCAGACGGTATCGAGGTCGTGCGCCAGGCGGTCGCAGCGTTCGCCGCACTGCGCGGGCGGCGCGACGACGATGCGCCAGGTCCGCAGTTCCGGCTGCCAGGCGTACTCGCCACCCTCGGCCAGCACCGGTACGACCTCGCGCAGGTCGGCCGGCGGATCGAGCAGCTCCCCGTGGTTCCTGCGCCCGTCCGGTTGCCAGCCGGAGAAGCGCAGGATGCCGGCCACCAGCATGCTGCCGAAGAACATCACGAAGATCGCGACCAGCAGGACGCGATTCCGGTTGCGGGTGCGGAGGTCGACCCCTGCCGGTTCGTTCATGGCGACATCACTCCTGCAGCGTGCGTGTTCATCGGCGTGGCCCACCGGTCACCGGGCGGCGCCTGCGAAAGGTGAGGATCAGTGCGGTGGCCAGCACCGCGAGCGCGAGGCCGAACCACTGCACCGCATAGCCGCGGTGCTTGTCCGGCGGCAAGGTGTTGGCGAGCAGCTCCAGGTCGCGCTCGTAGCCCAGCTCCATGGCCGGGTCGAGCCGCAACACGCGCGGTGCCAGCGGGCCCGGCAGGCCGGTTTCGGCGGCGATGGCCGCCATGTCGACACGAGTCAGCAACCACTGGTCACCGCTCTGGACCAGTCCTCGCCCCAACGCGATGCCGCTCGACGGCGGGGCCGCCAGCAGGCCGCGCAACTGGATGTCGCCCTCGGGCCGCGGGATGACCGGCAGCTCGCGCGATGGGGGCAGCGGCATCCAGCCCATGTCGACCAGCATTGGCCCTGCGCCTTCCGGAATAAAGACGCGGTAGATGCGCACGCCGACCCTGCCCTCGCGCTGCTGGTTATCCAGCAGCAGCGCGCCGCGCGCGTCGAACCTCCCCGCGCCGGCGGCCCAGTCGTACTGCCCGGCGCTGTGGGGATCGTGCGCCGCGGCCAGCGGAACGACTTCGCGCCGGGTCATTACACGGTCGGCTGCATCGAGCATCGCCTGCTTCTCGACCGCACGCTGCTGCTGCCACCGGCCCAGGCTCGCGAACGCCGCGATCGTCGCGATCGCGAGCAGCCAACCCACCACCAGGGTGCCCCGACGGCTCACTGCGACACGGCCTGCGGCTGCGATAATGCGGGCACCGCGGCGGACGCCGCCCGACCGAGCGCCGCGCGCCGGAGCTGCCTGATGAAGACCCTGCTGATCGTCGGCTTCCTGATTCTCATACTCTGGAACCTCGGTGCCGGCCTCTATTACATGCTGGTCGACAAGGGCGAGAGCAAGCGCACGGTCAATGCGCTGACCCGTCGCATCGTGCTGTCCATCGCCTTGGTCCTGATGGTGGTGGTGGCCGCGAAACTGGGGTGGATCGAGTTCCACGGCGTCGGCCGCTGAGGCGTGGCAGGCCGGTCATCCGGCCGGGGCCTGAAACGCCACAACCGCGACGCGCGCGGTTGCCGGCAAAACGGTGGCCGCGGCCGCGGTCCCCTGGGACCAGCGGCCGGCAGGCCCGCGTCAGAGCACGTAGACGAACAGGAACAGGCCGAGCCAGACCACGTCGACGAAGTGCCAGTACCACGCGACCGCCTCGAACGCGAAGTGGTTGTCGCGGTCGAAGTGGCCCTTGAGGCAACGGAACCAGATCACCGCGAGCATGATGGTACCCAGCGTCACGTGCAGGCCGTGGAAGCCGGTCAGCATGAAGAAGGTCGAACCGTAGATACCCGATCCGAGGGTCAGGTTGAGTTCCTGGTAGGCGTGGATGTACTCCTCGGCCTGGAAGAACAGGAACACAAGGCCCAGCAGCACCGTCGCGCCGAGCCACACCAGCAGCGCGCGGCGGTGGCCGGCCTTGAGCGCGTGGTGGGCGGCGGTGACCGTCGCGCCGGAGGTCAGCAGGATCAGCGTGTTGAGCAGCGGCAGGCCCCAGGCAGGGATGGTCTGGAACTGGCCGCCGACCGCGGCGGGACCGTTGCTCGGCCAGGCCGCGCTGAAGCCCTCCCACAGCAGATTGTTGGTCGCCATGCCGTCCCCGGCGCCACCCAGCCACGGCAACGCGTATTGCCGGGCGTAGAACAGGGCGCCGAAGAACGCGGCGAAGAACATCACCTCGGAGAAGATGAACCAGATCATCCCCATCCGGAACGAGACGTCGACCTGCCGGTTGTAGTGGCCGCGGACGGACTCGCGGATCACGTCACCGAACCAGCCAAACAGCACGGCCACCAGCAGCGCGACACCGATCAGGAAGGTGGCCCGGCCCCAGCTGACGTCGTTGAGCCAGGTGGCGAAACCGACCATCGCCACGAACAGCGCGATCGAGCCGAGGAACGGCCAGCGGCTGCTGTGCGGGACGAAGTAGATGTTGGCGTCTGGCGTTTGGGCTTGGGCCATGGCGGCGGTTCCGTGGTTCGTGGATGCGTGGCGTTACGGCGCGGCAGCGGGGGTCGCGGCCACCGGATGGGCGGAAGCGGCCTGCTGCGCGGTAAGCGCGTCGTTCTTGTAGAAGGTATAGGACAGCGTCACCGTCTTCACGTCGTCCGGCAGGTTGGGGTCGACAATGAAGCGGACCGGCATGTCGCGGCTTTCGCCGGCATGCATGGTCTGGGCGGTGAAGCAGAAACACTCGGTCTTGCTGAAGTAGCCCGACGCGCGCGCCGGCGCGACCGACGGCACCGCGCTGCCGACAATGGTGCGGTCGCTGGTGTTGTGCGCCCGGTAGCTGGTCTCGTACTGCTGGCCGGGACGCACCTGCATGGTCAGCTGGCTGGGCTCGAACTCCCACGGCAGCTTGGAGTTGACCCCGCCATCGAACTGCACCGTGACCAGCCGGTCGGAAACCGCCTGGCCGCGCGTGGCCTCCACCGCGGTGTTGTCGAGGCGGATGCCGAACACCTTTTCGCAGGCGATCCGGTAAAGCGGCACCAGCGAGAAGCTGAAACCGAACGCCAGCGCGGCGACCACCAGCATCTTGCCCAGCCCCTTGGTGGGCTTCGGGGCCTGCTCCGGGGACTGCGGCGCGCTCATTGCCCCAGCACTCCACTGAGGATGAAGGCGACGTACACCGCCACCGCGATCCCCCCGACCCATAGCGCGGTCCGGCGCGCGGCCTTGCGGCGCGCGTCGGGGTCCAGGCGGGGGTCGTGGGTCGGGGTCATGGCGACGCGGCGTTCGAGGTCAGTGGGTGACGTCGCCGTGGGCGAGGTCGCCGTCGCGGATGACCGGCGGGGTGGTGAAGGTGTGGTGCGGCGCCGGGCTCGGCACGGTCCACTCCAGGCCACGCGCGCCTTCCCAGGCACGGGCGGGCGCCACGGCGCCGACCTTCTTCGAACGCCACAGGATGAACGCCATCAGGAACGGGGTGATGAACATGCCGAACGCGCCGATCGAGCTGACGAGGTTCCAGTCGGCAAACACCACGTTGTAGTCCGGGATGCGGCGCGGCATGCCGGCCAGGCCCAGGAAGTGCTGCGGGAAGAACAGCAGGTTGACGAACACCATGGTCCACCAGAAGTGGAACTTCGCCAGGCCCTCGTTGTACGTCCGGCCGGTCCACTTGGGCCACCAGTAGTACACCGCCGCGATGATCGCGAACAGCGCGCCGGTGACCAGCACGTAGTGGAAGTGCGCGACCACGAAGTAGGTGTCGTGGTACTGGAAGTCGGCGGGCACGATGGCGAGCATCAGGCCGGAGAAACCACCGATCGTGAACAGGATGACGAACGCGATCGCCCACAGCATCGGCGACTCGAACGTGATCGAGCCGCGCCACATCGTGGTGACCCAGTTGAACACCTTCACGCCGGTCGGAATCGAGATCAGCATCGTGGCGTACATGAAGTAGATCTCGCCACCCAGCGGCATGCCGGCGGTGAACATGTGGTGGGCCCACACGATGAACGACAGGAACGCGATGGCGGCGGTCGCGTAGACCATCGCCTGGTAACCGAACAGCGGCTTGCGGGCGAAGGTCGGGATGATCTCCGACACGATGCCGAACGCCGGCAGGATCATGATGTAGACCTCGGGGTGCCCGAAGAACCAGAAGATGTGCTGGTACATCACCGGGTCACCGCCGCCGGCGGCGTTGAAGAACGAGGTCGCGAAGAACTTGTCGGTCAGCAGCATGGTGACCGCGCCCGCCAGCACCGGCATCACGGCGATCAGCAGGAACGCGGTGATCAGCCAGGTCCAGGTGAAGATCGGCATCTTCAGCAGGTCCATGCCCGGCGCGCGCATGTTGAGCACGGTGGCGATGATGTTGATCGCGCCCATGATCGAGCTGATGCCCATCATGTGGATGGCGAAGATCGAGAACGCCACGTTGCTGCCGCCCTGCAGGGACAGCGGCGGGTACATGGTCCAGCCCGCGGCGGGGCCGCCACCCGGGAGGAACAGGGTGAGCAGCAGCAGGGTGAAGGCGAACGGCAGGATCCAGAACGACCAGTTGTTCATGCGCGGCAGCGCCATGTCCGGCGCGCCGATCTGCAGCGGGATCATCCAGTTGCCGAGGCCGACGAAGGCCGGCATCACGCCGCCGAAGATCATCACCAGCGCGTGCATCGACGTCATCTGGTTGAAGAACTCGGGATTGACGTGCTGCAGCCCGGGGACCGCCAGCTCGGTGCGGATCACCACCGACATCGCCGCGCCGACGATGAACATGATGAAGCTGAAAATCAGGTACAGCGTGCCGATGTCCTTGTGGTTGGTCGAAAAGAACCAACGGTCGATGAAGCCCTGCTTGTGGGCGTGGTCATCGTGGTGATCAGCAACGGGGTGCGTGGCAGCCATGGCCTACCTCTAAATTACGTTTGTTTGACGACGCGGACGGATCAGCCGGCGACCGCAACGGCGGGCGCGGCTTCGTCGTCGGAGTTCGGAGCTTGTTCAACCGGGGCCGGCTCGGCCGGCGCGGCGGCCGGCGCGGCGGCCGGGGCCGGGGCCGGGGCGTTGCCGGCCCTGCGGGCGGCCAGCCACTGGCGGTACTCGGCGGGAGGCACGGCCTTGACCACGATCGGCATGAAGCCGTGGTCCTTGCCGCACAGCTCGGCGCACTGGCCGCGGTAGATGCCCGGGGTCGAGATGTCGGTCCAGGCCTCGTTGACGATGCCCGGCACGGCGTCCTGCTTCCAGCCCAGCGCGGGCACCCACCAGGCGTGGATGACGTCGTCGGCGGTGATCACGAAACGGATCTTGGTGTCGGTCGGCAGCACCAGCATGTTGTCGACGTCGAGCAGGTAGTTGGCGTGGTCGGCCACGGTCGGCACCACCCCGCTCTGGCGCAGCGCGTCGCTCTTGCGGTCGAGACGGCTGGTGAACTCCACGCCCTGGCCCAGGTACTCGTACTTCCACATCCACTGGTAGCCGGTGACCTTGACGGTCATCTCGGCGTCCCGGGTGTCGTACATCGCGATCAGCTTGGTCGTTGCCGGCGCCGCCATCAGCACCAGCAGCACCACCGGGATCACGGTCCAGAGGATCTCCAGCCGGGTGCTGTGAGTGAAGTCGCGGTCCGCCACGGCGCCCTTGGACTTGCGGAACTTGAACATGGCGACGGCCATCGCGCCGAACACCAGCACGCCGATCGCCACGCAGATCCACAACGCCAGCATGTGCGCGTCGTAGGCGTTGTTGGACAGGTGGGTCACGCCACGCCCCATGTTGAGCTGCCAACGCTCGGGGTCGGCGCTCTGTGCGAATGCGAGGACCGGCGTCGCCATCGCGGCCACGCCCATTGCCCACTGCTTGAAACGACCGGCTTTCATCACTTCGAGCCCCAGAATCACTTGATTGACATGTGTTTGCATCGTGCTCCGCGGGCTGCCACTCCCGGCGCCCGTGCCCTTCGGGCATGGATCGACCGCGGAGAGGTGGCTGGCGAGCCCGCGCAGGGCCCCGCGCTTCGCGACCTGGAACGGCGCTCGGCGCAACGGATAACCCATGAATCGTAACCGTGGCGCGGGGAAGCGGCAAGCTGACGCCCATCACACGACGTCTCCCGGAGGCCTTGACGCAAGTCAAGATCGGCGTTCCGGCGGGGCTCGGGGCGGTTGCGAAACGCCACGTGATGCAAAGCTCCAGTACACGCGCGCGGTACCGTCGCCGGCCTTAGACTAGCGCGTCCCCACCCTCCCTCCCCTGGCCCGATGGACAATCCCTCCCCCGTTTCCGGCGGCCGACCGGCCGCTGGCGCTTCCGTCCGCAAGCTGGTTAGCCCCGAGCTCCCGGCGTTGCCGGCCGGCCCGCGCGCCGCCATCACCGCCGGCTGGGTCCGCGACGAGGCCGCGCACGTCCGCAGCCTGCTCGAGCAGGCGCGCCTACCGGAGGCCGAGCAGGCCGCGGCACAGGCGGTCGCGGCCGACATGGTCACCCGGGTCCGCGCGCGCGCGCAGGACCAGGGCGCCATCGAAGCCTTCATGCGCCAGTACGACCTCGGCAGCGAGGAGGGCGTGCTGCTGATGTGCGTTGCCGAGGCGCTGCTGCGCATCCCCGACGAGGAAACCACCGACAAGCTCATCCGCGACAAGCTCGGCGAGGCCGACTGGAAGCGCCACATGGGCAAGTCCGACTCGGTGCTGGTCAACGCGTCGACGTGGGGCCTGATGCTGACCGGCCACCTGGTCGATCTGGCCGACGAAACCAGGCGCGACGCGCACAACGCCTTCAAGCGCCTGGTCGGGCGTGTCGGCGAACCGGTGATCCGGCTGGCCGTGCGCCAGGCGATGAAGATCATGGGCCACCAGTTCGTCATGGGCAGGACCATCGGCGAGGCGCTGGCGCGGTCCCGCAAAGGCGTCAATGCAAGCTACCGCTACTCGTACGACATGCTCGGCGAGGCCGCGCTGACCGAGGCAGACGCGCAGCGCTACCTGCAGGCCTACCGCGACGCGATCGCGGCGATCGGCAGCAGCGGCGACTTCCACAGCGCCGACGTGTTCGGCACGCCCAGCATCTCAGTAAAGCTGTCGGCGCTGCACCCGCGTTACGAACACGCCAAGCGTGCCCGCGTGCTGGCCGAGCTGACGCCGCGCGTGCTCGAACTGGCGCAGCTGGCCAAGCAACACGGCATCGGGTTCACCGTCGATGCCGAGGAAGCCGATCGGCTGGAACTGTCGCTGGACGTGTTCGCCGGCGCCTACGCCGACGGGTCGCTTGACGGCTGGGAAGGCTGCGGCCTGGCTGTGCAGGCCTACCAGAAGCGCGCGCCGGAGGTGATCGACTTCATCGCCCACCTCGCCCGCCAGCACGGCCGCCGGATCCCGGTGCGGCTGGTCAAGGGTGCGTACTGGGATACCGAGATCAAGCGCGCGCAGGTCGACTGCCATCCCGGCTATCCGGTGTTTACCCGCAAGCCGAACACCGACGTGTCCTACCTCGCCAACGCGCGCCGCATGCTTGATGCCGCGGACGCGATCTACCCGATGTTCGCCACCCACAACGCACAGACCATCGCCACCGTGCACCGGATGTCGCGCCTGGGTGGCAAGCGCGTGGAGTTCGAGTTCCAGAAGCTGCACGGCATGGGCGACGACCTCTACGCCGAGGTGATCCCGGCCGACCGCCTCGACGTGCCGTGCCGCGTGTACGCACCGGTCGGCAGCCACGAGGACCTGCTGCCGTACCTGGTCCGCCGGCTGCTGGAGAACGGCGCCAATTCCAGTTTCGTCAACCGCATCACCGACGAGGACGTCGCGATCGACGACCTGATCCGGGACCCGGTGCAGACCGTGTCCGGCTTCGAAACCATCCCGCATCCCCGCATCCCGCTGCCGGTCGACGTGTACCGCAGCTTCGCCGGTTCGATGCAGTACTGCGACAGGAGCAACTCCATGGGCGTCAACCTCGCCGACGACGACCGGCTGCGCACGCTGGCCCAACAGATCAACGCCGCGGTGCGCGACGACTGGTTCGCCGAGCCGCTGGTGCCGGGGGCCACGCCAGCCGGCGAGTGGCTGCAGGTGACCAACCCGGCCGACCGCCGCGAGGTTGTCGGCCGCTGGCTGCCGGCCGACAGCGCGACGGTCGAGCGCGCGGTGGTCAATGCCGTCGCCGCGCAGCCCAAGTGGGATGCGACCCCGGCCGCGAGCCGCGCGGCGATCCTCGAGCACGCCGCCAACCTGCTCGAATCGCGGATGGCCGAGTTCATCGCGATGTGCACCAAGGACGCCGGCAAGACCATCCCCGACGGCGTCGGCGAAGTGCGCGAGGCGGTCGACTTCCTGCGCTATTACGCGTGCCAGGCGCGGAAGCTGTTCACCGTCGAGGCGCTGCCCTCGCCGACCGGCGAGACCAACACGCTGCAGTTGCATGGCCGCGGCGCATTCGTCTGCATCAGCCCCTGGAACTTCCCGCTGGCCATCTACATCGGCCAGGTTGCCGCGGCACTGGCGACCGGCAACAGCGTGATCGCCAAGCCGGCCGAGCAGACCAACCTGGTGGGCTACGCCGCGACCCGCCTGTTGCACGAGGCCGGCGTGCCGGAGGACGTGCTGCAGTTCCTGCCCGGCGACGGCCTGACGGTCGGTGCCGCGCTCACCAAGGATCCGCGCATCGCCGGCGTCGCCTTCACCGGCTCCAACGAGACCGCGAACGCGATCAACCGCGCACTGGCATCGCGCGATGGCGCGATCGGCGTTCTGATCGCCGAGACGGGTGGCCAGAACGCCCTGATCGCCGACTCTTCGGCGCTGCCCGAGCAGCTGGTCAAGGACGCGATGAGCTCGGCTTTCACCTCGGCCGGCCAGCGCTGCTCGGCCGCGCGCGTGCTGTTCGTGCAGGAAGACATCGCCGACAAGGTGGTCACCATGCTGGCCGGCGCGATGGCCGAACTGAAGGTCGGCGACCCGGGGCTGCTGTCGACCGACGTCGGTCCGGTGATCGACGAGGACGCGCTGAAGACCCTGCACGCCCACGCCGAGCGCATGGACCGCGAGGCAAGTCCGATCGCGACCGTCGCGATGGGCGAGGACACCGCGCACGGCAGTTTCTTCGCGCCGCGCGCGTACGCGCTGCGCTCGCTCGACCAGCTCGAGCGGGAAGTGTTCGGCCCGGTGCTGCACGTGATCCGCTGGAAGGCGGGCGAGCTAGACAAGGTCATCGACGCGGTCAACTCGACCGGTTACGGGCTGACGCTCGGCGTGCACTCGCGCATCGACGAGACGGTCGAGAAGATCGCCGCGCGGATCAAGGTCGGCAACTGCTACGTCAACCGCAACCAGGTCGGCGCGGTGGTCGGCGTGCAACCGTTCGGCGGCCAGGGCCTTTCGGGTACCGGTCCGAAGGCCGGCGGGCCGCACTACCTGCCGCGGTTCACTACCGAGAAGACGATCACCATCAATACCACCGCCTCCGGTGGCAACGCCTCGCTGCTGACGCTGGGCGAGTAGTCGTAAGGTAGCTTCGCTCCCGCGCCGGCGCCGTCCCACTGCGGGCGGCGCCCATGAAAAAGCCCCGCCGGAGCGGGGCTTTTTCGTTCTGCATGGTGCGATCGATCAGAACTTGTACTGCGCCGCGACGCCGAACAGGTTCGCGTGGCCCTCGAACTCGCCGACCAGCACGCTGCCGCTGCTGGACACCGACTCGACGGTCGGGGAGTCGATCTCGATGCGCATGTAGGCCGCATCGATGCTCAGGTTCGGCGAGGCGTGCCAGGTCAGGCCGACCGTGTACAGCTGGCGGTCGTTGTCGGGCAGGCGCGGGGTGCGGTGCTCGTCATTGGTCGGGGTCTCGTCGACCGCCGCACCGGCGCGCAGGGTGAACGCCTCGTTGAGGTCGTACTCGCCACCCAGGGCGACCATCGTGGAGTCTTCCCACTGGAACTGCTCGCTGGCGATCGGGGTCCCGTTGGAACGCTCGATGTTGACCGCCTGCAGCGACTCCCAGCCGGTGCGTTGGATGTCGGCCATCATCCGGAACGAGTCCGTGAAGTCGTACTGCACGCTCAGGGTGTCGACGCTCGGGGTGGTCAGCTTGGCGCCGCCGGGGCCGTCGGCGTAGGCCACCGCCATCGGACCCATCGCCGCGACGACCGCCGCCGGGACGGTGAAGTCGACGTCGCCGTCGATCTCGTGGTCGATCTCGGAGTGGTGCGAGTAGCCGATCGCCAGGCGCTCGGTCGGACGGAACTGGAAGCCGAGCAGCCAGCCCAGGCCGTTGTCGGTGCCGCTGACTTCGACGAAGCCGTCGTTCTTCTGCGGGCCGAACGGCGCGTTGACCGGGTCGGGCGTGATGCACGCGGCGATGTTGACGCGGCAGATGCCCGAGCCGAAGTCGACTGCGTTGGACAGCGTCACGTCGGCGTGCTGGTAGATCAGGCCGACGCCGACCGAGAAGGTCTCGTGCAGCTCGACCGCGGCCGACAGGGTGAAGTCGACGGTCTTCACGTCCGACTCGACTGCGTTGTAGCGGCCGACCCAGTCGCGGTCGTACTCGGTGGCCAGGCCGAACGGTGCGCTGATGCTCGCGCCGACGGTCAGGCCTTCGAACGCGCCGTGCAGCGGGGCGACGATCGCAATCGCCGGGACCGCGGTCGGGTCGCCCGGGTCGCCGCCATCACCGCCGGTCAGCGGCTGCGCCAGCGGCGTGCCGGCCGCGGCCTGGCCGCCGCCGGTGAATTCGGCATTGAGGTCGATGATGGTCGCGTCGATCTGCACCGTGGTGCGGTCGAGGTTGACCATCGCGGCCGGATTGTTGGAAACGACCGAGGCATCATCCTGCGCCACGGCGGTACCGGCGTTGGCACGGCCGAGGTTCTTGACGCTGTTCTCGCGGATCTGGAAGCCGGTGGCGTGGGCCTGGCCAAGCGCGAGTACGCCGGCGATGCCCAGCGCGAGCGCCGTGAGGGTGGTGCGGTGTGCGTGATGCATGCGTGTGGTCTCCATTGGAGTTTTATGTTTTTCTTCGGCCCTGCCTGCAGCGCCGGCCGGGCCGGTCACCGGCGGGCGCCGGGGCTGCCGCCATACGGCGCCGTCTGCACTATAGCGTGCCGATTAACCCCGCGCTAACAATGCCCCGGAAGCGAGGACCCGCCTTGTTCCTGTCCATTCCGTCGCGCCAGAAGCCGCCTCTCCGATGGGCCACGCCGCTGCTTTTCGCGGCTCTCTGGGGCAGCTTCACCTGGCTGGCCTGGGCCCCGGCGGCCGAGCAGTCGAGGTGGGTCATGGAGTGGGGCGCGTTGTCGGGCGGGCTGACCACGCCCGCGGCCTGGCAGGCCGCGCCGGGCGACGGCAGCCTGCTGCGGCTGGTCACGGCGCTGTTCCTGCACGCCGACTGGGCCCATCTGTTGGGCAACCTGGTGTTCCTGCTGATCTTCGGGCTGCCGGCCGAACGCGCGATGGGCCCGTGGCGGTTCGTACTGCTGTTCCTCGTGGGCGGCGCGGTGGCCAACCTGGCCGCGGTGCTGGCCATCGGCACCCCGGACCGGCTGATCATCGGAGCCAGCGGCGCGGTGTCGGCCCTGATCGGTGCCTACCTGGCGCTGTTCCCCTCGGCCAAGCTGGGCGTGGTGGTGCCGCTGGGACTGTTCCTGCAATTCGTCAAAGTGCCCGCACCGCTCCTCATCGGCGTCTGGGCGGCGTTGCAGGTGGTGTTTACCTTCATCGGCCCGGCATTCGGCGCGGTGGCCTGGTCGGCCCACCTGGCGGGATTCGCGTTCGGTGGCGCGTTCGCATTGCTGGCACGGGCCGGCATCGCCCGTCGGTTGCGGCGGCGACGCGGGTTCTGAGGTCCGGCGTCAGCCCTCGACCGGCACAGCGTCCCCGTCCGCGTGATCGTTCGCACCGGCACCGGCATCAGCACCGGGGCTCGCTCCCGCGACCAGCTTCTTGAGCTCGGCGAGGGCCGCAGTGACGTGGCCCTCGCCCTCCAGCACCTCGCCGGCGTTGATGCCGGGCAGCGCCTCGCCGTCGCCGTCGTCGGGCACTTCCGCCCCCAGGTGACCCGGCAGGTCGGCCTCGGTGTAGCCGGCCGGGCGGCCGTCGTCACCACCCTCCTCGGCGTGCAGGACCACGTCGGGCACGATGCCGAGCGCCTGGATCGAACGTCCATCCGGGGTGTAATAGCGCGCGGTGGTGAGCTTGACCGAGTCGCCGTTGTCGAGTGGCAGCACGGTCTGCACCGAGCCCTTGCCGAAGGTGCGGCTGCCGACGATACGGGCACGGCCGTTGTCGCCGAGCGCGCCGGCCAGCACCTCCGAGGCGCTGGCCGAACCGGCGTCGACCAGCACCACCACCGGCGCGCCATCCAGGCGGTCGCCCGGGGTGGCGCTGAAGGTGGCGTCGCTGACCGGGATGCGCCCGCGCGTGCTGACGATGCCGCCGTCCTCCAGCAGCGCGTCGGCGATCTGCACGGCCGAGTTGAGCAGCCCACCCGGGTTGCTGCGCAGGTCGATCACCAGCCCGCGCAGGCGGCCACCGGCCTGCGTGGCAAGCTCGCCCAGCTGGCGTTCGAAATCGGCGGCGGTGTCGGCCTGGAAGGTGCTGACGCGCAGGTAGCCGAAGCCCGGCTCGAGCATCCGGCTGCGCACGCTGGCGATGCGGATGGTCTGGCGTTCGACGGTCAGCTTGACCGGCTCGTCGGCCCCGTCGCGCAGGATGGTCAACTCGACACTGGTACCGGCTTCGCCGCGCAGCGGGGTCGAGCTGTCGCCTTCGCCGGCGCGCAGCGGCTTGCCGTCGACGGCGACGATGAGGTCGCCGGCCTTGACCCCGGCGCGGGCGGCCGGGGTGTCATCGATTGGCGCGATCACGCGCAGGCTGCCGTCGGGCTGGCGGAAGATCTCGACCCCGATGCCGTCGTAGTTGCCGCGCGCCTGCTCCTCGAAATCGTCGGTGGCGTCGGCTTCCAGGTAGGCGCTGTGCGGGTCGAGGTCGAGCAGCAACCCCCGAATCGCGGAGTGCATGAGTTGCTCGTCGTCGACCGGCTCGACGTATGCCGCCTTGACCGCGCTGTACACCGCCACGTACCGGCGGATCTCGTCGAGCGGGATGTTGGATGCCGACGCCGCCGCGGCATCCTTCGCGGGTGGTTGCGCGGCCTGCTGCGCGGTGACCGGAAGGCTGGCCAGCGACAGGCCGATGGCGAGGGCGAGCGGAACGAGGCGGCGATGGGGCATCAGGCGGACTCCGGGGGACACGGGCTACGGTCACGAGTTACGGACCGGGGGCAGCCGCGGTCGTTCAACCAAGTATGTCGACCGGCAGGGCCGGCGTCAGCCGACCTTAAGTCGCGGGTGCGGAAGTTTCCGTAAATCCCGCGCAGCGCCTCAGCGGCGGAGCCAGCTGCCCGGATCGACCGGTTCGCCGTTGCGGCGCAATTCGAAGTACAGCGCCGGGCGCCCGTGCCCGCCGGAACTCCCCACCGTCGCGACCCGGTCGCCACGCTTCACCGCGTCGCCGGCATCGCGCAGGAGCGCGTCGTTGTGGGCGTACAGGCTCATGTAGCCGTTGCCGTGGTCGATGATCAGGATCAGGCCGAAGCCACTCATCCACTCCGAATAGACGACGGTGCCGTCGGCCACCGCGGTCACCGGCGTGCCGGCGGCCGCGCCGATCAGCAGGCCATCGCTGGCGCGGCCATCCGGCAGCTTCGCGCGGTAGCCGGCGAGCAGGTTGCCGGCCAGTGGCCAGCCCGCGCCACCGACGGCCGGGCCGGTGGCGACGACCGGCGACGGCCTGGGCGACGGCGTCACGGTGCCACCCGCTGCGGCGGCCTCGCGCGCTTCGCGCGCCTCGCGCTCGGCCTTGGCCGCTGCCGCCGCGCGACGCTGGGCCTCGGCCCGCGCCGCCGCCGCGCGCAGCTTCTCCAGCAGCTGCTCCAGCCCCTTGGCATCTCGGCCCAGCGCCTTCTCGCGGCTGCGGCGGTCCTCGAAGCTCCGGTCCAGCCGGGCCACGACCTCGCGACGGGCCTTGCGGTCCTTTTCCAGTTGCGCGAGCTGTTGCTGCTGGCGCACGCGGGCGGCCTCCAGCTCGGCACGGCGTGTATCGATGCGTGCCTGCACGGCATCCAGCTCGGCCAGTGCGCCGGTCAGCTCCGCGATGCGCGCGGCGCGGTCGCGCTGCACGTAGCGGTGGTAGGCGAGCAGTCGGTTGGCATCGGCGACCCGGTCCTGGGCGAGCAGCAGTTTCAACGGTGCCGCGTCGCCCTGCGCGTAGGCCGCGCGCAGCAATCGCGCGAGTTCCTCGCGGCGTCCGCCAAGGGTGTCTTCGAGGTCGCTGCGTTGCTGTTGGAGTTTCGCCAGTTCCGCCTCGCTGGCGGCCAGTTCGGCCTCCACCGCGGCGAGCGCGCGGCCGGTGCGGGCGACCTGTTCGTCGGCCTTGCGCAACTCGCGAGTAGCGGCGCCACGTTGTGACTCGATCTCACGCCGCTCGCTGGCGACCGACTTGAGCTCCTTGCGGACCGACTCGAGCTTGCGCTCGGCCTCGCGGCTGCTCTGCGCCGAGGCACTCCCGGCGGCAACCGCGGCGAGCGCGATCGACAGGAGCAGCCGGGCGACGCCGTGCCGCATCAGCCTGCGGGCCTGTCCAGCAGCAGCGACTGGCCGGTCATCTCGGCAGGCACCGGCACGCCCAGCAGGTCGAGCAGCGTCGGCGCGACGTCGCGCAGGGCGCCGCCACTGCGCAGCGTCGCCGGCCGCGGCCCGAGGTAGGCCAGCGGCACCGGCCCGACGGTGTGTGAGGTATGAGGTTGTCCGGTCTGCGCGTCGCGCATCATCTCGACATTGCCGTGGTCGGCCGTGACCAGCAGCGCGCCGCCGGTGTCGCGCACCGCCGCCACCACCGCGCCGATCGCGAGGTCCACCGCCTCGACCGCCTTGATCGCCGCCTCCAGGCTGCCGCTGTGGCCCACCATGTCGGGGTTGGCGATGTTGCAGATCGCCACGTCGATCGCGCCGGAGCGGATCGCCGCCGTGAGCTTCTCGGTGACCTCCGGGCAGCTCATCTCCGGTTGCAGGTCGTAGGTGGCGACCTGCGGGCTCGGCACCAGGATGCGTGTCTCGCCGGGATACTCGTCCTCGCGCCCGCCGCTGAAGAAGAAGGTGACGTGCGCGTACTTCTCGGTTTCGGCGATGCGCAGCTGGCGCAGGCCGTGGTCGGCGAGCACCTCGCCCAGCGTGTTGCGCAGGTCCTCGGGCCCGAACGCGACCGGCGCCGGCAGGCTGGCGTCGTACTCGGTCAGGCAAGTGAAACGCACCAGTGCCGGCCGGCGCGCCGGGAAGCCGTCGAACCCGGGCGCCACGAACGCCGCCGCCAGCTGGCGTGCACGGTCGGCGCGGAAGTTCATGAACACGGCCGCGTCGCCATCGCGCATCGGCACCGGCGTGCCGACCACCGTCGGCAGCACGAACTCGTCGTTCTCGCCACGCGCATAGGCGGAATCCAGCGCGTGGGCAGCGTCGTTGGCGCGGTGCGCGGCCTGGCCTTCGACGATGGCATCCCAGGCTTGGCGCAGCCGGTCCCAGCGCCGGTCCCGGTCCATCGCGAAGTAGCGGCCGCTGACGCTGGCGACGCGCGCGTTGCCGGCCGCGGCGCAGGCGGCGTGGAGCTTGGCCAGGCTGGGCGCAGCCGAACGCGGAGGCATGTCGCGGCCATCGAGGAAGGCATGCACGGCGACGTCGGCCACCTTCTCGCGACGCGCCATCTCGATCATCGCCAGGATGTGGTCCTCGTGGCTGTGCACGCCGCCAGGCGACAGCAGGCCCAGCAGGTGCAGCGTGCCGCCGGTGTTGCTCACCGCGGCGCAGGCGGTGCGCAGCTCTTCGTTGGCGAAAAAGCTGCCGTCCTCGATCGCCGCGTCGATCCGGGTCAGGTCCTGGTAGACGATCCGGCCGGCACCCAGGTTCATGTGGCCGACTTCGGAGTTGCCCATCTGGCCGTCCGGCAGGCCGACGTGGCGGCCCTCGGTGTGGATCAGGGTGTGGGGGACCGATCCGACCAGGGCATCCCAGTGCGGCAGGTGGGCCTGCGCGAGCGCGTTGTCGGCCGGGTCCTCGCGGTGCCCCCAGCCATCCAGGATCAGCAGTACGACGGGGCGGATGGCGGGCGCGGCGGGCTCGGGCACGTCGTTGGTTCCAGTGACTTCGGACAGGTGCGGATTGTAGCGAAGCGGGATATCAAGGACCCCTGCATTAAACCGCCGCCGGCCGCGGTGCATCCCAACCGGCATGACCCGCTACCAATGGACCCCCGACATGAGCCTACGCCCCACCGCCTCCGCGCTTCTTCCACTCGCCCTCGCCGCCGTTTTCGCGGTGTCGTCCCCGGCGTTTGGCCAGGACCACAGCAAGATCAATGGCAGCATCCACGTGGAGGACGGGCAGAAGGCCGGCGATCTCGACACCGTCAACGGCAGCATCAGGGTGGGCGAGAACGCCACCGCCGGTGACGCGGAAACCGTCAACGGCAGCATCAAGGTCTACGACGGGGCGGGCGTAGGCGGCCTTGCGACGGTCAACGGGAGCATCAAGGTCGGCAGCCAGGTGACGGTCGGCGACGACGTCGAAACCGTCAACGGCAGCATCTTCATCGACCGCGGCGGCAACGTGGGCGGCGACATCGAGACCGTCAACGGGGCCATCGGCCTGGTCGACACCGACGTGGCCGGCGGCATCGCGACCGTCAACGGTGACCTCACGGTCGGCATCGGTTCGCACGTGCGCGGCGGCATCCACTACGAGAAGCCGGGCACGCAGTTGATCTCGTTCAAGCGGCGCGACCCGCGGGTGGTCATCGGTCCGGATGCCCGGGTCGACGGGCCGCTGGTGTTCGAGCACTCGGTCTCCCTGTATGTCCACGAGACCGCCTCCATCGGACCGGTGACCGGTGCGACCGCGGTCCGCTACAGCGGCGCACGCGCGCCCGCCGGCGACTGACGAGGTTGGTTTTGCGGTGCCTGCCGGCTCGCCGGCGGGCACCGGCGCCCACGGGACAACGCTGCTAGCATCGGGCGTTCCGCAACCCCGGAGGCGCCATGTCCCGCATCCCGCTCCTGCCCGCCACCTCGCTGGTGGCCGCCGCACTTGTACTGGCTGCCTGCGACCGGCCGGCCGAACCGACGGCGGAGACCGCCGACACCACCGCGACCCCGACCCGACCGGCCGCTGAGTTCGAGCCGTCGATCAACCCCGGCGACTTTGCCGCCCACGTCGAGCGGCTCGCCTCGGACGAGTTCGCCGGGCGCGCGCCGGGCAGCGTCGGCGAGGAAAAGACCGTCGCCTACCTGGTCGAGCAGTTCCAGCGCCTCGGCCTGCAACCGGGCAATGGCGACAGCTTCCTGCAGACGGTGCCGATGGTGGAAACTACCGCCGACCCGGCCGGCACCCGGATGACACTCGCCATCGACGGCCAGCCGCGCGAGCTCGATTTCGGCGACGAGATGGTGATCGGCACCCGCACCGGCCAGGCGCAGATCGACCTCGATGACAGCCCGCTGGTGTTCGTCGGTTACGGCGTCAACGCGCCCGAGCTGGGCTGGAACGATTACGAAGGCGTCGACGTCAAGGGCAAGACGGTCGTGATGCTGATCAACGACCCGGGCTTCCATACGCAGGATGCCGGGCTGTTCGAAGGCAAACGGATGACCTACTACGGCCGCTGGACCTACAAGTACGAGGAGGCCGCCCGCCAGGGCGCCGCCGCCGCGCTGATCATCCACGACACCGAGGGCGCGTCCTACGGCTGGGACGTGGTCAAGAATTCCTGGACCGGACCGCAGTTCGACCTGCCGGCCAAGGACGACCCCGAACCGCGCCTGCCGGCGCAGGGCTGGATCACCGGCGACGTCGCGCGCGAGTTGATGGCGGGCAGTGGCCAGGACCTCGACGCGCTGTACAAGGCGGCCAACCGCAAGGGCTTCGAGGCCGTCGAGCTGGACGCGACGATGTCGCTTGAGCTCGCCAGCACCAGTTCGGAGAAGTCCTCCCAGAACGTGATCGCCAAGCTGCCCGGCACCACCCGCCCGGACGAGGCCGTCATCTACATGGGCCACTGGGACCACCTGGGCGACCACGGCCACGAGGGCGAGGCTGGCGCGGATGCCGACAGCATCTACAACGGCGCGATCGACAACGCGACCGGGATCGCCGGCATCCTCGAGATCGCCGAGGCGTTCGTCGCGCAGGAGCCGGCGCCCGAGCGCTCGGTGCTGTTCCTGGCGGTCACGCTGGAGGAGTCGGGCCTGTTGGGCTCCAAGTATTACGTCGCCCACCCGAGCGTTCCGCTCGACCAGACGGTCGCCGCAATCAACCTGGATGCGATGCCGGTGATCGGCAAGACCCGCGACATCACCGTGGTCGGCCTGGGCAACTCCGAGCTGGAAGACGTACTCGGCCAAGTGGCAGGCGAACAGGACCGCGAACTTCGCGCCGAGGCCACGCCGGAAAGCGGGTTCTACTTCCGCTCCGATCACTTCAATTTCGCCAAGGCCGGCGTCCCCGCGCTGTATGCCAAGGGCGGCGACGAACTGGTCGAAGGCGGCAGCGACGCCGGCAAGCAGGCCCATCTGGATTACCGCGACAACCGTTACCACAAGCCCGCGGACGAGTTCGACGCAGGCTGGGACATGGACGGCGTGGTGCAGGACCTGGAGGCGCTGTACGGCGTCGGCCGCGTCCTCGCCGGTGGCGACGCCTGGCCCAACTGGTACGAGGGCAACGCCTTCCGCGCCGCGCGCGAGGAGATGATCGATGGCAAGGAGTCGGCCAGCGGCGGCTGAGCGATCGACTTCTGGACCACCCGACGGCGCCTGCGGGCGCCGTCGGCGTTTTCGGCTAGGCTGTCGCCACTCAGCACCGGATCCCCTGCAATGACGATAGCGACTGCCTACTGGTGCGTGGTAATTGCCGCGCTGCTTCCGTACGTGTGGACCGTCATCGCCAAGAGCGGCGGCGCACGGTTCGACAACCGTGATCCGCGCGGCTGGATCTCGCGCCAGGACAATCCCCGTACCGTCCGCGCCAACGCCGCGCAGCTGAACGCGTTCGAGGCGTTCGCTCCGTTTGCCGCCGGCGTCGTGCTGGCCCAGCTGGCAGGCGTCGCGGAATCGACGATCGCGTTGCTGGCGGTCATCTTCGTCATCGCGCGGGTGCTACATGGCGTGGCCTATCTCGCCAACCGCGCAACGCTTCGCAGCCTGATCTGGGCGGTCGGCATCGGCTGCGTGGTCGCGCTGCTGGTGATGGCGGCACTTGCGATCCGATAGCCCGGACGACGCGACGGCGGTGCCCGATTGCGAATCCGTTGACGCGCTCGCAGCGCAAGTGCGGCGTGACGGGTTCGCCTTTGCCGAAGGCGCGGCGGTCGACGCGATACTCGGGGCGGCCGGCGGGTTGGACGACTGGGACGTTTTCGCTGAAAGCTGGGACCACCTCGATCCGGATCAGTACCTGGCGGCCACCGGCCGCTACCGCCGGCGGCGCCATGCGGTGTTCGACCTCGGGGCGGCGCTGGATTCTTCCGCGGCGCCCCATCGACTCCCGGACCAGCCGCACTTCCAGACGCTCGCGCACAATCCGCTGCAGGGCGGGTTGGCCCGCTGGTTCACGCCGATGACGGACACAGCAGTTGGCACGCGCGCCTTCCAGACACTGATGGGTTTCGGGCGGAAAGTGTTCGCACGGCTCGACAGCGCCGCGGCGACGGGGAGCTGGCGCGTCGAGGCCCACCAGTTCCGCATCGAGGCCAAACCAGATCACGCGGGCGAGCCGACTCCGGAAGGCATGCACCGCGACGGCGTGGACTATGTGCTCGTCGTGCTGGTCGAGCGCCGAAACATCGAATGCGGGACCACCTCGATCCACGCACCGGACGGCACTGAGCTTGGCAGCTTCACCCTCACCCGGCTCCGCGACGTTGCGCTGGTGGATGACCAGCGGGTGCTCCATGGCGTCACGGCCGTCACGCCGCGTGACCCGTCCAAGCTCGCGCACCGTGACGTGCTGGTCCTGACGTACTGCCGCGGGACTTGAGGTCCGCAACGCTCGCAGGAGTCGCCGGGTTGCCCACGGCCCCTACCGCGGCGTCTCGAACTTCGAAAAGAAGAAAGCCGGTCCCTTTTGGGGACCGGCCTTCGGTGTAAATGCTCAGCGATGACCTACTCTCGCATGGCAAGGCCACACTACCATCGGCGCATGTGCGTTTCACTTCCGAGTTCGGGATGGGATCGGGTGGTTCCACACAGCTATTGTCACTGAGCAAGCTGTTGGAGTCGCGCCCAGGGGGCGCGGACTCGCATGGGGTGGGACGTAGCGAAATTGGGTCTGGAATGTCATCGACGCGTCGTCGAGTCCAAGGCCACTTGAGGTTATATGGTCAAGCCACACGGATCATTAGTACTGGTTAGCTCAATGCATTGCTGCACTTACACACCCAGCCTATCAACCACCTGGTCTTGATGGTTCCTTCAGGGGAGTCAAGCTCCCGGGAGATCTCATCTTGAGGCGCGCTTCCCGCTTAGATGCTTTCAGCGGTTATCGCTTCCGAACATAGCTACCCGGCAATGCCACTGGCGTGACAACCGGAACACCAGAGGTTCGTCCACTCCGGTCCTCTCGTACTAGGAGCAGCCCCTCTCAAATCTCCAACGCCCATGGCAGATAGGGACCGAACTGTCTCACGACGTTCTGAACCCAGCTCGCGTACCACTTTAAATGGCGAACAGCCATACCCTTGGGACCGACTACAGCCCCAGGATGTGATGAGCCGACATCGAGGTGCCAAACACCGCCGTCGATATGAACTCTTGGGCGGTATCAGCCTGTTATCCCCGGAGTACCTTTTATCCGTTGAGCGATGGCCCTTCCATACAGAACCACCGGATCACTAAGACCTACTTTCGTACCTGCTTGATCCGTCGATCTTGCAGTCAAGCACGCTTATGCCTTTGCACACAGTGCGCGATGTCCGACCGCGCTGAGCGTACCTTCGTGCTCCTCCGTTACTCTTTGGGAGGAGACCGCCCCAGTCAAACTACCCACCATACACGGTCCCCGACCCGGATTACGGGCCCAGGTTAGAACGTCAAGCACGACAGGGTGGTATTTCAAGGATGGCTCCACCCGAACTGGCGTCCGGGTTTCACAGCCTCCCACCTATCCTACACAGACGAACTCAACGTTCAGTGTAAAGCTATAGTAAAGGTTCACGGGGTCTTTCCGTCTTGCCACGGGAACGCTGCATCTTCACAGCGATTTCAATTTCACTGAGTCTCGGGTGGAGACAGCGCCGCTGTCGTTACGCCATTCGTGCAGGTCGGAACTTACCCGACAAGGAATTTCGCTACCTTAGGACCGTTATAGTTA
>NZ_OU015430.1:2625000-2768593 GCF_907164845.1 Lysobacter luteus
GCCCATCAGCAGGTTGAACTTCTGGTCGGTGCCGCCCAGCTCGACGTCGGCTTCGAGCGCGACCGAGTCGTAGCCCTGGACCAGCGGATACAGGAACTCGTGGATCGCGATCGGCTGCCGGGCGGCGTAGCGCTTGGCGAAGTCATCGCGCTCCAGCATCCGCGCGACGGTGTGCTGGGCCGCGAGCCGGACCATGTCGGCCGCCCCCATCGCGGAGAACCATTCGGAATTGAAGCGGACCTCGGTGCGATCGCGGTCGAGCACCTTGAACACCTGGTCGGCATAGGTCTTGGCGTTGGCGAGCACGTCCTCGCGGGTCAGCGGCTTGCGCGTGGCGTTCTTGCCGGTCGGATCACCGATCATCCCGGTGAAGTCGCCGATCAGGAAGATCACCTGGTGACCGAGGTCCTGGAACTGGCGCAGCTTGTTGAGCAGCACGGTGTGGCCCAGGTGCAGGTCGGGCGCCGTCGGGTCGAAGCCGGCCTTGATCCGCAACGGCCGGCCGGACTGCAGGCGCGCGGCCAGCTCTTCTGGCTTGAGGATCTCGTCGGCGCCGCGGCCGATCCGGTCCAGCGCGTCCTGGACGGCGGGACTCACGGGTTCGGCCGGGCCAGCCGGGTGGGTCGAAACGGAAAGCGGGTCGGAAACGGGGTCGGCCAAGGGGGCGTACTCGGGGTGTGGGTCATGATCACGGCGTGACCACGATCATAAACATCGGATGACTGGCACCAAACATTGACGGAGTTGAAAAACCCATTCAGCTCAAGGGTTTGACGCATACTCCTCGCGTCCCTATCGTAACGCCGCTACGCCGCCTTCACAGTCCTGCGCGCGGGAGACATCGATGACAGCACCGCAAACCGGTACAGAACGGCGTCAACGCCTGAAGAACCTGCGCGAAGCCGCCCTGCACCGACCGGTGCTGGCACGCCACCTCTCCAATGGATTCAACGGCCGCTGGTCACGCCGCCAGTGGGTCCAGGCGAGCCTGTTCGCCACGCTCGGCATGCTGGTCGCGTCGATCGTCCCGGGCTTCGACGTGACCCCGGTGCAGGGGCTGCAGGGAACCCGCCAGTCGATGGCGCTCACGCTGCCGCCGCTGCCGGTGTCGCAATCGGAAGCCACGCCAGGCGACAGCTGGCAGGTGGTGCGGGTACAGCCGGGCCAGACGCTCGGCGCGCTGTTCCAGCAGATGGGCGTGCCGGCCACCACCATGTACCGGATCCTCGAGCAGCCCGGCGCGCGCCAGGCGCTGACCCGCCTGCGGCCCGGTACGGAGCTGGCGTTCGACCTCCCGTTGGACGGTCCGCTGCGCGCGTTCCGGTTCGACCGCGATAACGACCACCGCGTCGAGCTGACGATCAAGCCCGACGCGATCGTCGAGAACGTCATCAAGCGTCCGAGCGAGACCCGCACGGTGGTCGCCTCGGGCGAGATCAGCAGCTCGCTGTACGCCGCCGCACGCAAGGCCGGGCTTTCGCCGGGCGCGATCGCGACGATGACCGGCGAGATCTTCCAGTACGACATCGACTTCACCGACGCCCAGAAGGGCGACCGCTTCAGCGTCGTCTACGAGCAGATCTGGCGCGAGGGCGAGCGCATCGGCACCGGCAACATTGCCGCGGCGACCTTCACCACCGGTGGCAAGACCTATTCGGGCTTCCGCTTCGAGCATGAGGGCAAGGTCGGTTACTACACCGCCGACGGCCGGCCGTTGAAGAAAGCGTTCATCCGCATGCCGATCCCGTATGCGCGGATCACCTCGGGCTTCAGCAAGGCGCGCAAGCATCCGGTGCTGGGCCGCACGCGCGCGCACCAGGGCGTGGACTACGGCGCCGGCACCGGCACCCCGATCCACGCCGCCGGCGACGCGCGGGTGTCCTTCGTCGGTTGGAAGGGTGGTTACGGCCGCACCGTCGTGCTGGACCACGGCAAGGGCTACACCACCCTGTATGCGCACATGTCGCGCTTCGGCAAGTACAAGCCCGGCCAGAGCATCAAACAGGGCACCGTGATCGGCTACGTCGGCAGCTCGGGCCTGGCCACCGGCCCGCATCTTCACTACGAATTCCGCATCGGTGGCGTGCACCGCAATCCGCTGACCGTGACGATGCCGCCGCCGGAACCGCTCAAGGGCGCCGCGCTCGCCGCCTTCCGCGCCCAGACCGGCCCGGCGCTGGCCCGCATCCAGCAGGTCGAGGACATCATGTACGCCAAGGTGGAGCCGGCCAGCGAGCCGGCCCCGGCCAAGGCCGACAAGAAGGCCTGAGACCCATGGCACGTGCGACCGCGGGCCCGGCCGGGGCGAACCCGGTCGGGCCCGCGTCGTTCCGGAACAGCGGCGCGACCCCTGGAGCGGGTTCCGGGGCGTTCGTGGGCCTGATCTCCGGCACCAGTGCCGACGGCATCGACGCGGCACTGACCCGGTTCGACGCCGATGGCACGGCCCGGCTGGAGCTCGGCCGGACCTACCCGTGGGATCCACAATTGCGAGCGCGGCTGGTGGAGCTCGGCCAAGGGGCGGCGCTGCAGTCACTCGACGAATTCGGCGACCTCGACGTGCGGATTGGCGAGGCGTTCGCGGCGGCCACCCTGCAGTTGCTCGAGGAGGCCGGCGCCGCCCCGGCGGACATCGCCGCCATCGGGTCGCACGGTCAGACGCTGCGCCACCGGCCGGCCGGCGCCGCGTACGACGGCCACCATCCCTTCACCCTGCAGCTGGGCGACGCAAACGTCATCGCCGAGCGCTGCGGCATCACCACCGTCGCCGACTTCCGCCGTCGCGACGTCGCCGCGGGCGGCCAGGGGGCCCCGCTGCTGCCCGCCCTGCACGCCGCGATGCTGGCCTCCGCGGACGAAGCGCGCGCAGTACTCAACCTGGGCGGGATCGCCAACCTGACCCTGCTGCCGTGCGACGGGACCGGCGCCGGCGTGGCGGGCTTCGACACCGGGCCGGCCAATGCATTGATGGACGCCTGGTGCGAGCGCGTGCTCGGGCAGCCCTACGACAAGGACGGCCGCTTTGCGGCAAGTGGCACGGTCGACCCGGCCCTGCTCGCCCGCCTGCTGGACGAACCGTGGTTCGCGCTGGCGCCGCCCAAGAGCACCGGCCGCGAGCAGTTCCACATCGACTGGCTGACCGCGCGGCTGGGTGGCACCGAAGCACCGGCCGATGTCCAGGCCACGCTGATGCAACTCACCGCCGCCACCGTGGCCGACGCGCTGCTGGCCCGGCAGCCGGGTACGCGTCGCGTGCTGGTGTGTGGCGGGGGAGTGCACAACGCCGCCCTGCTGCAGGCCATCGGCGAACGCCTGCCGGGCGTGGTGGTGGAATCGACCGCCGCCTGCGGGTTGGACCCCGACTTCGTCGAGGCGATGGGGTTCGCGTGGCTGGCGCGACAGACCCTGGCCGGGCGACCGGGCAACCTGCCGGGTGTCACCGGGGCGCGCGGGCCGCGCGTGCTGGGGGCGATCTACCCCGGCAACCTTTCGCCGCTCGACTGAGGCGCGGGCGACGGTTCGCCCGGCGCGTCCGATGGCGCGTCGGCGGAAGTCCGCCCGATCAACGAGAACCCCGGATCGTCCTGGATCTGCTCGAGCGCGGCGATGGCTTCCTGCAGGGCCTGGGCATCGTTGTCGCTGAAGCGCGCGGCCAGCTCCGCCTCACAGGCGAACAGGCCGTGCTCGAGCAGGTGCACGAGTGCCTGCTGCTGGCCCCAGCCATGCGCCGTGGCCACCCGGCGCACGCGCTCGAGCAGCAATGGGTCGATGTCGATCAACACTGTATCGGTCATGGCAACGTCCCGCCGCGCTTACGTCGCGGCTGACTCTGGTGGGGCCTGGTGCCCGGGCTGGAACAGGTTTCCACGTCGCCACAACCATGCCAGCAGCAGCAGGGTGGGCACAACGGTCAGCGCGCTGAGCACGAAGAAGGTGACGTAGGAGGTCGCCTCGACGATGTAGCCCGACACGCCACCGACGAACTTGCCCGGCAGGTTGGCCAGCGACACCAGCAGGGCGTACTGGGTGGCGGTGAAGTTGCGGTCGGTCAGCGCCGACATGAAGGCGATCAGCACCACCCCGGCGAAGCCCTGGAACAGGTTGTCGGCGCTGATCGCGGCATAGAACGCCCAGATCTCGGAAGGGAACTGCGCCATCAGCACGAACGCGACGTTGGACAGCGCCACCCCGATCGCCGCCACGAACAGCATCGCGCGCACGCCATAGGCCGCCACCGCAACGCCGCCAAGGAACGCACCGGCGATGCCCATCCAGATGCCGTAGAGCTTGGACACCGTGGCGATGTCGGCCTTGCTGTAGCCCGAGTCCAGGTAGAACGGCCCGGCCATCACCCCGATCACCTGGTCGGGGAACTTGAACAGCCCCACGAACACCAGCAACGCCAGCCCGAGCAGCAGCCCATTGGTGCTGAAGAAGCTGGCGAATGGCTGCCAGAACGCCCCGACGAAGTCGATCCGGCGCAGCACCGTCGATTCGGGTGCGACCGGTTCGCGCGCCAGCAGCGTGGTGGCGATCGGCAGGACCATCAATGCGGCCATCGCCAGGTAGGCGACCTCCCAGCCGCGGAACTCGGCCAGGTAGAGCGCGCCGGCGCCCGACAGGATGAGGCCGAACCGGTAGCCCAGCGTGTAAGTGGCGGCCAGCGCGGCCTGGGCGTCGGCGGGGGCAATCTCGATGCGGTAGGCGTCGACCGCGGAGTCTTGGGTGGCGCCGGCGAACGAGGCCACCAGCACCCACAACACCAGCGCGGTGACGTCCTCGCCCGGGCGGGTCAGCGCGAGCGCCGCCAACGCCAGCGCCACCACCACCTGCGACACCAGCAGCCACGAGCGCCGGCGGCCGAGGAATGCGGTCAGCGGGAACGCGTAGCGGTCGATCAGCGGCGCCCACAGGAACTTCAGCAGGTAGAAGAAGCTCGCCAGGCTGATCAGGCCGATGCTGCCCAGGTCCAGCCCGACGTCGCGCAGGCGCGTCGACAATGTCATCGAGGCGATCAGCAGGAACGGCAGGCCCGAGCCGAAGCCCAGCATCAGCATGGTGATCGCCGAAGGTGTGCCGAATGCCCGGCGGATGCCCCGCCAGCCCTTGTAGGTCACCGCATCGGCGCTCAACGCCCCAGCTCCAGGTCGTAGTCGACGGTGAACGGCGCATGGTCTGAGAACCGCGGCTCGCGCAGCACCGACCAGCCCCGCAGGCGCTCACCCAGCCGCGGCGTCACCAGCTGGTAGTCGATCCGCCAGCCGACGTTGTTGGCATACGCTGCGCCCCGGTTGCTCCACCAGGTGTAGTCCTGCCCTTCCGGCTCCAGCGCGCGGTAGGCGTCGACCCAACAGGCGCGGTTGCCGTCGGCGCCCTCCCCGCACAGCCGGTTGAGCCAGTCGCGCTCGGGCGGCAGGCAGCCGGAATTCTTCTGGTTGGACTTCCAGTTCCTGATGTCGAGCGCACTGCGGACGATGTTCCAGTCCCCACACAGCACGTAGTCGCGGCCACTGGCGAGCCACTCGTCCAGGTGCGGCGCGAGCCAGTCCATGACCTCGAACTTGAAGCCCTGCCGCAGCTCCCCCGACGATCCCGACGGGATGTAGAACGACACCACGCTCAGGTTGCCGAACCGCGCCTCGATGTAGCGGCCTTCCTCGTCGAAGGACTCCCGCCCCAGTGCGGTGCGGACCTCGTCGGGCTCGTGGCGGCTGTAGATGGCCACGCCGCTGTAGCCCTTCTTGGTGGTCGCGTCGCGGAACCATGCGCGGTAGCCGTCGACCAGGAACTCGGGGCCGGCCAGCTGGTGTTCCTGCGCCTTGGTCTCCTGCACGCACAGGATGTCGGCGTCTTGCTTCGGGAACCAGTCGAAGAAGCCCTTGCGGGCGGCCGATCGCAGGCCATTGGCGTTGAAGCTGATGATGCGCATGCAGGTCCGGTCGGGGGGTCGGGACGTGACGTCGCAGGATAGCCCAGCCGACCGCCTGCCGACCCGCCGCGGCGGGCCACCCGAACCGCCGCCGGTATCATCGGCACCCTCCCGCCCCGGTCGAACGACGTGAACGACACCCGCACCCGATTCCTGAAGCTGGCTCTGGACGCTGACGCGCTGCGTTTTGGCGAATTCACGCTCAAGTCCGGGCGCACCAGCCCGTACTTCTTCAACGCCGGCCGCTTCGACTCCGGCGCTGCCCTCGCGGGCCTGGCGGCCTGTTACGCCGATGCGATCGACGCGGCCGGGCTGGAGTTCGACCTGCTGTTCGGGCCGGCCTACAAGGGCATCCCGCTGGCGACCGCATTGGCCTGCGAGTACGCGCGCCGCGGCCGGGACCTGCCGGTGGCGTTCAACCGCAAGGAGGCCAAGGCCCACGGCGAGGGTGGCCAGCTGATCGGCGCGCCGCTGGCCGGGCGCCGGGTGCTGGTGGTGGACGACGTGATCACCGCGGGCACCGCGATCCGCGAGGCCCTGTCGATCATCGGCGCCGCCGGCGGTACCGTCGTCGGCATCGTGATCGCGCTGGACCGGCAGGAAGCCGTGGACCCGGCGCGGAGCCGACGTTCGGCGGCACAAACTGTCGCAACCGAACACGGGCTGCCGGTCGTCGCGGTGGCATCGCTGGCCGACCTGCTGGCGTTGGCCGGCGACAACCCCGCCCTGGCGGCCTATCGCGGGCAGTTGCTGGCCTACCGCGACGCCTACGGCAGCGACGCGGACGCCTGAACCGGGGACACGCCGCCTGCACGCGGCTGGCCCGACTCTTGCGTGAGTGTATGCAGGAATGCCACCCGGTCCCGCCGACATGAACCGACTTGCCCCCGCCCTGCTCGCCACGCTTGCCGTCCTGGCGCTGCCCGCGCTCGCCCAGACCAAGCCGGCGGCCGAGAAGAAGATCTACTGCTGGGACGAGGGCGGTCGCAAGGTGTGTGGCGACGCCCTGCCGGCCACCGCGGTCGACAACGCCCGCACCGAATTCAGCTCCAGCGGGATGGCTACCCGGCACCTGGACCGGGCGCCCACCGACGCCGAGCGCGCCGAGCTGGACGCACAGGCCGAGCAGGCGCGCGTGGCCGCCGCGGACGCCGACGCCCGCGAACGGCGGGAGCTGGCGATGGTCGAGTCGTATGCCAGCGAGGCGGACCTGCGCAAGGCCTACGCGCACCGCATCGGCCTGCTGGAAACCGCGGTCAAGACCTCGCTGCTCAGCATCGACGGGCTGCGCAGCAGCCTGGTCACGTTGCTGCAACGCGCCGGCGAAACCGAACTGGCCGGCAAGCCGGTCGCCAAGCCGCTGGTGGCCAACATCCAGCGCCAGCACCAGGCCCTGCGCCGCCAGCAGGCGCTGCTGCTGGAGCAGCGGCATGCCCGCATCGCCGCCGACGAGGGCTTGGCGACGGCGGTCGAGCGCTACCGCGAACTCAAGAAGCCCGGTCCCGGCGACCAGGGCTAACGCCGGGCCGACCGGGAACCGGTCGGCCGGCGCACATCAGAACGGCAGGTCGAGGTCGGGGCGGAGCGCGAGCAGCTGCTCGCGGAACGTCGCCTTGATCCGCGCCATTGCCTCGTTGTTGTCGGCGTCGAACCGCATCACCAGCACCGGCGTGGTGTTGGACGCGCGAACCAGTCCCCAGCCGTCCGGCCAGTCGACCCGCAGGCCGTCGATCGTCGACAGTCGCGCGTCCTGGAACTGCGCGGCGGCGACGAACCGTTCGACGAACGCGTGCGGGTTGCCGTCCGGCGCATCGACCTTGATCTCGGCGGTGGCGATGCCGTCGGGCAGCGCGTCGAGCACGTCGCTCGGACGCCCGGGCTGGGCGGCAAGGATCTCCAGCAGGCGCGCGGCGGAATAGATGCCGTCGTCGAAGCCGTACCAGCGCTCGCCGAAGAAGAAGTGGCCACTCATCTCGCCGGCCAGCTCGGCGCCGGTCTCGCGCATCTTGGCCTTGATCAGCGAGTGGCCGGTCTTCCACATCAGCGGGCTGCCGCCGTGGCGCAGGATGTAGCCCGGCAGGCGGCCGGTGCACTTCACGTCGAAGATGATCTGCGCGCCCGGGTTGCGCTCCAGCACGTCGGCGGCGAACAGCATCAGCAGACGGTCGGGGAAGATGTTGTGGCCGTCGCGTGTGACCACGCCGAGGCGGTCGCCGTCGCCGTCGAAGGCGATGCCCAGGTCGGCGTCGAGCCGGTCGACCATCTTCACCAGGTCGGCCAGGTTGTGCGGCTCGCTCGGGTCGGGGTGGTGGTTGGGGAAGGTGCCGTCGATGTCGCAGTACAGCGGCACGACCTCGGCGCCGATGGCCTCCAGCACCTTCGGACCGAGTTCGCCGGCGACGCCGTTGCCGGCGTCGACCACCACCTTCAGCGGGCGGTCGATCTGGATGTCGGAGGCGACCCGCTGGACGTAGTCGTCATCGATCTCGCGGGTCTCCAGCCGGCCCGGCGCGGGCGCATTGTGCAGGCGGCCGTCGGCAATGCGGGCGTACAGGTCGGTGATCGCGTCGCCCGACAGCGTCTCGCCGCCGACCACGATCTTGAAGCCGTTGTAGTCCGGCGGGTTGTGGCTGCCGGTGACCGACACGCACGAGCCGGCCTGCAGCTGGTAGGCGCCGAAATACACCAGCGGCGTCGGCGCGAGGCCGATGTCGATGACGTTGCGGCCGGCCTTGCGCAGGCCGGTGACCAGGCCGCCGGCCATCTCCGGGCCCGACAGGCGACCATCCCGGCCCACCACGATGTCCTGCAGCCCCTTGTCCTGCATCAGCGAGCCGATCGCCTGGCCGATCAGCTCAGCCACCTGCGGCGAGAGATCGCGTCCGACCACGCCGCGGATGTCATAGGCGCGGAAGATGCCGGGTTCGATCTGGACGCCCGGCGTCGAGGCGGTGTCGGTAGGCGTGGCAACAACGGGGGCGGCAGCGTCGGTCATGGGCACCTGGTCGGGGTCGGCGGAGGCGTCGCCGGCAGCGGCCGGCGTCGGGAACGGTATGCCCTCGTCGGTGTCGGCGCCGTCATCGGCCGAGCGGCGCACCAGCAGGTGCGGCGCCCGCCACGCGACCACCGCGAGCAGCGCCAGCAATGCGAGCACCGCGGCGACGACGAGGCAACCGACCGCGTCCAGCCCGAACGGCGCACCGGCCACGCCGGGGACGGCGGCGGCCACGCGCAGGTCGCTGTCGGGGACCGGCTTGGCCAGTACCTCGGCACCGCCGGACAGGCTGGCATCGCCGCGCTCGACCACGCTGTAGCCGCCCTGGCGGACCGCCAGGTAGGTGTCGGCGGGCACCGCCGCGGTGGTCAGCGGGCCGGTGACGCGCTTGAGGTCGAGCATCACCAGCGCGACCGCGACCACGCTGTCGGCCTCTCTCACCGGCGCGGCGAGCGCCAGCCGCGGGCCGCTTGCGGTGTCGACCACGCGCGCCACCGTTGCGTCGCTGGCCACGGCGGCCTCCAGCACGCCCAGGCGGCCGAACCCGCCCTCCGGGAGCGCGGCGTAGGCGCTGTCGAGCGTGGGCGCGAGCACCGTGCCGTCGCTGGCGCCTGGCCAGCCGTCGGACAGCAATGCACCGGCACGGGCGAAATCACCCCCGGCAATGGCCGCGCGCAGGACCGGGTTGGCCAGTTGCTGGTCGAAGCGCTGCCGCTCCGCAGTGAGCGAATCGCCGATCGCCTTGAGCGCGCCATCGCGCGACTGCTGGATCGCGTCGCGGCGCGTGCCGTCCTGGTACTGCTGCCAGCCGCTCCAGCTGAACCACAGTGCGAGCAGCGCGCAGACCACGGCGAGCAACGGCAGCAGCGGTGCAATGCTGGCCATCGAGAGCTGAGGCCGTTCCATCTTCATGTCGATCATTTCCACATCCCCTGCTTGCCGCGTGGCGTGGCGCGTATGCGCCCGCCGTCATGTCTTCAACGCACGCCGGTATGGCCGAATCCGCCAGCCCCGCGTGCGCTCTCCTCGAATGTCTCCACCACCTGCAGCCGCGCCCGCACGATCGGCAGCACGACGAGCTGGGCGATGCGATCCCCCGGCTGCATCGTAAAAGCCTCCTTGCCGCGATTCCACACGCTGATCATCAACGGCCCCTGGTAGTCGGCGTCGATCAAGCCGGTGCCGTTGCCGAGCACGATGCCGTGCTTGTGGCCGAGCCCGGACCGCGGCAGCACCACCGCGCAAAGGCCCGGGTCGCCCAGGTGCATCGCCAGGCCTGACGGCACGAGCGCGGTGTCACCGGGCTCGAGCACCAGGGCGTCGTCGAGCGCGGCGCGCAGGTCCAGGCCGGCGCTTGCAGCGGTGGCGTACTCGGGCAACGGCCATTCGGTGCCGAAGCGGGGGTCGAGGATCCTGATTTCGAGCGTGTGGTGCATGCGGTTTCCGGCTGGATGGGCGGGCGGGCGGCGGGCGGTCAGCGCGCGGGCAGGCGCTGGGCGACGATGTCGAGCAACGCGACGGCGAGATCGGTCTTGCTTGCCGGCCCGAGCTCGACCCGCAGGCCGTGGCCGAGCACGAGCAGGGCATTGTCGTCACTCTCGAACCCGCTGCCCTCCACGCCGACGCGGTTGGCGCAGACCAGGTCCAGGCGCTTGCCCTCCAGCTTGGCGCGCGCATTGGCTTCGACGTCACCGGTCTCGGCGGCGAAACCGACGACCAGCGCCGGGCGCGCCTCGCTGCCCGCCACGTCGGCAAGGATGTCGGCGGTGCGCACCAGTTGCAGCACCAGGCCGTCCTCGCCAGGACGCTTCTTGATCTTTTCCGCGGCGACGGTCGCCGGGGTGAAGTCGGCGACCGCGGCGGCGCCGATGAAGATGTCCGCCGGCAGTGCGGCCATTACCGCGGAATGCATCTGCGCCGCCGAGCGCACGTCGACGCGCTCGACCCCCTCCGGCGTCCCCAGCGCGACCGGGCCGGCGACCAGCGTCGTGCGGGCGCCGCGGGCGGCGGCCGCGGCCGCGATCGCGAACCCCATCTTGCCGCTGCTGCGGTTGCCGAGGAACCGGACCGGGTCGAGGTCCTCGAAGGTCGGGCCTGCGCTGACCACGACCCGGCGCCCGGCAAGCCCGTCGGTGTTCAAGCCGATGCCCGCGCCAGCGCGGCGACGATCGCCTCGGGTTCCATCATCCGGCCCTCGCCGACCTCGCCGCATGCCTGTCCACCCGAGTCGGGCCCGAGCAGCAGCGCGCCGCGCGCGCGCAGGGTCTCGACATTGGCCTGGGTTGCCGGGTGGGCCCACATCAGCCGGTTCATCGCCGGGGCGAGCGCGAGCGGTGCGTCGGTGGCCAGGCACAGGGTGCTGACCAGGTCGTCGGCCAGCCCGTGGGCCAGGCGCGCGATGGTGTTGGCGCTGGCCGGCGCGATGACGATGCGGTCCGGCCAGCGGGCCAGCTCGATATGGCCCATCGCCGCTTCGGCCGCGGCATCCCACAGCGAGGTCCGTACCGGGCGGCCCGACAGCGCCTGGAAGGTGGTGGCGGTGACGAACCGCTCGGCGTTGGCGGTCATCGCCACCTGCACCACCGCGCCCGCATCGGCCAGCCGGCGCACCAGCGCGGCGGCCTTGTAGGCGGCGACGCCGCCACACACGCACAGCAGGATCTTCTGGTCTTGCAACAGGTCCACGCGGGCAAATTCCTACCGCCGAAGCGGCGCCCAGCTTACCCGAAGCCGTGTAGCGGCCCGATGGCCGGCGGCGGCCGCATTGGCGACCCTGACGGCCATGCATATCCGTGACTGGCCGGCCGACGAGCGCCCCCGTGAGAAGCTGCTTGCGCGCGGCGCGGGTGCATTGTCGGATGCCGAGCTGCTGGCGATCTTCCTCGGTTCCGGACTGCGCGGTCGCGACGCCGTTGGTACCGCACGCGAGCTGCTGCAGGCGCACGGCCCGTTGCGGCGGCTGCTCGACCTGCCACCGGCCGCGCTGGCCAAGCTGCCCGGGTTGGGGCCCGCGCGCTCGTGCTCGCTGGCGGCGGCACTCGAGCTCGGCCAGCGCCACCTGTCGGCCGACCTCGAGCGCGGCGCCGCACTCAGCGACCCGCAGGCGGCCGGCCGCTATTTCGCGCAGCGGCTGCGCGGGCTGCCGCACGAGGTGTTCGCAGTGCTGTTCCTGGACAACCGACACCGCGCGATAGCGTTCGAGGAGCTGTTCCGCGGGACCCTGGACGGCACCGAAGTGCATCCGCGCGAGGTGGTGCGGCGGGCGTTTGCGCACAACGCGGCCGCGCTGATCGTCGGCCACAACCATCCAAGCGGAAACCGCGAACCCAGCGCCGCCGACCGCGCGGTGACCGCACGGCTCAAGCAGGCGCTGGCGCTGGTCGACCTGAGGTTGCTGGACCATTTCGTGATCGCCGACGGCCCACCGGTGTCGCTGGCGGCGCGCGGGTGGGTCTGAACCGCCCGGCAGCCCGCGCCGTGGCGGGGTAAAATGCCCGGTTCCGCTGAACCACCCAGGATTCCCGTGAAAGCCTCCATCCGCGCGCTGGTCGCGCAGGCCGTCGACGCGCTGCGCGCGAACGGCACCGTCCCGACCGACCTCGAACTGCCCGACTTCGTCATCGAGCGGCCGAAGACCCGTGCACAGGGCGACTTCTCGACCAACGCCGCGATGCTGCTCGCCAAGCCGGCGCGGTCCAATCCGCGTGCGGTGGCCCAGGCGATCGTCGACGCGCTGCCGGCCAACGACGACATCGCCCGGGTCGAGATCGCCGGACCGGGCTTCATCAACTTCCACGTGGCCGAGTCGGCTTGGCGCCGCCAGCTGGGCGATGTGTTCACCCAGGCCGAGGCCTACGGGCGCAACGCCTCCGGGCGCGGTCGCCGCGCCGGCGTCGAGTACGTGTCGGCCAACCCGACCGGGCCGCTGCACGTCGGCCACGGCCGCGCCGCGGTCATCGGCGACTGTATCGGCCGCGTGCTCGCCGCCAACGGCTGGGACGTCGCCCGCGAGTACTACTACAACGACGCCGGCGCGCAGATAAACAACCTGGCGATCTCGGTGCAGGCGCGCGCGCACGGCCGCACGCCGGAGGATGCCGGCTGGCCCGAGGACGGCTACCGCGGCGACTACATCAAGGACGTCGCCCGCGCCTACCTGGACGGCGCCAGCGTCGAGGTCGACGGCCAGCACGTCACCGCCGCCGGCGACCCGGACGACATCGACGCGATCCGGCGCTTTGCCGTCGCCTGGCTGCGGCGCGAGCAGAACGCCGACCTGGAGGCCTTCGGGGTCGGCTTCGACGTCTACTTCCTGGAGTCCTCGCTGTACACCGATGGCAAGGTCGAGGAGACGGTGCGCGAACTCGTCGCCCACGGCCACACCTACGAGGAGGGCGGCGCGCTGTGGCTGCGCAGCACCGACTTTGGTGACGACAAGGACCGCGTGATGCGCAAGTCCGACGGCAGCTACACCTACTTCGTGCCGGACGTGGCCTACCACCTGAGCAAGTGGCAGCGCGGCTACGAGCGCGCCATCACCGAGCTGGGCGCCGACCACCACGGCTCGCTGGCACGGGTGAAGGCCGGGCTGCAGGCGCTCGACGCCGGCATCCCGCAGGGCTGGCCGGAGTACGTGCTGCACCAGATGGTGACGGTGATGCGCGGCGGCGAGGAAGTGAAGCTGTCCAAGCGCGCCGGCAGCTACCTGACCCTGCGCGACCTGATCGACGAGGCCGGCCGCGACGCCACCCGCTGGTTCCTGATCGCCCGCAAGCCCGACTCGCAGCTCACCTTCGACATCGACCTGGCCCGCAGCCAGTCGCTCGACAACCCGGTCTACTACGTGCAGGTCAGCCATGCGCGCATGTGCGGGCTGATGCGCCAGCTGGCCGAGCGCGGCCTGGGCTACGACCGCGACGCCGGCCTCGCGCAACCGCTGGACCTGGACGATGCCGCCGCGCACGAGCTGGTCACCGCGATCCTGCGCTACCCGGACGTGGTCGAGGTGGCCGGCCGCGACCTCGAGCCGCACCAGCTGGCGGCATACCTGCTCGAACTGGCACAGACGTTCCAGACGTACTACAACGACCACCAGTTCCTGGTCGACGACGATGCCACCCGGCACGCGCGGCTGGTGCTGGCGATGGCGACCCGCCAGGTGCTGGCGAACGGTCTTGATCTGCTGGGCGTGAGCGCCCCCGAGGTGATGTAAGTGGCAGCACGACGCGGTAAATCCCAGGCTCGACGCAACGCCGGCAACGGCGGCCTGCCCGGCTGGGCGTGGATGGTGCTCGGCATCGTCCTGACGATTGTGGTGGTGCTGCTCGCACCGCGGGTGCTGAAGTCCGACGGCGACGGCTTCTTCCGGCCGCAGCCCAACCCCGACGCGCGCCCGGCGCCGGCCTCCAGTGCCGACGATGGCCTGGCCGATGCGACCGACGACGCGCAGCCCGCGCCTGCGGACGAGGGGCCGGACTACGACTTCTACACCCTGCTGCCGGGCAAGGAAGTGCCGATCAGCGACGCCGAACTGGCGGCCACGGAGCGTGCGGAATCCGAGCGGCTTGCGGCGCGTGAGCGCGCGGCCGAGCAGGCCGCGGCCGACGCCGCCGACCGCGCGCTGCCGGCACCGGTGGTGCTCGACCCACCCGCGCAACCGTCAGCACCCGCCACGCCGGCTACGCCTGCGCGGCCGGTCTCCGGCACGGCCACGGCCGCCGGTGCCGGCGACGGGCGCCGCTACCTGCTGCAGGCGGGTGCGTTCCAGGCGTCCGGGCAGGCCGAGGAGCTGAAGGCACGCATCGCCCTGCTCGGCCTGGGTGCCCGGGTGGAGTCGGCACAGATCGACGGCAAGACCATCTATCGCGTGCGGATGGGGCCGTACGGCACCGCCAGCGACCTCGCCGACGCCAAGCGCGCGCTCGAGCGCGGCGGCCTGCCGGCGATGGCGATCGAGGTCAAGTAGGCCCGCACGCGGGCCGTCTGGGTCGGCTCAGCCCGCCGGCGGGGCGGGACGGCGCTTGAGGGTGATCAGCGCCGAGGTGTCGGCGTCGCCGCGGCCGCGGTCGGCCAGTTCGGCGTAGTCGGCCAGCGCCTGCTCCAGTACCGGCGTACGCACGCCGGCCTCGCGTGCGACCGCCTGCACGATGCGCAGGTCCTTGAGCATGTGCGCGCTCTTGAACCCCGGGGTGAACTCGTCGCGCAGCATCGTCGCGCCGCGCTTGTCCAGGAACCAGTTGCCGGCCGCGCCGGCCATCAGCGTCGGCAGCAGGGTGTCGGCGTCCAGGCCGAGCGCCTCGCCCAGCGCGAGCCCCTCGCACACCGCTTCGTTGATGCCGGCCACCAGCACCTGGTTGACCGCCTTGGTGGCCTGTCCGCTGCCGGTCGGCCCCATGTGGCTGACGCGGGCGGCGTAGGCGTCCAGCACCGGCCCGACCTGCTCCAGCTGCCCGGCATCGCCGCCGGCCATCACCGACAACCGCCCGTTGCGCGCGCCCTCGACGCCACCGGACACCGGCGCGTCGATGAAGCCGATGTCGTGGGTGGCCAGCATCGCCGCGGCGCGACGGGCGGTCTGCACCGACACGGTCGAGTGGTCCACCACCACCGCCCCGGCCTTGAGCACCTGGGCGAGTGCGGCCACGTTCTCCAGCACGTCCGCGTCGATTGACACGCACAGCGCGACGACGTCGCAATCGGCGAAGTTGTCCGCCGACCGGGCCGAGCGGACCTTGAGCTCGCTCGCCAGCGCATCGGCCTTGGCTTGGGTGCGGTTGCCGACCACGGTCAGCAGGCCCCGTCCATGCAGGTGGCGCGCCATCGGTGCGCCCATCGCGCCAAGGCCAATCAATCCGACTTTCACGGCTTCTCCTCCGGGTCGCCTGTGGCGACATGCGTGCCGGCACGGGCCGACATCGGTTGCAAACGTACAAACCCGCCCGGAACGGCGGGCGTTCCGGACGGGGCGTGCGACGCGCCTCAGTCCAGCGGCGCGTCGTCGAGATAGGTGTATCCGGTCAGCCCGGCTTCCAGCGCCGCGTTCAGTCGGGCGGCCTCGGCGTCGGGCAGGCCGGCCGCCGCGACCTTGCGGTGGTAGGCGTCGCGCAGCGTGCCGACGTCATAACCGACATAGTCCAGCATCACGTCGGCGGTGTCGCCGCGGCGCTGCTGGGCCAACCGGTAGCCCTGCCCGTCGACCCTGACCTCGACCGCGTCGGTATCGCCGAACAGGTTGTGGATGTCGCCCAGGATCTCCTGGTAGGCACCGACCATGAAGAAGCCGAGGCGGTAGCTCTCGCCCGGCCGCAACGCGTGCACCGGCATCGACGTGTTGAGGCCTTCGGCCTCGACGTAGGTGTCGATCCGGCCATCGGAATCGCAGGTGAGGTCGGCGATCACGCCGCGCCGCCCGGGCGCCTCGTCGAGCCGCTCGATCGGCACGATCGGGAACACCTGCTGGATCGCCCACACGTCCGGCATCGACTCGAACACGCTGAAGTTGACGAAGTACTTGTCGACCAGCCGCTGCTTGAGCTCGTCGAGCACCGACTGGTGGCTCTTTTCACCCGCGCTGAGGCGGTCGCGTACGCCATGGGCGATCAGGTAGAACAGGTCGTCGATGCGGGCGCGGTGGACCAGGTCGATCTGGCCGAGCGCGTACGCGGCCAGGCCTTCGTTGTGGAAGTGCACGGCCTCGTGGAACAGCTCGACCGCCGGGCGCTGGTCGAGCCCGGCGTGGATGTCGCGAAGATGGCGGATCACCGCCGGCTCGTCGTCGTGCACGTCCGGCAGGCGCCCTTCCGGCGCGCGCTCGACTTCCGACACGTTCGCCACCAGCACGGCGTGGTGCGCGGTCATCGCGCGCCCGCACTCGGTGATGATCCGCGGCGGCGGCAGCTGGTGGGTCGCGCACGCCTCGGCCAGCGCCTGCACGATCGTCGAGGCGTACTGCTTCACCCCGTAGTTGATCGAGTAGTAGCTGCGCGAGCGCGTGCCCTCGTAGTCGACACCGAGCCCGCCGCCGACATCCATGAAGCGCACTTTCGCGCCGAGTTTCGACAGCTCGACGAAGTAGCGCACCGCCTCGCGCATGCCGCTGGCGATGTCGCGCACGTTGGAGATCTGGCTGCCCATGTGGAAATGCAGCAGCTCCAGGCAGTCGGCCATGCCGGCATCGCGCAGGCGCTTCCACAGGTCCAGCACCTGCCGGGGCGACAGCCCGAACTTGGCCTTGTCGCCACCGCTGTTCTGCCATTTGCCGGCGCCCAGCGACGCCAGCCGCATGCGCACGCCCAGCCCGGGCCTGACCCCGAGCGCTTCGGCTTCTTCCATCACCAGCGAGAGCTCGGACGGCTTCTCGACGACGATGAAGGTCTGCAGGCCGAGCTTGCGGCCGATCAGCCCCAGCCGGATGTACTCGCGGTCCTTGTAGCCGTTGCACACGATCACGCCGCCGGGCCGGCTCAATGCCAGCACCGCCATCAGTTCGGGCTTGCTGCCGGCCTCCAGGCCGAAGCCCTCGCCGGCGTGCGAGGCCAGCGTCCCGGCGACGGCCTGGTGCTGGTTGACCTTGATCGGATAGACCGCGGTGTAGCCACCGGGATAGCCGGTCTCCGCCATCGCCTCGGCGAAGGCCGCCTGCAGCTTGCCCAGGCGGTTGCCGAGGATGTCGGGAAAACGCACCAGCATCGGCAACCGGGCACCACGCGCGCGGGCCTCGTCGACCACTTCCGGCAGCGCGATCGCCGGGCCGGCAGCGCCCAGCGGCCGCACCACGACCTGCCCCGTCGTGTCGACGTCGAAATACCCCTCGCCCCAGTAGGGGATCGAGTAGGTCTTGCGGGCCTGATCAATCGACCAGTCGGACATCGGCGCACTACCGGGCAGTGGGGGACGCGCATTCTATCGTTCCACGCGCACCGGGACCGTCACGGCGCGGCTCACGGCGCGTTGGCCGGCGTTCGCTACAATTCCCGCCCCTCACCCGCGCCACTGCCCCGGCCAACGCCGGCCCGGCCGTGGCGGCCGACACTGGACGACTGCAATGAACGCTGAGACGACCTGGCATTACGAGAACTTCGACCCGTCCGGCTCGGCCATCGGCTACCGGATCACGCGCAAGCTCGACGAGGTGCAGTCGCCGTTCCAGAAGATCGAGATCTACGAGAGCACCGACTGGGGCAACCTGATGCTCATCGACGGCGCGATGATGCTGACCACGCGCGACAACTTCCTCTACCACGAGATGATGTCGCACCCGGCGCTGTTTACCCATGCCGCGCCGAAGCACGTGGTGATCATTGGCGGCGGCGACTGCGGCACGCTGCGCGAGGTGCTCAAGCACCCCGGCGTCGAACGCGCGGTGCAATGCGACATCGACGAGCAGGTCACGCGGATGGCCGAGAAGTGGTTCCCGGAGCTGTGCGAGTCCAACAATGACCCGCGCGCCGAGCTGCTGTTCGACGACGGCATCGCCTACATGGCCAACTGCGCGCCCGGTAGCCTGGACATCGTCATCGTCGACTCGACCGATCCGGTCGGCCCGGCCGAGGGGTTGTTCAACAAGGCCTTCTACGAGAGCTGCTTCCGCGCGCTGAAGGACGACGGCATCCTGGTCCAGCAGTCCGAATCGCCGCTGGTGCTGCTCGAGCTCATCAAGGAGATGCGCGGCGAGATGGGCAAGGCCGGTTTCACCGCGTTCCAGACCCTGCCCTTCCCGCAGCCGTGCTACCCGACCGGCTGGTGGTCGTGCACGCTGGCCAGGAAGTCCGGCGGGTTCAACTTCCGCGAAGGCGATGCGCGCGACCGCGCGTTCGAGACGAAGTACTACAGCGCCGACATCCACAAGGGCGCGGCGACGCTGCCGCCGTTCGTCGCCGCGGCGCTGGGCGAGTAACCGCCGCGGCGCTCGCCGGCCTACAGCGCGTCCGCGTCCAGCTCTCCGGTGCGGATGCGCACCACCCGGTCCAGGTCGGACACGAAGATCTTGCCGTCGCCGATCTTGCCGGTGCCGGCCGCCTTCATGATGGCCTCGACCACGGCGTCGACCTGCTCGTCGGTGACCGCGACCTCGAGCTTGATCTTGGGCAGGAAGTCGACCACGTACTCGGCCCCGCGGTAGAGCTCGGTGTGGCCCTTCTGGCGACCGAAGCCCTTGACCTCGGTGGCGGTGATGCCGGCCACGCCGGCCTCGGCCAGCGCCTCGCGGACGTCATCCAGCTTGAACGGCTTGATCACCGCCATGACCATCTTCATCGCACTGCCTCCGGTTCGATGGCGGCAGGATAGCCGAGCCCGCCCGCGCCGCCACGGCGTCACGCGACCGGAGGCGGCTTTCGGGTAAAGTGCCCGGCCTCGCGTGTCGGATTTTTCCGACAGTGCGCCGCGGCCGCCGCCGACGGTATCCGGCCCGGTGGCCGGGCGATGCTGGCGGGACTGCCCGAGGAGCCATCCCATGATCGACCTCAACCACATCGACGAACTCGCGCGGCGCCTCAGCGGCCTGGTGCCGCCCGGCCTGCGCGAGAGCCGCGAGGAGTTGCAGCAGAACTTCAAGTCCGTGCTGCAGACCGGGCTGGCCCGGCTCGACCTGGTCACGCGGGAGGAATTCGAGGTCCAGCGCGCCGTGTTGCTGCGTACCCGCGAGAAGCTCGAGCAGCTGCAACAGGCGGTCGCCGAGCTGGAGGCACAGGTCGAGGGCCGTGCCGCCGCGGCACCGGGCACCGACTCGCCGCTACCGCGCCACTGAGGCGCTCCCGTGAACCTGGCACTCGTGCACAGTCGTGCACGGACGGGCGTGCGTGCGCCCGAAGTGAGGGTCGAGGTGCACCTCGGCGGCGGACTGCCGACGATGTCGATCGTCGGCCTGCCCGAGGCCGCCGTCCGCGAAGCCAAGGACCGCGTGCGCGCGGCGATGCAGTGCGCGCAGTTCGAGTTCCCGCAGCGCCGCATCACCGTCAACCTTGCACCGGCGGACCTGCCCAAGGGCGGTGGCCGCTTCGACCTGCCGATCGCGCTCGGCATCCTCGCCGCGAGTGGACAGATCCCGTTGCAGGCGCTGGGCGAGTACGAGTTCCTCGGCGAGCTCGGGCTGACCGGTGAGCTGCGCGTCGTCGACGGCGTGCTGCCGGCAGCACTGGCGGCCGCCGACGCCGGGCGCAAGCTGATCGTGCCGGCCGGCAACGGAGCCGAGGCGGCGCTGGCCAGCCAGGTCGAGGCCTACACCGCGCGGACCCTGCTGGAGGTCTGCGCGATGCTGACCGGCAGCAAGACGCTACCCGCAGCGGTCGCCCCGGCCCGCACGCGGACGCCCGGCGCCGACCTGCGCGACGTCCGCGGCCAGGCGCATGCGCGCCGCGCGCTGGAGGTCGCCGCCGCCGGAGGCCACCACCTGCTGCTGATCGGTCCACCGGGGTGCGGCAAGAGCCTGCTGGCCTCGCGCCTGCCTGGCCTGCTGCCGGATGCCAGCGAGGAGGAGGCGCTGGAATCGGCCGCCATCGCCTCGATCAGCGGGCGTGGCCTGGATCCGGCCAGTTGGCTGGCGCGGCCGTTCCGCGCGCCCCACCACACCGCCAGCGCGGTGGCCCTGGTGGGTGGCGGCGCCGACCCGCGCCCCGGCGAGATCTCACTGGCCCACCACGGTGTGCTCTTCCTCGACGAGCTGCCCGAGTGGGAGCGCCGTGCACTGGAGGTGTTGCGTGAGCCGCTGGAGTCCGGCGTCGTGACCGTCTCTCGGGCCGCCCGCAGCGCGGAGTTCCCGGCCCGCTTCCAGCTGGTCGCGGCCATGAACCCCTGCCCCTGCGGCTGGGCCGGCGATCCCAGTGGGCGCTGCACCTGCAGTCCCGATGCCGTGAGGCGCTACCGCGGCCGTGTATCCGGCCCGTTGATGGACCGGATCGACCTGCACGTGGAGGTGCCGCGCCTGCCGCCGTCCGAGCTGCGGCCCGATGCACCCGACGGCGAGCCGAGCGAGGACGTGCGCCGCCGCGTGCTCCATGCCCGCAGGCTGCAGGACACCCGTGCCGGCAAGCCCAATGCCCGGCTGAGCCAGGCCGAAACCAACGCCACCTGCCGGTTGTCGAACGGTGACCACGCGTTGCTCGAACGCGCTGTCGAGCAACTGCAGCTGTCGGCGCGGTCGATGCACCGCATCCTGCGGGTGGCGCGGACGGTCGCCGACCTGGCCGACAGCCCGCAGATCCGCACGTCGCACCTGAGCGAGGCGATCGGCTACCGCCGTCTGGATCGCACCCCCGCGCCGGCGATAGCCTGAGGGCGCTAGATCCCCTTGCAGTTCCCGCAGATGGCACGCTGGTTCATGATGTCAACCGCCTGCTCGCGCTCGCGCCTGCGCTCGGCGACCGTCTGGCAGACGCGCGCCTTCATGTGGGTGCCCACCTTCTTCTTGTACTCGCACACCACCCGGCTGTCCTCGGCCTTCTCGACGAGGGCGCGGATTTCCTCGAGCCGGTTGAACACATCCATCCGGACCGGTTCGTCCAGGTCCTCGACGTCCTGCTTGCCTTCGATCATCGTGAGCACCGCATCCTGGTGCTCCACCAGGCGTGTCCGGTCCGCGCCGGGCAGTTCCTCGAAGACGCCGCTGCCAGCGCGGGCCGCTTCGCGCAGGTCGGTTTGCTGCTTGCGAATCTCCTCCAGCGACGGCGATGGCCCCTGGGCGCTGGCGGGCATGGCAACGGCCAGGGCCAGCACCGCGGCGAGAATGAATGACTTGCGCATGTAAGGTTCCCCCGTATCGAGAGGCCGAACCTAACGCAAGCCTACGGCCCGCACCACTGCCATCAGGCAGGCGCTGCCGCGCTCCCGCATTCAGCCGTCTGCAGCTATCCACACCTCGTTCGCTGGATCGAGCTCGGTTGTCTCCATCACCTCGCCACGCCAGCCGAAGCCGCACATCGCCAGCGCGCCTTGGCTGATGTGGTCCAGGCCGAACGCCCGTTCCACCTCGACCTCGTTGATCGCGCCGGTGATGAAGGCGCCCAGCCCCGCCTCGGTGGCGGACAGGTACAGGGTCTGCGACAGGTGCCCGGCCTCCAGCGCGACCACGCGGTAGGCCTTGGCGTGGTGGCGGTACTTCCAGTTGGTGCGGTCGAAGCGCGGCGACAGCAGCACCAGCACGTGGGCGTCGGCGAACCAGTGTTGCTGGGCGACGGCCTGCATGACGAACTCGCGCAGCGGCCCGTCCGGCGACGGCATCGGTTCCAGCGCGTGCTCGGCGGCGTGGTAGTGGTACAGCCCGGGCGCGACGCCCTCGACGTGCTGCACGGCCAGGTAGGCCTCGACCGGATGCAGGCCACCGCCGGACGGACTCGTCTTCTTCAGGAACACGGTGTCGTCGCTGACCCGTACCTGCGCCTTGGCCGCGAACACGCGGTCCAGTAGCTGCGCGAACAACGCGTGAGGCAACAGCCGCGCGGTATCGAAGTTGCGGCAGGTCGTGCGGCGCGCCATCAGCTCATCGAACGCGGTTGGCACGCTGCGCGGCAATGGCAGGCGTTGCGCGGCGCCGCTGCGGTCGGCGGCCTCCACCGGCGGCGCGCCGAGCACGTCGCGCATCTGCAGCGCGGTCTCGGTGCCGCTGTCGCGCATGTTGGCGACGGCGTCGGCGCCGTTCCAGCGGGTGAAGGCGTGCAGGACGCCGGCGAGTGGATGCCAGTAGGTCGTGCGCAGCCGCTCGTCGCGCTCGCGGTGCGCGGCGTGGCGCTTGCCGCTGCCGATCAGCAGCCCCTCCTTGAGCAGCCGCTTGAGCGCCGTGGCGGTGTCTGGTCCGAGTTCGCGCGCATCGATCCATTCACTCGGGCTCACCGCACCGAGCAACTCACGCTCGGCGGCATCGACTTCGATCTCGGCGCCCAGGTGCGGCGCCAAGGCCAGCCAGCGGCATTCGCGACTCAGGCCGTTGCCCCCGGCCAGCAAGTGCTCCAGATCGAAACCCACTTCTTCGCGCGGCTCCAGCAACAACACCGCGCAGCGACGGATACGCATTCGAACAATCCCCTTGGGGCCCGACCCGGCGGGCCACCGTGATTCGGGATCAGCGTACCCCGGGTTGCGGCAGGCGCGCGGTTGTTCCGCCACGCCGGCAAGGATAGATTCGCATCCGAGGGGGCCTGCAACGGGCTCTCGCCAGGGGAAAACGGGGAATGGCCATCAAGAAGACCGCCGGGTCGAAGACGACCGCCGGCAAGAAGTCCGCACCGCTCGATCCGAAAGTCGCCGACAAGCTGCTCGATCTGCTCAGCACCGACAACGAGTTTCGCCGGCTGTTCAAGAAAGACCCGCAGGCCGCAGTCTCCAGACTGGGCCACGATCCATCAACATCTACGGTCTGTGCGTCTGTGAAAACGATCGCGCCAAAGCGCGAGTTCGCCACAGTCCGCGAGGAATTGAAGACACATTTGGTGACTCAGGGCGTCTTTACTGTTCCTCACTGCTTTGAAGCTGGCAAGGTTGCCCTGAACCTGCGACGTAAGTGATCCGGCAGCGTAGCAGCGGGCCAGTTTTCGATAAACGCCTCGCTCTTGAGTGAGGCGTTTTTATTGTCGGATATACGTTTCAGCGTTTCCGCGCTGTTCAATCCGGCAAGAGTTGTGTCTGCGACGTTGACTGCCTGAAGCACGAAGCCGCCAGCCATTTCCCCGTAGGCGAGACCACGATGCTCGGCAAGCCAGTCGTTCTCCAGCAGCGCCGCTTGGTACTCACCGGCCTCCACGAGCGCGTCCCGCAAAGCTACGTGGACTTGAAAAAGCTCATGTCCATCTACAAGCGTTTGCAAGTTCGATACCGCAGTATCCGCGCGCCCTTCGAGACGCAATTGACCTGCTCGCACAATTTCCAGCATCTGCCGTGCCCGGGGATCTCCTGACGCCTCGACGAGAGGAATCAACTTGGGCAGCGCGCGGTGCGCCGGCGCATGATGTCCCGCCCGCTGCCCAAGATACGCGGCGGCCATGGCGATATAGACCCGATCGCCAAGATAGGGGGTCCTCGAATCCACACCGTCGAGTGCGGCATCAACGGTTCGCAAATACTCGGTGGCCGGAACATCTCGCCCGTACTGCAAAGTCCGAATTGCGAGATCTATGACCATAAACAGATCTGCAAGAAGCGGGTCACGAGGCTCGGCGAGGCTCGAAGCTTCCTTCGCGGCACTCGTCGCTTTCTGCCAGCGCCCCTGGTCAACGTTGATGGCGATCAACTCAAAGCTGTTCGTCAACTCCTCACGCGATAGCCGCGACAGAGCAACCTCCGCCTCGGTGAAACGTCGCATGGCCGCCAGCGTGGCGACGTGGTTCCGATTGGCGTCTCGACCTCCGTTGATCTTGCGAAAGCTCTCCAGTGCACCGGGGAAGTCCCCGCTCGCCAGCAGGATACGGCCCACCTGGTTGTGGGCATGATCGGCATGGGCATTCTGCTTCGCGGTCGCGATACGGGCCGAGGTCAACGCCTCGTCGAGATAGCCCTGGAAAAATGCTGTCCACGCGTAATTGACGTGACCCGCGTAGTAGTCCGGATACAGCTCCGAAAGCATTCGCCACCGGGGCAGTACATTGCCGTCCTCCACACCGAACTCGACTGCCCAGGCGTCCAGGTACATCTGGTCGCGCGGGCGCAGACGGTTCTTGCGTTCGAGTGCCTCGGCGAGGTTTTCGCGCGCTTCGCTGATCTGGCCGTGGCTGACATTGATACGCAGGATGCCCATGTAGGCAAGGGCGAAATCCGGGTCAAGCTCAACAGCCTCCTTGAAATACTGTGCCGCCTTGTTCCACTCTGCTTCCGCATACATCTTCTCGCCCAACGCATACGCCCGCAAAGCATCGAGATTCTCCGTCGTCACCTCCGGCAACGGAGCGGAATCCTGCTCCACCGCCTCCAGCGCTTCGCCCAGTTTCTCCCGTAGAGCCCCCGTTACTTCGTCAATGGACGCCAGCGCCGACACCGCGCCCTTGCCGTCGGCGTACTCGGCGTACACCGTGGTCTGGCTGTTCGGGTCGATCACCTCGGCGCTGACCCGGACGCGGCCGCCGACTTCGGCGACGGTCGGCAGGATCACCGCGCGGGCGCCGTCGCGGATGGCAATTTCGGAGGCGATCGCGCGGTCGAGCTCGGTGTCGGGCGCGCGCTGCATCCGCGCCAAGGTGTCGCGGGTCTTGAGGTCGCTGAGCACGTTGACGTGGCGCGACTGCTCCAGGCTGATCCGGAACGCCTGCTCCAGCGAGTCGTCGAGCAGCGGCTGGTCGGTCAGGTTGCGCAGGTCGGCCAGCACCACCCAGTCGCGCTCGTTGAAGGCGATCGCCGGTTGCGGGCGGGCGATGAACCAGCCGCCGACCGCGATGACGGCCAGCAATGCGACTTCGGTGGCCAGCGCCGCCGGCCGCCGCCACAGTGGGATGTCGCGCCAGGCCTTGTTGGTATTGGGTGGCGTGCGCAGCGGCGCGACGCCCGGTTCGCCGACCTCGAAGATCTGCTGCGCTTCGGGCACGCCCTTGAACCGCCAACGGCCGTGCGACTTCCACAGCAGGTGCTGGCCGCGCTCGCCAAGCTCGCGCGCCGCGCGATGGGCCAACGGTTCGGCGACCGCCGAGATCAGTATCTGGCCCGGCAGGGCCGTCGTCATCAGGCGGCCGGCCATCGGCTTGGCCAGTCCCTCGACCTCGACCGGCTTGGCGCCGACGCGCACGGCGTCGTCACTGTTGCGCCAGGTCAGCACCTCGCCGACGTGCAGGCCGGCCCGGGCCTTGAGCTCGACGTTGTGCGGCCCCCCCAGTTCAAGCAGGCCGCGGGTGTAGTCGAGGGCAAAGCCGAGGCCATCGATCGGGCGCTCGAACAGCAGCAGCATCCCGTCGGACCGGTCGATCAGGCGCCCGCGCCAGTGCTGCTGCAGGCCAAGCACCAGCCGGTCATGCGCGCGGAACAGCTCGGCCGCGGCCGTGTCTCCGAGGCGCTCCACCAGCGCGGTGGAATCGACCAGGTCGGTCAGCAACAGGGTGCGCAGCTGCGGGCCGCCGCGCTCGGCGGGCGCATTGTCGCGTGCAACTCGTTCCACGGCATTCATGAACTCAGCCCCCCCCTCAGGCCGGAACGCGGGCGTCGTCCTGCCACTCTACCCGGTTGCCGCCCAGCCGCTTGGCCCGGTACAGCGCCGCGTCGGCGCGCGCGTACCAGTCGTTCCACTCGCGCCGAGGGTCGACCTGGCAGGCGCCCAGGCTCAGGTTGCAGATCAGTGGCGGCACCTGCGGCATCTGCATCAGGCCATGCGCGGTACCGACCACGAACTCGGCATAGCGCATTACCTCGTCGCGGGTCTCGGCCTTGACCAGCAGGCAGAACTCGTCGCCGCCCAGCCGGCAGGCGAGATCGCCCGGGCCGGCCACCGAGCGCAGGATGTTGGCCACGCCCTGCAGCACGCGATCGCCGACCAGGTGGCCGTGCTCGTCGTTGACATGCTTGAAGCGGTCGCAGTCCACCAGCAGCAGTCCCAGGCCGTGGGTGGCGCCGTTGCGCTGGCGGTCCTGCAGGTGCTGGATCAGCCCGCGCCGGTTGTGCAGGCCGGTGAGCTCGTCGGTCCGGATCAGCGCTTCGGTCTGGCTGAGCTGGTGGGCGGTCGAGCGCAGGCTGTCGAGCGCGGCCTGCAGGTCCTGGTTGCGCCGGCGCAGGCGCCGGATCAACCCCTGCTCGTTGAGCACCACGCGCATGATCGCCCGGCGCAGGAAGAACGAGACCACCTCGGGGCTGCGCTCCACCAGCCGCTGGAATTCCTCGTGGCGCAACTCGAGCAACTCGCCTTCGGTGACAACGCCGGCGTCGGCGCTGCGGGCGTGGTCACCGATCAACAGGCCGAGCTCGCCGAAGAATTCGCGCGGGCCAAGCATCTTGCCGACCAGGTCCTCGCCGAAATCCAGCTCGACCGCGCCGCTGGCGATCACGTACATGGTGGTGCCCAGGTCGCCGCGGCGGAACAGGGCCTCGCCCGCACGCACGCGCCGCGACCGCGCAACGGAGGCGAACAGCGCGTATTCGTCGTCGGAGAGTTCGGCCATCTGGGTTTCGGCCGAGGCCGCTCTCGGATCGTGGATTCCACGTTGGCGGACCGGATGGGTTGCCGCGCTGTCACCCTTCATCCCACCAACCCCAGCGTGCGGAAGCATCGAGGGTAGCAAGGTTAATGGGTCCCAACGCGTAATGCCGGGCGCAGCGGCCAGCCGCGCCCGGCGAGGTTGGACGGCGGCCCGGTCAGGCCGCGACGCGGCGGCCCTCGAACTGCTCCTCCTCGGTCGAGCCCTTGAGCGCGACGGTGGACGACTGGCCGCCCTGGATGACCTGGGTCACCGCGTCGAAGTAGCCGGTACCGACCTCGCGCTGGTGCTTGACCGCGGTGAAGCCCTGCCCCGCCGCCTCGAATTCGGCCTGCTGGAGCTCGACGAACGCGCTCATCTGCCGGCGGGCGTAACCGTGGGCGAGCTGGAACATCGAGTGGTTGAGCGCGTGGAAGCCGGCCAGGGTGATGAACTGGAAGCGGTAGCCCATCGCCGCGAGCTCCTTCTGGAAGCTGGCGATGGTGGCGTCGTCGAGGTTGGCCTTCCAGTTGAAGCTCGGCGAGCAGTTGTAGGCCAGCAGCTTGCCGGGGAACTTCGCGTGGATCGCCTCGGCGAACGTACGGGCGAAGGCCAGGTCGGGCTTGCCGGTCTCGCACCAGACCAGGTCGGCGTACGGCGCGTAGGCCAGGCCGCGGCTGATGGCCTGGTCGATGCCCTTGCGGGTCTTGAAGAAGCCCTCGACGGTGCGCTCGCCGGTGGTGAATTCGCGATCGTTGTCGTCGATGTCGGAGGTCAGCAGGTCGGCAGCCTCGGCATCGGTGCGGGCGACGATCAGGGTCGGCACGCCGCAGACGTCGGCCGCCAGGCGCGCGGCGATCAGCTTCTCGACCGCTTCGCGGGTCGGCACCAGCACCTTGCCGCCCATGTGGCCGCACTTCTTGGCGCTGGCCAGCTGGTCCTCGAAATGCACCCCGGCCGCGCCGGCCTCGATCATGCCCTTCATCAACTCGAACGCGTTGAGCACCCCGCCGAAGCCGGCCTCGGCATCGGCCACGATCGGCTGCAGGAAGTCGACATCGTCCTTCCCCTCGGCGTGCTGGATCTGGTCGGCGCGCAGCAGCGTGTTGTTGATGCGCTTGACCACCGCCGGCACCGAGTCGGCCGGGTACAGCGACTGGTCGGGGTACATCTGGCCGCCGAGGTTGGCGTCGGCGGCGACCTGCCAGCCCGACAGGTAGATAGCCTTCAGGCCGGCCTTGACCTGCTGCATGGCCTGGTTGCCGGTCAGTGCGCCCAGGGCGTTGACGAAGGGCTCGGACTGCAGCGAGTTCCACAGCTTGTCGGCGCCGAGGCGCGCCAGGCTGTGCTCCACCGCGACGGTGCCGCGCAGGCGCACGACCTCCTCGGCGGCGTAGGGACGGGTGACGCCGGCCCAGCGCGGGTTGCTGTTCCAGTCGTGGCGGAGTTGGTCGGCGGTGGGCTGGCTGGTCATGGCGGTGGTCCTTGGTGGTCGGGCGAAAAGAGGTTCTGCAGGAGCGACGCAAGTCGCGACAGCGCAGGCACCCGGGCGATGTACACGTCGCGACTGACGTCGCTCCTACCCGGGGCGATGGCGGGTCAGTCGAGGCGGCGGTAGGCGGGCACGGTGAGGAAGTCTTCGAGCACTTCGGCGCCGCACAGGCGGTCGAGCATCCCGATGGCCTCGTTGATCCGGCTGGCGCCGGGCAGCTTCATGCGGTCTGCCAGCCGGCCTGGCAGGCCAATCAGCGCGCGTTCGAGCAGTGCGAAGTCGATCGGCTCGCCATCGTCCAAGTGCAGCGGCCCGGCCTGCGGGTTGCCGGCCGCCTTGGCGATGCGCTCGTGGTGCAGCCACTGCCACAGCTGGGTGCGGGCGATCTCGGCGGTGGCGGCGTCTTCCATCAGCCAGTGGATCGGCACGCAGCCGTTGCCATCGAGCCATGCGGCCAGGTAACGCACGCAGACCTCGACGTTGTTGTCGAAGCCGGCACGGGTGACGGTGCCGATCGGCGCGCGCAGCAGGTCGGCCTGGCCGACGCAGACGTCGTCGCGGGTGACGTGCTGCTGGTGCGAGGTCGGCATGCGTTCGTCGAACACCGTGCGTGCCAGCGGGATCAACGCCGGGTGGGCCACCCACGTGCCGTCGTGGCCGGCGCGCACCTCACGCAGCTTGTCGGCCCGCACCTTGGCCAGGGCGGCGTCGTTGGCGGCCGCATCGCCGCTGATCGGGATCTGCGCGGCCATGCCGCCCATCGCGTGGGCGCCACGGCGGTGGCAGGTCTGGATCAGCAGTTCCGAATACGCCCGCAGGAACGACTGGTCCATCGTGACCTGGCCGCGTTCGGGCAGCACCCGGTCGGGGTGGGCGCGCAGTGTCTTGATGTAGCTGAAGATGTAGTCCCAGCGCCCGCAATTCAGCCCGACGATGCGGCCGCGCAGGGCATGCAGGATCTCGTCCATCTCGAACGCGGCCGGCAGCGTCTCGATCAGCACGGTGGCCTTCATCTGGCCGGCCGGCAGGCCAAGCGCCTGCTCGACGTCGTCGAACACGTCGTTCCAGAGCGCCGCCTCCTCCATGCACTCCAGCTTGGGCAGGTAGAAGTACGGGCCGCGGTCCTTGGCGGCGAGCGCGGCCGCGTTGTGGAACGCGAACACGCCAAGGTCGAACAGGCTGGCCGACATCGGCTGGCCGTCCACCAACACGTGCTTCTCCTCGAGGTGCCACCCGCGCGGGCGCACCAGCAGTACCGCCTGCTCCTCGAACGGACGCAGCGTGTAGTGCCTGGCACCATCGGGCGCCATCCAGTCCAGGGTGCCGGCCACGGCCTTGCGGAGCACGCGCTGGCCCAGCACGAGGTTGGCCCAGGTCGGGGAGGTGCTGTCCTCGAAGTCGGCCATGAAGCAGTTGGCGCCCGAGTTGAGCGCGTTGATGACCATCTTGGGATCGACCGGGCCGGTGATCTCGACCCGGCGGTTGCGCAGCGCGTCGGGCAGCGGCGCCACCTTCCAGTCGCCGTCGCGGATCGCCCGGGTGTCGTCGCGGAAATCGGGCAGCCGGCCGGCGTCGAAGCCGCGCTGGCGCTCGAGGCGCTCGGCCAGGCGGCGCTGCCGCAGTGGCTCGAACCGGCGGTGCAGCCCGGCCAAAAACTCCAGCGCCCCCGGCGTGAGCAGCTGCGCCTGACCATCGGCCGACGCCGTCAGCAGCACGTCGTCGGCGGCCTCGTGGCCTGGGGTTGTCATCACTGCCGACATGCGTGGACTCCATCTGGGGTGGAGCCCGACCATGCGCCGCGGTGTGGTATACGACAATCGAGTTTTATCAATACGATCTATCAGTCGTACTTATACTCGCGCTGAAACCCAGCCCCGACCGGACCTGGCGATGGCCACCAACCCCCGTTTCGCCTACAAGGGCGACCGCCTCAAGCCATTGCGGGCGTTCTGCCAGACGGTGCGGTTGGGTTCGGTGTCGCGTGCGGCCGAGGCGCTGTTCCTCAGCCAGCCGGCGGTGACCCTGCAGTTGCAGGCGCTGGAACGGGAGATGGGCACGCGGTTGCTCGAGCGCAGCGGCCGCAGGCTGGTCATGACGCGCGAAGGCGAGGCCCTGTACGAACTGGCACGTCCGCTGGTGGAAGGCTTCGAGGGCCTGGACGTCGCGTTCCGCGAGCGCATCCGGGGCATGGACGCGGGCGAGCTCAACGTCGCCGCCGGCAGCTCGACCATCCTGTACCTGCTGCCACCCATCGTCGAGGCGTTCCGCGCGGCCCATCCGGAAGTCCGGCTCAACCTGCACAACGTCACCGGCGCCAGCGGGCTGGAGTTGCTGCGCTCGGACGCGGTCGACCTGGCGGTCGGTTCGATGCTCGACGTTCCGGCCGACCTGGACTACGCGCCGCTGGCACGGTTCGAGCCGATGCTGATCACCCCGCCCGACCACCCGCTTGCGCACCGCAAGACGTTGGACCTGCAGGACCTGTCACCCTACGGCCTGATCCTGCCGCCGCAGCGGCTGACCACCTACCGGATGGTCGACCTGGTGTTCCAGCGCCACCGCGTCCCCTACACCGTCGCGCTCGAGGTGGGCGGCTGGGAGGTGATCAAGCAGTACGTGGCGATGGGGCTTGGAATCAGCATCGTCACCGCGATCTGCCTGACCGAGGCCGACCACGCCCGGCTGGCATCTCGCTCGCTGTCGGCGTGGTTCCCCGAGCGCAGCTACGGCGTGGTGGTGCGCAAGGGCAAGTACCTCTCCCCGCAGGCACGTGCATTCAATGCCCTGTTCCGGCCGGGGCTGTTCTCGCGCGCCGGGCACGACGCCACCGGCCACTCCGAGCGGTGATGCGCTATGGGTGTGATCGCGCGGGCACGCCTTCGACCCGCCGCTTGACGTGCCACGGCAACCGGCGCGCTGGCCAGAGCAACACGCCAAAGCCGCCGACCGCGACCGCACCCACCGCCAGCAGCAGGTAACGCAACGGGGCCGCCAGCAGGGCCCGGCCTGCCGCGCCGACCCGGTGGCCCGGCGGTTCGACCAGCGCTGCCACCAGGGTGGTCGCGCCGACCTCGACCGCCACCACGACCGCCAGCAGGTCCCAGCGGCCGACCACCGCCATCGCTACCAGGGCGGCCGGGTAGCCGATCCGCTCCAGCGCGAGCAGCAGCAGCCCGCAGCCGACCGGCCGACCCTGCCGCCAGGTCAGGCGCTCGCCGAACGGCTGCCGGTAGGCCTCGCGCACCCGCCGCCGCTCGCCACGGTCCTTGTCGGCGCGTTGCCACAGGCGCCTCCATCGGTGACGCATCGCGTTGGCGGGGCTGCGCAGCAGCGCATCGAAGTAGTGGTCGTTCTGCAGCAGCGTGACCGCGCGTCGCCAGGCGATCGCCGGCAGGCAGTGCAGCGGCGGCGGCTGCACCCGCGCGACGATGTCGTCCAGCCGGACGCTGCGATACCCCTCCATCGCCAGCGCCCGCGCGATGAACTGGTCCTCGGCGGCGGTCAGGTCATCGCCCCGGACCGGCTCGTAGCGGTCGAACAGGTCCTTGAGGTAGCGCCGGCGGAACGCGATCGCGCCACCGAACGGGTCCAGCGTGCCGCCGTGGAGGTTGGCCAGGCCGCGTGCGAGGAAGCCCTGTCGCAGGCGCTCGATGTGTCGGGCATAGCCGCAGCCGATCGCCCCGGCGATGCGGTCGATGATGTCGCGCGGCCGCAGCGGGTCGAGGTAGTCGTCGCCGTCGAGCCAGCGTTGGAACGCCGGGGTCGCCGCGAGTGCCCGCCGCTGTGACGGGCACAGCGGCTCCACCGTGCCGCAGGCGGCGGCGATGCCCACGCCCTGGTAGAGCTCGCGCACGCAGCGCTCGATGTAGTCGGGCGAGGCCAGTACCGTGTTGCCGTCGAGGACGAACAGCACGTCGCCGCCGAAGTCGCGGGCCTGGCGCTTGAGCGTGGCGGCCTTACCGATCGACCAGGTGCGCTGGACCACGGTCAGCGCCAGCCCGTTGGCGCGGGCGAACTCGCGCGCGAGCTGGATGCCGTGGTCGCGCTCGGCGCCGCCGTCGTCCACCAGCAGCACCCGGCGCGGGCGCAGGGTCTGCGTCGACAGCCCGGCGAGGCAGTGGACGATGGTCGGCTGGTCGCGGCAGGCGGCGATCACCAGGTCGACCCGGGCCTGTCGCCAGTCCTCGGCCGGCGTCGGCTCCATCCGCTCCGGGCCGCGCCACAGCCCGGCCGCGGCCAGCCACGCCGCCGGGCCGCAGACGAACCACGGCACGCCGGCCACGCCTCAGCCCTCCCCGCTTCGAAGCGGACCGGCGTTGCTGCGTGCATCGGCCGTGGAGTGGCGCATCCGGACGCTCCGCGGCCACAACCGCGGCCGCCTGCGGCCGGCCACCCTGAAACGGGCAGCCGGTCACAAGGTCAACGCAATAGTCGTGCCAGTCCGGCGAACGGTCAGTCGGTCCCGTGGTGCTTGCCCTGCCACGGGCGGTACCACTCGCGCAGGCGGACCAGGTCGGCCTCCATGTCGTGGCTGGTCGCAAATGGTGGTCCGATCCCGATCACCCGGTCGGGATAGTGGAAGTACACCGGCAGGACCGGCACCTGGGCGGCGTGCGCGATCTTCCAGAAGCCGGTCTTCCAGCGCGCCACCGGCTTACGGGTGCCTTCGGGCGCGATCCCGAGCCAGAACCGGTCGGCGCCCCGGAACTGCTGGGCCATCTGCCCGACCACGCCGCTGGCAGCCCCGCGGTTGATCGCGATGATGCCCAGCGCGCGCATCAGCGGCCCCAGCGGCCCCCAGAACAGCTGGTGCTTGCCGAGGATGCGTATATCGAGCCCCAAGGCCAGTTTGGCCGCGAACCCCCAGATGCCATCCCAGTTGGACGAGTGTGGCGCACCGATCAGCACCACGCGCGGCAGGTCGGGGAACTCCCCCACCACGCGCCAGCCGCCCAGCCGCAACACGGCGCGACCGATCCAGCGGGACAGGCGGTGGCGCGGCACGCGCGGGACGCTCGGTGGCAACGACGGCACGATGTCGTCGGTCGGTGGATGCATCGTTCGGTGTCAGTCCCAGTCGCGCCCGGCGCGCCCCTGCTTGATCGTACTGCGTTCGCGCTTGCCGGCCAGGCGGCGCTCCCGCGAGCCGCGGGTGGGCTTGGTCGCGACGCGTTTTTTGGGCGCGTGCAGGCCGGCCTCGATGAAGTGGGCGAGGCGTTCGCGGGCATCCTGGCGGTTGCGGTCCTGGGTGCGGAAGCGCTGTGCCGCCAGCACCAGCACGCCGTCACCGGTGACCCGGCGGTCGCGCCGCGCCAGCAGGCGCTCGCGCACCGGCTCGGGCAGCGAAGGCGAGCTGGCGATGTCGAAACGCAACTCGACCGCGGTGGCGACCTTGTTGACGTTCTGCCCGCCCGGCCCGGCCGAACGCACGAATCGTTCGACCAACTCGGACTCGGGGATGCGGATGGCGCCGACCTCGATCATGCCGGCGATTCTAGGGCAGCGGGTCTGACGCCAGCGCACGCCACCAACCCCTATAGGAGCGACGCAAGTCGCGACCTGTACATCGCCCCAGCGTCCGGCGGGTCGCGACTTACGTCGCTCCTACGGGGGGCGCTGCCTCCGGGATCTCGAACAGCGCGAGCGCCCGGGCGAACTGCGTGTCGACCGGCGCACTCGCCTCGATACGCTCGCCCGTGCATGGATGCACGAACGCCAGCCTTCGCGCGTGCAGCAGCATCCGATGGATGCCCAGCATCCGGAACGCGCGGTTGTGGCGGCCGTCGCCGTGGCTGGTGTCGCCGATCAGGTGGTGCGAGGCGTGCTTGAGGTGGCGGCGGATCTGGCGGAAGCGGCCGGTTTCCGGGCGGGCCTCCAGCAAGGCATAGCGCGAAGTGTCGAAGCCCGACGACGGCCAGTCGCATTGCGCGCGAGCCAGCACGCGGAAGCGCGTCACCGCCGGTTTCTTCACCGGCTTGCCGGGACCGCCGTCGAGGTCGTGGTCGATGGTGAAGACGTCTTCTTCCGGCCATCCCCGGCAGACCGTCCAGTAGTCCTTCTCGACCTCGCGCGACATCAGCACCTTGCCGAGGGCTGACGCGGTGTCACGGTCGAACGCGCACAGCAGGCACCCGCTGGTCGCGCGGTCGAGGCGGTGCACCAGGAAGATCGGTCGGCCGAACTGCACCCGCAGCCGGTCGGCGACGAAATCGCTCTCGCCGCGCGCCAGCGCACTGTCATGGACCATCAGCCCGGCGGGCTTGTTGACGACCGCGAGCCACTCGTCGCGATGCAGCACCTCGAGCGCGAGCGCGGCAGCGTCGACGGTCATGCGCCGGACCCGCGCGGACAACCGTCGTGCATTGCTCGCACCTGTAGGAGCGACGTGAGTCGCGATCGGCAGCCGTTCCGCGCGAACCATTGCACCGCGGCGGCAGTCACCCGTGGGAGCGGCTTCAGCCGCGATCGGCAGCCGAACCGGGCGGACGATTCCACGATCGCGGCTGAAGCCGCTCCTACCCGGGCGCGGGCCCGTGCGACGGCAACCACCCGCTACCGCCGAGGCCAGGCGGCGAGCAAGGCCCACAGCCCGCCGAGACCGGCGATCCACGATGCGGCCGGCACGGACCACAAGGTCGGGCCACCCGACTCCAACCCGTACAGCACCGCGGCGGCGACCAGCAGGCCGGTGCCGAGGATCGCGGCGACGGTGCGCTTCTGCGCCTCGCGCACGGTGCGGGTGAGCTCGGCCAGGTCGTTGGAGCGCATCCGCAGCTCGTGCCGGCCCTCGACCTGCTGGGTCAGCCAGGCATGCAGCAGCCGCGGCATTTCCGGCGCATGGGTGACCAGCTCGGGCAGGCGCTTGCGGAACTCGCCCAGCAGCCGTTTCGGGCTGTAGCGCTCGACCAGGATCCGCTCCAGCACGGGTCGCGCCACCGCCCAGATGTCGATCCCAGGGTCGAGCTGGCGGCCGACGCCCTCGATGTTGAGCAGCGTCTTCTGCAACAGGATCAATTGCGGCTGCAGGGTCAGCTCGTAGCGCTGCGCCATCCGGAACAGCTTGATCAGCACCTCGGCCAGCGAGATCTCGCTCAACGGGCGGGTGAAGTACGGCTCGCAGACGGCGCGGGCGGCGGCCTCGAGTTCGTCGATGCGGATGTGGCCGGGCATCCAGCCGGCGCGCACGTGCAGTTCGGCGATGCGGCGATAGTCGCGGTTGAAGATCGCCATGAAGTTCTCGGCGAGGTAGTACTGATCCTCGTCTGACAACTGGCCCATGATCCCGAAGTCGAGCGCGATGAAGCGCGGGTTGGCCTTGCGCGCCGGGTCGCTGTCGACCCAGATGTTGCCGGCGTGGGCGTCGGCGTGGAAGAAGTTGTCGCGGAACACCTGGGTGTAGAACACCCGCACGCCCTTGGCGGCCAGCACCTTGCGGTCGATCCCGGCGGCGTCGAGCGCGGCGATGTCGTCGGACGGGATGCCGCGCACGCGCTCCAGGGTCAGGGCGCGGTCGCCGGTGTGGCTCCAGATGACCTCGGGCACGTACAGGTCGGGGCTGTCCTGCCAGAACCGCCGCAGCACGCTGGCGTTGGCGCCCTCGCGCTGGAGGTCGAGTTCGGCCGCCAACGTGCCTTCGATCTCGCGCACGATCTCGCGCGGGCGGATCTTGTCGGCATTGGGGTGGGTGCGCTCGACCACGCCGGCGATCGCGCCCAGCAGCGCGATGTCCTGCGCGATCTGGCGCTTGATGCCGGGACGCAGCACCTTGACCACCACCTCGCGCGGGCCCCGGTTTCCAACCGCGGGCAGCGTCGCCGCATGCACCTGTGCGATCGATGCCGAAGCAAGCGGGGTGGTGTCGAAGCTGGCGAATGCCTCGGCCACCGGCCGCTCGAGCGCGGTCTCGACGATCGCGCGCGCGGCCTGCCCGTCGAACGGGGCGACGCGATCCTGCAGCAGCGACAGTTCGTCGGCGACGTCGGGCGGAACCAGGTCACGCCGGGTCGAGAGGATCTGCCCGAACTTGACGAAGATCGGCCCCAGCTCCTGCAGCGCCAGCCGCAGCCGGGCACCGCGGGGCATCGCCGCGATCACGGCCGACGCGCGCGGCACGAACGGGCGGGCGAGCTTGAGCCAGCGCTCGACCGGCGTGTCGTCGAGCAGGTCGTCGAGCCGGTAGCGCAACAGGACCCGGCCGATCCGCCAGGCACGCACGAACGACTTCATCCGGCGCTCCCGACGCGCGCGCGCAGGCGGTCGATGCGCGCGGCGGCGCGGTCGACGTCGTCGCGCAACACGTCGACATTGTCGTGGAAGGCGTCGAGCTCGGTCCGCGGCACGAGGTCGCGCGACTCCTCGGTCACGTATTCGGCCGCGGTGCCGGCGAGTTCGGTCGCGACCACGCGGGCCTGGCGCAGGCCGGCGGAGATCGCGTTGGCAACCTGCACGCCCAGCACGTCGCCGAACACGCGCGCGAAGGGCTGCTGCCAGTCGGGATCGAACCGTTCGGCCAGGCGCTGCAGGCGTCGGGCCAGGTCGGCGTCACCTTCTATCCGCAACTGGCCGACCGGCGGCGCGTCATCGTTCCGCAGGAACGGCAACTGCGAGAGCAGCCCGCCGATCGTGCTGCGCACCGAGAGGTCCGGCGCGTCGCCATCCTCCACCGGACCGACCCGCAGCGCATCGCCGTCCACGCGGACCTGCAGGGCCAGCGGTGGCGATGCCAGGCGCAACGCGACCCGGCGGCCGTCGAGTGCACGCAGCGCTTCGCGGGTGTCGGGGTCCAGCGCCAGGGTGCGGTTGAGCGCGACCTCCAGCGCCTGTCCGGCGAGGGGCTTGAGCCTGGCGAGCGGGTGGCGCGGAGGGCTGGCTTCGGTCATCGGCGCATTCTAGCGGGGCGGCGGGGAAAGCCTGCTTGGAAAGGGCCCGGCGAGACGCGACGCTTCGACCCTCTGGTCAACCAGCACCCGCGCCCTGTGATTCGGGAGCCGGCGCTTCCGCCTTCGCCACGCTTTCCGCGATGAACGCCCTCACCTGGGTTTCCAGTACCGGCAGGGGCACCGAGCCCAGCGCCAGCACCATGTCGTGGAAGGCCTTGATGTCGAACTTGTCGCCCAGCGCGCGCTCGGCCTCGCCGCGCAGGCGCACGATCGCCAGCTCGCCCAGTTTGTAGCTCAACGCCTGGCCCGGCCAGGAGATATAGCGGTCGACCTCGGTCGTCACTTCGTGCTCGCTCAGCGCGGTGTGGTCGCGCAGGTAGGCGAGCGCCTGGTCGCGGGTCCAGCCCTTTGCATGTACGCCGGTGTCGATGACCAGCCGGCACGCGCGCCACATCTCGTAGGTCAGCCGGCCGAACTGCTGGTAGGGCGTTTCATAGATGCCCATCTCCTCACCGAGCTTCTCGACGTACAGGCCCCAGCCTTCGCCGAATGCGGAGATGTAGGTCTCGCGGCGGAAGTCGGGCAGCGCGTCCTGCTCCTCGGCCAGGGCGCCCTGCAGTGCGTGGCCGGGCGAGGCCTCGTGCAGGGTCAGCGCCGGCAGGTTGTACAGCGGGCGCGAGGGCAGGTCGTAGGTGTTGAGCCAGTAGGTGTTGTTGCCGCCGCGGCCGGCGGTCCAGAACGGCGCGATCTCCGGCGGCACCGGCACGATGGTGAAACGCGCCCGCGGCAGGGTGCCGATGTAGTCGCCGACGACCGCGTCGATGCGCTTTGCGATCCAGGCGGCGTGGTTGAGCAGCTCCTGCGGGGTCTTTGCGTAGAACTGCGGGTCGGTGCGCAGGAAGTGCAGGAAGGCGGCGAAGTCACCGTCGAAGCCGGTCTGCGCGATCACCTCCTGCATCTCCGCCTGGATCCGCGCCACCTCATCCAGGCCAATGCGATGGATCTCGTCGGGCGTGAGTTCCAAGGTGGTGTATTCGCGGATCTGCTGGCGGTAGTACGCCTCGCCGTCGGGCATTTCCGAGGCGCCCAGGGTGGTGCGCGCGTTGGGGACGTACTCCTCACGGAAGAACTTCAACAGCGTGCGGTGTGCGGGTACGACGCGGTCGGCGATCGCGGCCTTCGCGTCCGCGCGCAGGTTGGCCTGCATGTCGGCGGGGATGCTGGCGGGCAGGCGCTCGAACGGTTTGTACAGGCCGGACTGCGTGGGGTCTTCCAGTTCGGCGACCATGGCGATGGACACATCGCGCCCGTCCAGTACCGCCCGCGGCACGCTGAAGCCGCGCGCCAGCCCGGCGCGCATGTTGGCGATGTGCTCGTCGAACAGGCGCGGCACGTCGGCCAAGCGGTCGATGTAGGCGCGGTAGTCCTCCACCGAGTCGAAATCCCCGCGCGCCATGAATCCCAGGTTCGACCAGAACGAGGAGTCGGAGTTGAAGGGCATCTCGTAGCCGCGGAAGCGCACCTCGGCGGCAAGGTTCTCGACCTGGGGGCGGTACACGGCCAGGTGGATGCGGTTCTCCGGCGACAGCGCGGCCGGGTCGATGGTGTCCAGTTCGGCCAGCACGCGCTCCCACATCGCCAGGCGCGCGGCCTGGGTCGCGGGCGTCACCGACGGCAGGGTGTGGCGGGCATCGTGGGCATCGCTGTCCTCGTCGGCCATGCCGAACTGCTGCTTGCGCCAGGCCCACTCGCGCTCATGGATGTCGGTGAACCGCTGGTCGGCGGCACTGGGCGTGGTGGCCTGAGCGGCGGTGGCGGCCGGCGCATCGGCGCGGGCGGCCGGCACGGCAAGGGCGAGATGGGCGGCGGTGATGCAGGCGAACAGGACGGAGTGACGGAGGTTCACGGGCGACTCGGATTCCGGGGCCAGCCGGCATCTTCGCATCGACGCGCCGGCCTGGCCTTGCATGAACCGCCCGGTCGCCCGGTTTGCCCGGCGCCACGGGCCGAACGCCGGACACGAAAAAGCCCGGCACATGCCGGGCTTTCTCGGTACCGCTGCGGGGGTGGTTCAGCGAACGCGACCGCGGCGGAACAGGTTCACGATCGCCAGCAGCACGATCGCGCCGACCAGCGAGAGCAACAGGCCCGACAGGCTGAAGTCGCCGTCGTTGATGTCGCCGCCGAGGCCCAGCATGCCGCCGATCCAGCCACCGAGGAAGGCACCGATGATGCCCACGATGATGTTCAGGAAGATGCCCTGCTGGCCATCCGTCTTCATGATCATGCTTGCAATCCAACCGATGATGCCGCCAACGATCAGCCAAATGATGATACCCATCATGTTCGTATCTCCTTGGTCCGTTACAGAGGGTGAGAGCGCACCCCTGCGTGGGGGCGGATTTGAGTCTGTATAGGCCCGCGTGACGGCGATGTAGGGATGAATGGGGCATCCGGTCGGGCGCCGCGCCGTTGATCGACCGAGCGCCTGAACAGGCGGATTTCAGGTTTGCAGCAATGCGAGCAGGGCGTCTCGAGGCAATTTGCCGGTGTCGTTGCGTGGCAGCGTGTCGACACAGCGCAGCCGGCGCGGCAGGAATACCGGGTCCACCTGGCGCCGCAGCGCCGCCAGGATCCCCGCTGCATCCAGCCCCGGAGCCACTGCCAGTGCAGCGATCCTGCGGACGCCGGGCCCGTCGCAGGCATCGAGTTGCAGCACCACGCCGTCAACGACGCCGGGCACGGCCAGCAACTTGCGGGTGAGGTCGGCCAGCGACGCGCGCTTGCCGGCGATCTCCAGCAGGTCGGCGTTGCGGCCGCGCAACTCGAAGCGCCCGTCCGGAAGCAGCTCGACCAGGTCGGCCAGCACTACCGGCTGGTCCAGATGCGGGGCATGCACCGCGGTGCCGTCCGGCTGGGGCGCCAGGCGCACCCCGGGCAACAGGGTCCAGGCGGTTTCGACCGCGGTGCGGCGGCGGGCGAATACGCAGGTTTCGGTCGAGCCGAACACCTCGCGCACCTCGCAGCCGAAACGCGCCTCGGCCGCCTGCGCCAGCGTGGCCGGCAGCGGCGCGGTGGCGGAGACGATGCCGGCCAGGGGCGGCAGGGCCACGCCCGACTCGACCAGCGCGCGCAGGTGCACGGGCGTGGTGACCAGCAGCGGTGGGGTGATGGCCTCGGCCAGTGCGCCGGCGACGTCGTCCGGGAAGAACGGCCGCGCACCGTGCACCGCGACCGGGCCGAGCAGCGGCAGCAGCACCGACATCTCCATGCCGTACATGTGCTGCGGCGGCACCGTGGCCACCACGTGGGTGCTGCCATGCCGGTCGAGCAGGTCCGCCAGCGCGGCAAGGTTCTGCGCGGTGCTGCGCTGGAACGAGGCCCAGTGCTTGCGGTTGGCGGTCGGCTGGCCAGTGCTGCCGGAGGTGAAGCCGATCGCGACCAGCGCATCGGCGGCAACCTCGAGCGGGCCGCCGTCCAGTTGCGGGAGAACCGGCGGCAGGCAGGTGTAGTGCGGCGGCACCGGTGCCAGCGGGTGGTCGCCCAGGCAGTAGCTGCCGGGATGCCCGGCCATCACCTCGTCGACCACGGCCGCCGCCCGCGAGGACGGCAGCAGGGTGACCTGCCCGCGCAACGCGGCCGCGCAGAATGCGACCAGGAACCGGTAGCGGTCCTCGCACAGGTTGATGGCGTAAGGCGCTTCCGGCAGCGCGGCAGCGACGCCGCGGACCTCCCGGTGGAAGCGCTCGAGCGCAATGTCGCCGCGGGCGTCGAAGGCGATCGCACGATCGCCGGCGCCCGCGGTCAACGCCGCGCGCGTTTCGATGGCCGACTGCGCGGCCGTGGTGTGGATAACCGCAGACATTGTTGTTTTCGTGTTCCTGCGGCCAAGCCGCCCCCTGGGGATTAGCTTACGCTTGCGCGCAGGCCCCGCGCCAACCGAGCTTTCATGTCCCTGTCTGCGCCTCCGCCTCCCCTGTGGGTCTTCCTGCCGCTGCCCCGCGGGACCAAGGCCGAGCCCCTGGCGCGCGAGTGGCTTGCTCAACAGTTGGGTGGCACCGCGGACACGCTGCCGCTGTTGCGCGACGGACGCGGGCGGCCACGGCTCGGCGCACCGTTCGATCTGACCGACTGCAACTGGAGCCACAGCGGCGACGGTCTGGTCGTGGCGCTCGGCACGGGCGTGCAGGTCGGCATCGACCTGGAGTGGTTGCGTCCACGGCCGCGCGCGACGGCGTTGGCGCGGCGCTTCTTCCACCCCGCCGAAGCCGACTGGATCGAGAGCTTTCCGCTGGAGACGCGTCCGACCGCCTTTACCCGGTTGTGGTGCGCCAAGGAAGCGGTGCTCAAGGCGCACGGTCACGGGCTGTCGTTCGGACTCGATCGCCTGCGCCTGGAGGATGACGGCGAGCACATCCGGCTGGTGGACTGCGACCCTGCGCTGGGCCGGCCGGGCGAATGGGCGCTCACCTTGTTGGAGCCTGCGCCGGGCTACGTCGGCGCGCTGGCGTGGCGGCGGCCGATGGCTGCGCCTGCCACGTCATAATCGCCTGGATGAACGACGCGCTCCCACCCGCCCTGCGCACGCAGCTGCACGCCCACCTCGTCCCGGGCCTGCGAAGCCTTGGCCTCGATGAGGCGCTCGCCACGCCATTGCTCGACTACCTCGCGCTGCTCGTGCGCTGGAACCGCACCTACAACCTGACCGCCGTGCGCGACCCGCGCGAGATGGTCGACAAGCACCTGCTCGATTCGCTGGCGATGCACCCGTACGTGGCCGACATTGCCGCGGCCGGTGGTGCCCTGGCCGACCTGGGCACCGGCGCCGGCCTGCCCGGCATCCCGCTTGCGATCGCCCGACCCGGGTTGCGCGTGACCCTGGTCGAGAGCAACGGCAAGAAGGCGCGGTTCATGCGCGAGGCAGTCCGCAAGCTCGGCCTGGCCGACGTGCGCGTGGCCGAGAGCCGGATCGAGGCGCTGGACGAACCGGGCCGCTTCGATGCGATCACCGCACGGGCGCTGGCCACGCTGCCGTTGATCGTTGAACTCGGCGGGCACCTGCTCAAGCCCGGTGGCCGGTTGCTCGCGATGAAGGGCGTGCACCCCGCCGACGAGATCGCCGCGCTACCGCACGGCTGGACTGCACTGGGTTCGCATCCGCTGCAGGTGCCCGGGCTGGCGGCTGAGCGCCACCTGGTCGTGGTCGGCCGCGACACCGACTGATCGCGACCGCGGGCCGGGCGTCCGGGTCGTGACGGCGGTCACGCCGGCCGAGCCCCCTGTTCGTCGGCCGGCCCTGTTCGGGCAAGCCCCGGCCGAGGCGGGCATAATCCCGTGTCCGACCGGCGCCGCGCGCCGTCCTGCGTACACCCGCAAGCCCACAGACCAGGGGACGAGCCGCATGGCCCGAATCATCGCCGTCGCCAACCAGAAAGGCGGGGTCGGCAAGACCACCACCGCGGTCAACCTCGCGGCCGCACTCGCGCGCACGCCGCGCAAGGTCTTGCTGGTCGATCTCGACCCGCAGGGCAACGCGACCATGGGCAGCGGCGTCGACAAGCGCGAGCTGGAGACCTCGGTCTGCGAGGTGCTGCTCGGCGAGGCCGTCGCGACCGACGCGATCGTGCGCGCACCGGAAGACTTCGACCTGCTGCCGGGCAACATCGACCTGACCGCCGCCGAGATCCGCCTGATGGGCGCCGATGGTCGCGAGCAGCGGCTCAAGCAGGCGCTGGCGCCGATTGCGGGGAACTACGATTTCATCCTGATCGACTGCCCGCCGGCGCTGTCGCTGCTGACGCTCAACGCGCTGACCGCGGCCGACTCGATCATCGTGCCGATGCAGTGCGAGTACTACGCGCTGGAGGGCATCAGCGCGCTGCTCGACACCATCGACGCGCTCAAGGACAACCTCAACCCGGCGCTCGAGATCGAGGGCGTGCTGCGCACCATGTTCGACGTGCGCAACAACCTCGCCAACGCGGTGTCGGCCGAACTCACCCACCATTTCGGCGACAAGGTGTTCCGCACCATCGTGCCGCGCAACGTCCGCCTGGCCGAGGCACCCAGCCATGGCCAGAGCATCGTCGGTTACGACAAGGCCAGCCGCGGCGGCATCGCCTACCTCGGGCTCGCCGGCGAGGTCCTGCGCCGCCAGCGCGAGCGCCAGCAGCCAGCCGCGCCGCAGCAGCCGCAGGAGGCCACCGCATGAGTGCAGACGAAAGCAGCATCGCCAAGCCGCCGGCCAAGGGCGGCGCGGCGAAGAAACGCGGGCTGGGCCGCGGACTGGAGGCCCTGCTGGGCCCCAAGGCCGCCGCCGACGCGCCGGCGCTGGAAGCGACCGGCAGCGACACCCTGCACCATCTGCCGATCGACGCACTCACGGCCGGCAAGTACCAGCCGCGCAAGCACTGGGATGACGAGAAGCTCGACGAACTGGCCGAATCGATCCGCGCCCAAGGCGTGATCCAGCCGATCGTCGTGCGCGAGGTGCGCGACGGCAACCGTGGTTCGCGCACGTACGAGATCATCGCCGGCGAGCGCCGCTGGCGCGCCAGCCAGCGCGCCGGGCTCACCGAGATCCCGGTGGTCGTACGCGAGGTCGACGACCGCACCGTGGTCGCGATGGCGCTGATCGAGAACATCCAGCGTGAGGACCTCAACCCGCTGGAAGAAGCTACCGCGCTGCAGCGGCTGATCGACGAGTTCGACCTGACCCACGCACAGGCAGCCGAGGCCGTTGGCCGGTCGCGCGCGGCGGTGTCCAACCTGTTGCGGTTGCTGGAGCTGCCTCCGGCGATCCGGGCACTGGTCGAGAGCAAGCGGCTGGAGATGGGCCACGCCCGCGCACTGTTGACGCTGTCGCCGGAGCTGGCCAGCAAGCTCGCCGCCGACGCGGCCGAGCATGGCTGGTCGGTGCGCGAGGTCGAGCACCGCGCCCAGCAGTTCGCCCTCGGCCGGGTGCCGGAGGGCAAGCGCGCCAAGCCGGCCAAGGCCAAGCCCCAGGCCGACATCGTGACGCTGGAGCGGGAGCTGTCGGAGTCGCTCAACACCAAGGTCAACGTCCTGCACGGCCGCGGTGGCAAGGGCCGCCTGGTGATCCACTACAGCGACCTGGACTCGCTGGAAGGCGTGCTGGAGAAGCTCCGCCGCGAGGCGGGCTGAGCGCTGCCGGGCCGCCGCGCGAGGTACGCGCGCCACGGTTGCCCCAGCGGCAAAAACCTAAGATAATGCCCGGCTCGCTGTGTCCAGCCGCCCTTGCGGGCCGGCAGGGCGGCACCCGGAAGCGCGATTCCGGGCCACCCGGTTCCAGCAGCCGCCCCCGTGGCGGATCCACCACCCGCATCGCGCGCCGTCACGGATGTCCGTGCACCGGCGGGGCCGCCGCCTCCCTGGCCAAGGGAAGCACCCAACTACCTTTCGAGGTGCACATGTCCCGTGTATGCCAAGTAACCGGCAAGCGAACGACGACCGGCAACAACGTCTCGCACGCCATGAACAAGACCCGCCGCCGCTTCATGCCCAATCTCCACGAGCGCCGCTTCTGGGTCGCCAGCGAGAACCGCTGGGTCAAGCTGCGTGTTTCCGCCAACGCCATGCGCACCATCGACAAGAACGGCATCGACGCCGTCCTCGCCGATCTCCGCGCACGCGGCGAAAAGATCTGAGGAGGACTGAATCATGGCAGGCAAGCGCGACAAGATCCGCATGATTTCTTCGGCCGGTACGGGCCACTTCTACACCACCGACAAGAACAAGAAGAACACGCCGAACAAGATGGAGATGAAGAAGTACGATCCCGTCGTTCGCAAGCACGTGATGTACAAGGAAGGCAAGATCAAGTAAGCCTTCCGGCTTGTTCGAGTCACAAGGAAACCCGCCGCACGGCGGGTTTTTTTGTGTCCTCCGGAGGTATTGCGGTCCCCACGACCCGTATCCGCCCGCAAGAGAAAACCCGCCTTCCGGCGGGTTTCCCGTGTTACCTGGTGCGCTGCGTCAGAACCTGATGCTCCAGCTGTTGATGTAGCCGGTGTCGCCGCGCCAGTTGTCGGTCACCTTCAGCGTCCAGCGGCCGTTGAGCAGCTCCCTGGACAGGTCGAGGGTGGCGTAGCCGATCACGTTGTCGGCGCTGTCGCTTCCGCTGACATCCTTGATCAGGTACGCGCTCCCATCCGGCGCGATCAGTTCGACCTTCAGGTCACCACGATAGGTGTGTCGGATGTCCACGTCGACGCGGGCGGTCGCCGGGGCATAGCCGCTGCGGCCCGATACCGTCACCCAGCTGGTGGAGTAGCTGGTGTCGTAGATCGGGTAGTCGGTGCTGTTGGTGTAGGTCTGCACACCGCCACCACCACCACCGTCGCCACCCCCGGCGGTGTAGTTGCCGACCAGGCTGACACCGCTGAAGGAGGAGTAGGCCTTGACCCGGACGTAGTAGGTGCCGGCCACCGGTGCGGCGAAGCTGCAGGTTTCGGCGTTGCCGCTGCGGTACGGACGGCAGTCGTAGCTGCTGTCGGTCGGGGCGCTGCCACGCTTGACGAACAGGTCGGCATCGCCGGTGCCGCCGGATGTCGTGAACGACAGGTTGGTCGCGCCGGACGGCACCACCATCGTGTAGACCACGTCCGACCCGGTGCTGGCCGACAGGCCGGTCGCCGGCACGCCCTTGGTCAGGGTGCCGCCACCATTGCCACCGTCATCCCCGTCACCCGGGTTGTCGCCGTTGGACACCGCGTCGACCGCGGCCTTGGCATTGACGATGCCGTTGCCGATGCTGCGGTCGATCGACACCGGGAAGGGACGCAGCGTGCTCTTGAGGGTCGACTCGACCTGGGCCGGGGTCAGCGACCCGCCCGCGGCGGCCTGCATCAGCGCGACCACGCCGGCCACGTGCGGCGCCGCCATCGAGGTGCCCGACATCAGCGTGTAGCCCTCGCTGGTGGGCGTTGTGGCGCCGCTGTTGACGGTTGAGGCGATGTCGCTGCCCGGGGCCGCCACGTCGATCTTCGAGCCGTAGTTGGAGAAGCTCGAGCGCGCGCCGGTGCGGGTGGTCGACGCCACCGCGATGACGTTGTTGCACGACGCGGGGACAAAGCCGGCGGTGTCGGCGTTGGAGTTGCCAGCCGCCACGACCACGGTGCTGCCACGGCTGACCGCGGTGTTGATCGCGTTCTGGTAACTGGCCGAACAGGTGCCGCCACCGCCCAGGCTCATGTTGATGACCTCGGCCGGGTTGGCATTGGCCGGGACGCCACTGACGGTGCCACCGGACGCCCAGACGATGCCGTCGACGATGTCGGAGGTGTAGCCGCCGCACTTGCCGAGCACGCGGACCGGCAGGATCTTTGCGGACGGGGCGACGCCGGCGACGCCGGAGTTGTTGTTGGTGACCGCGGCGATGGTGCCGGCCACGTGGCTGCCGTGCCAGCTGGAGTCGGACGCATAGGAAGCACCGCACTCGCCGGCGGCGAACCAGTCGCCCTGGTCGAGCGGACTGCTGTCGCGGCCGCTGCCGTCGCGCGCCATGCCGGCGTCGCTGATGAAGTCATAGCCGGGCAGGACGTTGGCGTTGAGGTCGCTGTGGTTGGTGATACCGGTGTCGAGCACCGCGACGACCACGCCGCTGCCCTTGCTGGTGTCCCAGGCCTGGTCGGCCCTGATGCCGCCGGCAGCCTCCCAGTAATGCCACTGGTGGCTGCTGTAGTAGGTGTCGTTGGCGGAAGCGGTCGGCTTGAGCAGGCGGTCCACCTCGACATACTCGACGTTGGGGTCGGCGGCCAATTGGCGCATCAGCGCCTCGGCATCGCTGCGGCCCAGCTTCTTGTCGGTGACCAGCACCTCCGAACCCAGCGCGGTGCGGCGCAGTCGGTTCAGGCCCAGGGCCTTGCCGTGCAAGGTGGCGTTGGCTGCGGCATTGAGCGAGCGGTTCAGCGCGGCCGCATTGGTGGTCGGCGCGCTGCCGTCCTTGTACTTGATGATGAAGCGATCATTGCTGGCCTCGGACTGCAGTCCAGCGGTGTTGACCAGGCCATCGCCGGCGGCGAAGGCCGGAACGGCGACCATGGTGGACAACGCGGCCGCGGTCGCCGCGGCGAGGGCATGCATGCGCATGCGGTGTGGATTGGAACCTGTGGACATGGTGAATCTCCCCTGGCGTGTGCCGTATGTGGGTATCAGTCTCAAGGCCCGGACTCGCCCCCTGTGGCACCGACGTCATCGTCCTGTCGCCGTCGGAGAGTCCGGAAAAGGAGGTCGGGGATGCGGAGTCCGTCCTGTCATCCACGACCGGGGGTTCGCTATCCGGCGTTCCATGCCGCTTTGAATGCGATCCCGCGCGCTCACGCCACCTGTCGTCCTGACCGGCGTCGGAGCACGGATACAGATGTATGTGACCGGCGTGCGTCAGCGCTTCTACGGAGTGCTAAATTCGGTCTCAATTAGTTCTCAAGACCCAGACCGGAGTTCTCGCAGGCCAAGGAACGCAGGCCAACTAATTGATTTCTTTGACCGTCGGCATCCAGGCCGGCCGTCCGGCGGACGCAGGCGCGGCGCCGGGGGAGAGCGCTTTGACACAACCGAACGGCACGCCATGGCCGGTCGATGCGACCCGCCTGCAGGTTGGGGACCTGCTGGTCGACCTCCGCTATCGACGTATCAATGGACCTGAACAGGAGGTTGAACTCCCCCAGCGGGTGTTCGATCTGCTGCTGGCATTCCTGGCGGAACCCGGGGTGTTGCACACCCGCGCGTCGCTCTTCGGGCGGGTCTGGCCGGGGGTGGTGGTGGAAGACTCCAACCTGTCCCAGAGCATCTGGATGTTGCGAAAGGCGCTCGGCCCCGAGCGCCGGGACTGGATCCGCACGGTGCCCGGCAGCGGGTACGTGTTCGAGCCGCCGGGGCCGGTCGCCGAGGCCGCTGCGCCCGCCCTCGACCCGGACGATCACGCCCGGCCCGGCGGCGATGCACCGTCCGTCCCGCGCGTGCCGGACGGTGCCCCGCTCGAATCCGACGCCGGCCCCCCGGCGGGAAACGGCCCCACCCGGGCGCTCACATCGCCCGGCGGCGAGGTGCCTGCAGTGGGGGCAAGGGTGCCGCCGCCGCCGACGACCCGACGCTGGACCCGGGCGCGCGTTGCCGTCGCCGGTGCAGTGGGCATCCTGGTCGTCCTGGTCGCGGTCGTGCTGCTGACACCGTGGCGACACGGCCCGGCGGGGCGCGCGCCGGTCGGGATCGCACTGGTCGAAGTCGGTGACACCCACGACCGCGACACGCGTTGGCCGGGTGCGCTGCTGCACGCCTGGCTGGAGTTCAAACTCGAGTCGACGCCCGAGGTGACGCTGCTGGACGAATCCCACCTCGCCGCCGATGCGGGCGCGCTGACTCCGATCGTGGTGCTGCTGGCTTCGGGAACCGCGGCGGGACAACCCGACCAGCATTTCGTGCGCGCCCGCATCGACGGACCGGACGGGCCGCGGCAGCTGGAGCGACGCGGCGCCGCCGCGGAGATGCCGGCCCTGGTCGATGCACTGTCGGCGCAGGTGATGGCCGAGCTGCTGCCTTCGCGCACGAACGAACCCTGGCCGACGCTCGCCATCGATGCCGACGCCGCGCGCGCCTATGCCGACGCATACGACCGCTACGCCCGCCGCGACCTTGCCGCCAGCGTTGCCGGTATGCGCAATGTGCTGGAGCGCGCCCCCGGCTTCGGACTGGCCCACCTGCAACTCGCGATCAGCCTTGCGCGGCTCGGCCAGGCCCGCCCGGCCATTACCCACATCCAGTCAGCGGGCACCCTGCTCGCACCGCTCGGCGACGACGCGCGGCGGGTACTGGACGCGGCCATGCTGTCGGTCGACCCGCAGCGCTACATGGAAGCCGCCGACGCCTTCAATGCACTGGCCAGGGACTTCCCGGAACGCACCGGGTTACGTCTGGACCAGGCCTGGTACCAGTTCCGGGCCGGCCAACCCGATGCCGCGCTTGCCACCCTCGATGCGATCGACTGGCAGTCCGAACCGGCCAGCGTGCGGATCCGCTGGCACCTGACCCGGGCCGACATCGCATTCGCCCAGGGCGATGCCGAGGGTGTATTGCTGCATGCCGGCCGCACCGAAGCGCTGGCCCGTGCCGGCGGCGCCGGCTGGGAGCGCGAACTGGCCGGGGCGCTGCACCTCCTGGCACTGCTGGACGTGCACCAGCGCGGCGACCAGGCCGACCGCAGCCGCTTCGACGAGGCCGTGCGCCTGTACGAGGGGATCGGCGCGGAACTGGACGCCTTGTACATCCGGGTCTCGGCCGACCTGGCCGCCGCGCCCGGCGATGAGAGTGCCTTCGAAACCCTGCTTGCGCGCGCCCACGCCGGCGGGTACCGCAGCGTCGAGATCCAGCTGCTGCGCCGGTCGGCGTTCCAGCATTATGCGGCGGGCAACCTGTCCACTTACCGGTCGCGACTGGAGCAGGCGCGCGCCGCGGCGACCGCCGCCGGCAATCCGGTCGAACTACGCGCGTTGGATATGGACCTGCTGGGAGAGGACCTGTTGATCGGCGCTTTCGACCAGGCCCGCAAGCGTATCCGCAGTGTCCGCCACGAGGGTTTGGGCAGTGACCAGTCGGTGTGGCTGGACCAGTTCGAGGCGTTCACGCTGGCGGTGCACGGTGACTTCGCCGGCGCGCTGGAGGTACTCGAGCAGACACCGCGGCGGCTGCAGCAGCAGGGGTTGCCCGCGCTGCCCGACGCGTCCCGGGCGCGGCTTGCCTGTGCCCGTGGCGACTACCTGATGCAGCAGGGGGCGATGGACCAGGCGCGGTTGGAGCTGGACCTGTGCAGTCGCAGCGCCGACCGCGTGGTGCAACTGCGCGCCCACTGGCTAGGAGCGGCGATCGACCAGCTGTCCGGCGACCGCCCGGCCGCCGCGCGGCGGCTGGACCGGCTCGCCACGGAAGTGGAAGCCCTGCCGCCCTCCCCGGACCGATGGGGCAACACCATCGAACTGGGCTACCTGTTGGATCGCAATGGCTTGCACGAGCAAGCCAACGCGCTGTACCGCGAGGCTGCCCTCGCGTTGGAGGGCACCGGCTACCGGTGGCTGCAGGGGCATGCACTGCTTGGCCTGGCGGAGAGTCGCACGGCGGTGGGTGACTGGCTTAGCGCGGCCACGTACCTCCGGCAGGCGCGCCCCCTGCTGGGGACCGACCGGTGGATGACCGACCTGCGCCTGGGCCTGGTGGAGCTGGTGTTGTCGCTGGCGCGCGACGAGCGGAAGCCGGCCATCGCGCGACTGGTGGCGCTGCACGAACAGGCGCACCGGCTCGGCGACGTGCCTGCCCAGATCGCCCTGCATGGCCTGGTCGCGGCCGACGCCCGGCTCGGCCCGTGCGATGGCTCCGCCCGTGGCGAACAGCTGGCCGCGACAGGCATGCGCGGCGGCGCCGTCGACTGGCTTACCGCTGCCCTGCCAGACGGACAGCCCCTCGCGTTGGAGTGACCGCCGCCGGGCGGCTCAGGGCACGCGGCGCTCCTGCACCAGCGAGTCGACCACCGACGGGTCGGCCAGGGTGCTGGTGTCGCCCAGCTGGTCGGGCGCGTTCTCGGCGATCTTGCGCAGGATCCGACGCATGATCTTGCCCGACCGCGTCTTCGGCAGGCCCGGCGCCCATTGCAGATGGTCGGGGGCCGCGATGGGGCCGATCTCAGCGCGCACGTGCTTGACCAGCTCGGCGCGCAGCGCCTCACTGGGTTGCTCGCCGGCGATCAGGGTCACGTAGGCGTAGATGCCCTGGCCCTTGATGTCGTGCGGGAATCCCACCACCGCGGCTTCGGCGACCTTGTCGTGCGACACCAGCGCGCTTTCGACCTCGGCGGTGCCGATGCGGTGGCCGCTGACATTGATCACGTCGTCGACCCGGCCGGTGATCCAGTAGTAGCCGTCGGCATCCCGGCGGCAACCGTCACCGGTGAAGTAGGTACCCGGGTAGGTGCGGAAGTAGGTGTCGATGAAGCGCTGGTGGTCGCCGTAGACCGTGCGCATCTGGCCGGGCCAGGAATCGAGGATCACGAGGTTGCCCTCGCCTTCGGCCTCGATGCGCTTGCCGTGGGTATCGACGATGGCCGGCTGCACGCCGAAAAACGGCAACGTCGCCGAGCCGGGCTTCAGGTCGGTCGCGCCCGGCAGGGCCGAGATCAGGATGCCGCCGTTCTCGGTCTGCCACCACGTGTCGACGATCGGGCAGCGGCTGTTGCCGACCACCTCGTAATACCAGCGCCACGCCTCCGGGTTGATCGGTTCGCCGACCGTGCCGAGCAGGCGCAGCGACTTTCGCGAGGTTGCCGCCACCGGGCCTTCGCCTTCGCGCATCAGCGCGCGGATCGCGGTCGGGGCGGTGTAGAAGATCGTGACCCGGTGCTTGTCGATGACCTGCCAGAAACGCGACGCGTCGGGCCAGGTCGGCACGCCCTCGAACACCAGCGCGGTGGCACCGTTGGCCAGTGGCCCGTAGACGATATAGCTGTGCCCGGTGACCCAGCCGACGTCGGCGGTGCACCAGTAGACGTCGTCCTCCCTGAGGTCGAACACCGCCTCGTGGGTGTAGCTGACGTAGACCAGGTAGCCACCGGTGGTGTGCAGCACGCCCTTCGGCTTGCCGGTACTGCCGGAGGTGTAGAGGATGAAGAGCGGGTCCTCGGCGTTCATGCGCTCGGGCTCGCATTGCGCCGGCTGGTCATCGACCACGGCGTCGTACCAGCGGTCGCGCGGCATCTGCATGTCGACCGCGGCACGGGTGTGGCGCACCACCAGCACGGTCTCGACGCTGTTGGTGCCCGGCAACTTGAGCGCGGCGTCGACGTTGGCCTTGAGCGCGACCTTCCGGCCGGCGCGCAGGCCCTCGTCGGCGGTGATGATCAGCTTGCTGCCACTGTCGGACACGCGGTCGGCAATCGAGTTGGCCGCAAAGCCGCCGAACACCACCATGTGCACCGCGCCGATGCGCGCGCAGGCCAGCATCGCGATCGCGGCCTCGGGGATCATCGGCAGGTAGATGGTGACCCGGTCGCCCTTGCCCACGCCGAGTGCCCGCAACGCGTTGGCGAGCTTGCAGACGCGTTCGTGCAGTTCGCGGTAGCTGATGCGCTGCGCCGGCGCGTCGGGGGAATCGGGTTCGAAGATCAACGCGGTCTTGTCGCCCCGCGTTTCCAGGTGCCGGTCCAGGCAGTTGACGCTGGCGTTGAGCTCGCCGTCGTCGAACCAGCGGATGCGGAAGTCCTTCAGTTCGAAGCTGGTGTCCTTGATCCGGGTCGGCGCCTTCATCCAGTCCAGCCGCTCGGCCACCTTGCCCCAGAACACATCCGGCTGCTGCAGCGACTGCGCGTAGAGGCGCTGGTATTCGTCGCGAGTGATCCGGGTCTCGGCGGCGAACGCCGGCTTGACCGGGTAGACGGTGGCGGGTGGGTTCATGGCGCGCTCCGGTGGCTGGCAGGCACCGGCCGCGCGGCGGCGGCCGGAAGGCCAGTTTGCTACATCCCGCGACCGCGGGCGTGACGCGACCTAGCCAGTGCGCGGGCACCACCGTCACCCGCCCTTGCCCGGCGGTTGCCTCAACTACGGCAATCGCAACAAGGGGCAGGACATGGAAACCGATATCCGCGTATTCGACTGGGACCGCCTGCTGCTCGGGCTGCCGCCGAAGCTCTACATGCTCGAGATCGCGTTCAAGATCGTGGTGATCTTCGCGATCCTGATGCTGGTCATGCGCTTGATGGGCAAGCGTGGCCAGCGCGACCTCAGCCCGATGCAGCAGATGCTGCTGATCGCGCTGGGCTCGGCCGCCGGCGACGCGTTGCTGTATCCCTCGGTCCCGCTGGCCTACGCCGCGCTGATCCTGGTCGGCGTCACCCTGGTGACCATTGCGCTGGAAACGCTCGCCGAGCATTCGCGGCACGTCCGGGACTACATGGAGTCGCGGCCGCGGGTGCTCGTGCGCGACGGGCAGGTCGACTTCGACGCACTGAAGAAGGAGCGCACCACCCGCCGCGAGCTGTATGCCGAGCTGCGCATGAAGGGCGCCCGCTCGCTGTCGCAGGTGCATTGCGCGGTGCTGGAGGTCACCGGCGACATCAGCGTGTTCCTGGATGACAGCTGCGAGCCCGACGACGAAGACCTGCTGGCGTACGTGCTGGACCCGGACAACCACACTGTCCCGCAGCGCGAAGGCGGGACGCGGTAGGCGTTGCGCGCCGACCGCCGGGCGGGTCAGCGCGGCGGGGCGGCCAGTTCGGCGGCGTCGAGGGTGCCGTTGCGGTCCGCATCCTGCCGCGCGAACGCGGCGGCCAGCGTGGCCTGGTGATCGGCCCGCGTGATTGGACGGCCACGCCCGCCGGGCAGTTCGTGGGGTGCGAGCACACCGTCGCCGTCGCGGTCCATGCGTTCGAACGCGTAGCCCATCCAATGCTGGTACTCGGCGAGCGAGACGTTACCGCTGCGGTCGGTATCAAGCTTCTGCAGGTAGGCCGAAGGCGCCGCGACCTGGGCCAACGCAAAGGACAGGGGCGCCATCAGCAGCACCGTGCACGCCGGCAACAAAAAGCCCGCGCCGGAGGGCGCGGGCCGTGTGCGTTCGCGGATGCGGTCCACGTACCGGCTCAGGCGCGCGCCGGCACCAGGGTGTAGCCCTTGAGCCGCGCCGAGAACTGCTGCAGCGACTGGATGCCGGTGGCCTCGGCCTCGGCGCACCAGGCCTGCAGCCGGGCGAGCGTGGTCTGGGCGTCGTGCGAGCGGTCGTCGAGCACCTGCTGCAGGCGCTGGCGGTACTCGGCCAGCGTCGCCATCTTCGGCCGCTCGGCCAGCCATGCCTGCAGGCGCGCGCGCTTGTCGTCGTCGAGCCAGCGCCCGCCGTCGGCCAGGCCCTTGCGCAGGGGGCGCGGCAGCTTCGAACCGCCCTCGCGCAGGGTCGGCAGGGTCACCTTGCGGTAGTAGTCGGTCATCGCCTGGAAGCGGATCGCCAGCAGGGCCTTCAGGGTCTCGCTGTCGGGCATGGCGATGTTGGGGCGCACGTCCAGCGACGGGGCGACGCGCAGCACCTTGGCCAGCCCCACCGCCTGCAGCAGCTTGATCGTGCTCCAGCCGATGTCGAACTCGAACTTGCGCAGCGCGAACTTGGCCGAGCTCGGGAACGCGTGGTGGTTGTTGTGCAGCTCCTCTCCGCCAATCCAGACGCCCCACGGGGTCAGGTTGGTCGCGGTGTCGGTGGTCTCGAAATTGCGATAGCCCCACCAGTGGCCCAGGCCGTTGACGACGCCGGCCGCCCAGAACGGGATCCACAGCATCTGGATCGCCCACACGGCCACGCCGGCAAAGCCGAACAGCGCGAAGCTGATGAACAGCAGCAGCGTCGGGCCCAGGGTCGCGTGCGGGGTGTACAGGTGGCGCTCGATCCAGTCGTCCGGGCAGCCCTTGCCGTACTTCTCGATCGACTCGCGGTCATTGCGGGCTTCGCGGTACAGCTCGACACCGCGCCAGAACACCGTCTTGATGCCCTTGACCTGCGGACTGTGCGGGTCTTCCTCGGTCTCGCACTTGGCGTGGTGCTTGCGGTGGATCGCCGCCCACTCGCGCGTGATCATCGAGGTGGTCAGCCACGTCCAGAACCGGAAGAAGTGGGCGATCACCGGGTGGAAGTCCACCGCGCGGTGCGCCTGGCTGCGGTGCAGGTAGAGCGTCACCGAGAAGATCGTCAGCTGCGTGGCGACGAGCAGGTAGACCAGCAACGTGACGAAACCGGCCTGGAACAGGCCGCCGGCGAGGAAATCGAGCAGGGAAGCGGGCATTGCGGATGGAACTCCGGATACGGCGTGGACGGCCGGGGCGGGATGACCCCGTACCCGGCCATGATGCCACCGGACCATGGTGGCGCGGGTCCGGGGTGGTCGTTCCGTGATGGGGGTGTTCATCGATGTGGGCAAGCCGTGGCCGCCAGCCGGTTCAGGAATGGGCGGCGCCTGCCCGCTGCGCGTGATGCACCACGCTGTCGCCGCCGACTAAGCTTTCGCCATGCCCGAGTTGCCTGAGGTCGAGACCACCCGCCGCGGCCTGGCGCCGCACCTGGAAGGGCGCCGCGTGCTCGGCGCCACCCTGCGCCGCGAGACGCTGCGCTGGCCCATCGCGACGGAAGTCACCACCGTTTTGCCCGGACAGCGGATCGATGCCGTGCGGAGGCGGGCGAAATACCTGCTGCTGGACACGGCCGCCGGCAGCGCGCTGTTGCACCTGGGCATGTCGGGCAGCCTGCGGGTGCTCCCGGCCGACACCGCGGTGCGCGCGCACGACCACGTCGACCTGCGGCTGGAGGGCGGACGCGTGCTGCGCTTCAACGACCCGCGCCGCTTCGGTTGCCTGCTCTGGCAACCGCCGGGCACGGTCCACCCGCTGCTGGCGGCGCTGGGGCCCGAGCCGTTGTCGGATGTGTTCGACGGCGACCACCTGTTCCGCCTGAGCCGGGGCCGCAGCGCGCCGGTGAAGAACTTCCTGATGGACCAGTCGACCGTGGTCGGCGTCGGCAACATCTACGCGGCCGAAGCGTTGTTCGCCGCCGGCATCTCGCCGGTCCGGCCCGCCGGACGCATCTCGCGCGAGCGCTACGCGCGGCTTGCCGACGAAGTGAAGCGCGTGCTCGACCACTCGATCACCCGTGGCGGGACCACCCTGCGCGACTTCATCAGCCCGGACGGCGCACCCGGCTACTTCGAGCAGGAGCTCTCGGTCTACGGACGGGGCGGTCTGCCCTGCCCGGCCTGCGGCCGCCCCCTTCGGCAGGCGGCGGTGGGCCAGCGCGCGACCGTCTGGTGCGGCCACTGCCAGCGATGACCGCCACTTTCCGGGCGACGGGTGGCTGCACGCGCTCGGATGGAGCGCTATAGTCCGGACAATTGCGACGGGGGTCACAGGATGTCCGGCACGGCCGAGATCACCCAACTGCTGGATGCAGCCCGGGACGGGGACCGCGGCGCGCTCGACAGCGTGCTGGCCACGCTGTACCAGGAACTCCACACCATGGCCCGGCGACAGCTCGCCGGCCAACGCGGCCAGACGCTGGACGCGACAGCACTCGTGCACGAGGCCTACCTCAAGCTCGCCGGCCGGCGCGAGGCGCGCTTCGACGACCGTGCGCACTTCTTCGCCTACGCCGCCTCGGCGATGCGATCGGTGGTGGTCGACTACGCGCGCCAGCGCCTTGCGCAGAAGCGCGGCGGCAACCTGCACCGCGTCACCGACCTGCCCGAGGACCTGGAGGGCGGGCTGCGGCTGGACGAGGACATGCTCGGCCTGGACACGGCGCTGACGCGGCTGGCCGACGTCGACAAGCGGCTGGCGCAGGTGGTCGAGCTGCGCTATTTCGCCGGCCTGTCGGAACTGGAAATCGCCGCGCTGCTGGAACGCTCCGAACGCAGCATCCGGCGCGACTGGCAGAAGGCGCGGCTATTCCTGCTGGCGTCGCTGAAGGACTGAGCCGCCAGCCGCGACGGGGCGCGGGCGCGGCACGGGTGCCAATGCAACGATGGATACCACTCGGTGGCAACGGCTTTCCCCATTGCTCGACGAACTGTTCGAGCTGGAAGCGCACGACCGCGCGCGGCGGCTGGATGAGCTGCGCGCCGACGATCCGGATCTGGCGGTCGAGCTCGAAGCCCTGATCGCGCTGGAGGTCGGCCAGGAGGACTTCCTCTCCGAGCCGGTCGTCTCGCCGCAACGCGGGGTGCTGCCGGGCAATGAGGTCGGCCCGTACCGGCTTGAGCGCCTGCTCGGCGAGGGTGGCATGGGTCAGGTCTGGCTGGCCGCGCGCGCCGACGGGCTGTACCAGCGGCGGGTCGCGCTCAAGCTGCTGCGACCGGGGCTGGCCGACACCAACCTGCGCGTGCGGTTCACCCGCGAGCGGCAGATCCTGGCGCGGCTCGCGCACCCGCACATCGCCCGGCTGCTGGACGCGGGCATCAGTGCCGACGGCCTGCCCTACCTGGCGCTCGAGCACGTCGACGGCGCCCCCATCACCGATTACTGCCGCGAGCACCGCACCCCGGTCGAGACGCGGCTGCGGATGTTCGGCCAGATCTGCGAAGCGGTGAGCCACGCGCACGCCAACCTGATCGTCCACCGCGACCTCAAGCCGTCCAACATCCTGGTGACGCCGGCCGGCGAAGTCCGGTTGCTCGATTTCGGCATCGCCAAGCTGCTCGACACCGACCCCGCCCCCGAGCAGACGCGCACCGGCGTGCGCGCGTTCACCCTGCACTACGCCGCGCCCGAGCAGATCCGCGGCGAGCCGGTCACGACGATGACCGACGTCTACTCGCTGGGCGTGGTGCTGTACGAGCTGCTGTCCGACCAGAAGCCCTACCGGCCCAAGCGCGAGAGCGACGCGGCTTGGGAGGAGGCGATCCTCACCGGCGACCCGCTGCGTCCGTCGCTTGCGCTGCAAAGGACCGCCGACGCCCGTCGGAACGATCCCGATGCCCCGGCGATGCGGCGCCGTGCGCGGATGTTGGCCGGCGACCTCGACAACATCGTCCTCAAGACCCTCTCCAAGACGCCGGAACAGCGCTATCCGTCGGTCGAGGCGCTGACGCAGGACCTGCAGCGCCACGCCGCCGGGCGCCCGGTGCACGCCCGCTCGCAGAGCCTCAACTACCGGATGGCGAAGTACATCGGCCGCCACCGCTGGGCACTGGGGAGCGGCGGGCTGGTCGCGCTGGTGCTGACCGCCTCGCTCGGCGTGGTCGCCTGGCAGGCGCGCGAGGCGGTGCGCGAAGCCGCGCGCGCGCAGGCGATGCAGGATTTCATGGTCGGTGTGTTCGAGCGCGCCGGTGGTACGCGCGACGGTGATCCGCTCAACCTGCGCCAGTTGCTCGCCACCGCGGTCGAGCGCGGCGACCGCGAGCTGGCGCGACAGCCACGCGCGCTGGCCGAATTGCTCGGCGTCATAGCGCGGCTGCGCACCGGGCTGGGCGACTACGACGAGGCCAGCGCATTGCTCGAGCGGCAGGCGGCACTCATCGCAGGCACCGATGCACCGCCCAGCCTGCAGCTGGAATCACTGACGCAGCGCGGCCGCGTGCTGCGGATGCTGGGCGACGACGACGGATGCCGGGCGTTGATGGAGCCTTCGCTGGCCATGGCACAGCGCGAGCAGGCCCAGCTGCCGCCCCAGGTCACCGAGTTCTACTCGCAGCTTGGCCGCTGCCGCCGCGCGGGCGGCCAACTGCAGGGCGCACGCCAGTTGTTCGAACGGTCGCTGTCGCTGCGCCGCACCCACCACGCCGACCCGGTCGGCGAAGTCGAGAACCTGATGGACCTGGCCGGCCTCTACGCCGACGCCGGGCAGACCGACACCGCGCTTGTCGAGTTCGACGCCGCCCGCCGCAAGCTGCGTGCCGAGGCCGGTGACCGCCACCCGCTGCTGGTCGACATCCACCGCAACCTCGCCCGGCTGCACCGTGCCCGCGGCGAGCTGGCGCCGGCCCGGCAGCAGCTGCTGGAAGCGCTTGCCATTGCCACCGACCTCAACGGCCCCGGCCACATGACGACGCTCGCGGTGGAGCGCCAGCTGGCGTCGGTGCTGGCCGACGAGGGGCGGCACGCGGAAGCCATCGCGCGGCTGGAGTCGGTCCAGGAACAGCTCGCCGGTCGGCATGGCGACGACCACCCGGTGCTGGCTGACGGCTATGCACGGCTCGGGCGGCTGGCGTGGGAACGCGGCGACCTGCCGGCCGCCACCACGGCCCTGCGGCGTGCCCTCGCGCTGCGACGCAGTACCGGTGCAGCGGGCCCGATCGCCGACGCACTGGTCGACCTGGGCACGGTGCTGCACCAGGGAGGCCAGGACCGCCCTGCCCATCCGCTGCTGCTGGAAGCACTGGAGCTGCGCCAGCGTCACCAGCCCGGCGACCACGCGCGCGTCGGCGAGGCGAGGCGCCTGCTCGGCGTGGTCGAACTGTCGCTCGGGCCCGCCGACAGCGGCCTGGAACGGTTGGGGCAGGGCCTGGAACAGTCACGCCGCTACCTGGGCGATGCGCATCCGGAAACGCGTCGCGCCGAACTGGTGCTGGCGACCTACCACGCACGCAGCGCCATCGATGCGATGTCGGTCGATACCGCGATGGCCCGGCTCGACGCGCTGGCGGCGTTGCCCGGTGGCGAGCTCGAACTGCGCCAGCTGACGTGGCAAGCCGGCGCCCGCGCGGCGGCCTTGCGCTGCACCGGCACCGGGCGTGCCGCGGCCACACAGGAGCTGGACCGGCTGGACGCGGTGGTACGCCAGGCCCAACCCGAGGGTGGCGTGATCAGCCGCGAACTCGCCGCGATCCGTGCCGGCTGCGACCTGCCGGTCGCCCCGCGCTCGCTGGCCGGCGCTGCGTCCGCCCGCTGAACGCTACAGCGGCAGCGGCGCCTGTAGCGGTTCGATCGTGCCTTCGCCGCCCATCACTTTCTTGTACTCGCGGCGCGACACCGAAACGTAGCGCTCGTTGCCGCCGATCTCGACCTGCGGCCCCTCCCGCACGGCCCGTCCCTGTGCGTCGACGCGCATGTTCATGGTCGCCTTGCTGCCGCTGTGGCAGATCGTCTTGATCTCGCTGATCTCGTCGGCCCAGGCCAGCAGGTACTGGCTGCCCTCGAACAGCTCGCCGCGGAAATCCGTGCGCAGCCCGTAGCAGAGCACGGGGATGCCAAGCGCATCGACGACCTCGGTCAGCTGCCAGACCTGCGGCTTTCCCAGGAACTGGGCCTCGTCGACCAGCACGCAGTGCAGTCGGCCGTGCGCGGCGATGTCGGACTTCACCAGCGCCAGCAGGTCCTGGTCGGGGGCGAAGGCGACCGCCTCCGCGCTGAGGCCGATACGCGAGGCCACCGTGCCGCTGCCGGCGCGGTCGTCCAGCCGCGGGGCCAGGATCGCCACCCGCATGCCGCGTTCGCGGTAGTTGTGCGCCGATTGCAGCAGGGTCGTGGTCTTCCCCGCGTTCATCGCCGAGTAGTAGAAGTAGAGCTTCGCCATCGGCGCAGTTTAGCGCCGGCACTCGCCGTGCCGTGCCGGTGCGACCGGTAGAATGCCGGGCCGCACCACCGGTTCCCCGCGTCTCGATGCACGGCCTCAACCCCCCCCAGCGCGCCGCCGTCCTGCACACCGACGGCCCCCTGCTCGTGCTCGCCGGCGCGGGCAGCGGCAAGACCCGCGTCATCGTCGAGAAGATCGCCCACCTGATCGCGTCCGGCCGCATGCCGGCCAAGCGGATCGCGGCGATTACCTTCACCAACAAATCCGCCAAGGAAATGCGCGAGCGCGTCGCCAAGCGCATCCGTGGCGATGCCGCCGATGGGCTGACCATCTGCACCTTCCACGCGCTGGGGCTGAAGTTCCTGCAGATCGAGCACGCCAAGCTGGGCCTGCGCCGGGGCTTCTCGATCTTCGACAGCGATGACAGCGCGGCGCAGATCAAGGACCTGCTGGGCACCGGCACCAAGCCGGACGCGCTCGACGACATGCGCAACCTGGTCTCGCGCGCCAAGAACGCCGGCCTGTCGCCCGAACAGGCGATGTCCGAGGCGCGCAGCGCGCGCGAGGTCGACGCCGCCACCGTCTACGCGCTGTACCAGGCACGGCTGGGCACCTTCAACGCGGTCGACTTCGACGACCTGATCCGGCTGCCGGTGCAGTTGCTGGAGTCCGATCCCGAGTGCGCGCTGGCCTGGCGCGAGCGCATCGGCTACCTGCTGGTCGACGAGTGCCAGGACACCAACGATGCCCAATACCGCCTGCTCAAGGCGATCGCCGGGCCGCGCGGGCTGTTCACCTGCGTGGGCGACGACGACCAGTCGATCTACGCCTGGCGCGGCGCCAACCCGGACAACCTGCTCGCGCTCGGGCAGGACTATCCCGACCTGAAGATCGTCAAGCTCGAACAGAACTACCGCTGCTCCAACCGCGTGCTGCGCGCGGCCAATGCACTGATCGCGAACAACCCGCACGAGCACCCCAAGACACTCTGGTCCGACCAGGCCGACGGCGAGCGCATCCGCATCTGGGAGTGTCGCGACGCCGCGCACGAGGCCGAGAAGGTCGCCGCCGAGATCCAGTACACCGCGACCGCGAAGCAGGCGCCGTGGAGCGACTTCTGCATCCTGTTCCGCGGCAACCACCAGTCGCGCGCGCTGGAGAAGGCGTTGCAGCTGCTGCGCATTCCCTACCACCTGACCGGCGGCACCGCGTTCCTGGAGCGCGGCGAGGTCAAGGACGCGCTTTCGTGGCTGCGGCTGGTCGCCAACCCCGATGACGACGCGGCCTTCCTGCGCGCGGTGACCTCGCCCAAGCGCGAGGTCGGTGCGACCACGCTGGCAAGGCTGGCCGAGCTGGCGCAGCACGCCCACATGCCGATGTCGCGCGCCATCGAATCGGTCGGCGCACTCAAGCAGTTGCCGCCGCGGGCGGCCAACGCACTCGACGGGTTCGCGACCATCATCCGCGGACTGCGCGAGGACGCCCGCCGGCTGGCCCCGGCCGAGCTGGTGCGCGAGCTTGCCCAGCGGTCCGGGCTGCTGCAGTCGATCCGCGCCCAGTGCAAGGACGAGGCCGGCTACCAGCGGCGCAAGCAGAACCTGGAGGAACTGGCCGACTGGTTCGACGGCGCCTCCGACCGCCGCGGCGGTGCCGGCCCGGGTGAGCTCGCCGCCCAGCTGGCGCTGCTGTCGCACGCGGACAAGGGCGACGCCGGCAACCAGGTCCGGCTGATGTCGCTGCACGGCGCCAAGGGCCTGGAGTTCCGCTACGTGTTCATCGTCGGTGTCGACGACGGCAACCTGCCGCACGAGGCGAGCATCGAGGAAGGCCGCATCGACGAGGAGCGCCGCCTGCTCTACGTCGGCATCACCCGCGCCAAGGAACAGCTGTGGCTGTCGTACTCCAGGCAGGCGCAGAAGTGGGGCGACCTGCTGCGACTCAAGCCGAGCCGCTTCTTCGACGAGCTGCCGGCGGACGAGGTCCAGCGCGACGGCGCCGATCCGGTCGCGGACGCGGCGCGCAAGCAGGAGCGCGCCAAGGCCGGCTTCGACGCGATCCGGGCGTTGCTGGACAGCTGATTCCGCCGCCGCGGCCATGCTGCGGCGCATCAAACCGGTAATCCCGGCATCCGGGCGAACGCGTGCTGCCGCCCCGTAGGCACTGTCGCGAACGTCGCGCGGTGACGCCATGCGGCAGCGTTCTGTTCACTTCGTTGTCGTGTTCGTGATATCGCTATGGGCAACGCGGACGTCGTCGACGGCCGCGTCGTCGTACTGGCCGCCGCCGGTCCACCGTTCGCGGTGACACGGCAACGCCCCCGCGCTCCTGGTCCATGAGGGACCGCTGTGTTGCGCGGGGACGGGCGGACAGGTCGACCTGGGGAGAGGCACGCCAGCAGGCGCGCGCTCTGAATGGACGCACACATAGGGAAATCACCATGCTCGTCTCCAACAGCGCGCCTGCGTTGCGCGCTTCTGCACTTTCCGCACGCCCGTCGTCCGGGCCACATACGCGGCTGACGCCGCTCTCACTGGCTCTGGCCACCGCGCTTTCGCTGGCGGCACTGCCGGCGACCGCCGCCGAGGTCTGCCTGACCGACGCTACCGCCCCGGCCCTGGCCGACGGCGACAAGAGCCTCGCCTGCGGCCGCGGCGGGATGGCGATGGGCGAGGCCGCCACCGCGGTCGGTGCGGGCAGCAAGGCGTTCGGCTACAAGGTTTCGGCCTTCGGCGCCGGCAGCAGTGCCACCGGCTCTGCCACCACGGCGATCGGCGCCGACAGCCGGGCCGTCAACGTCAACGCCACCGCCGTCGGAAGCGGCAGCAGCGCCGATGGCATCAACGCCTCCGCGGTGGGCGCCGGCAGCAGCGCGACCGATTACGCCGCGTCAGCGTTCGGCACCAACAGCCAGGCCAGCGGCTTCTACTCGTCCGCGCTCGGTGCCGGCAGCACCGCCAGTGGCATCAACAGCACCGCGGTCGGCTACAGCGCCAGCGCGAGCGCGGCCAACGCCGTCGCCCTTGGCGGCGGTTCGGTCGCCGACCGCGATGACAGCGTGTCGATCGGCAGCGAAGGCGCCGAGCGCCAGCTGACCCACCTCGCCGCGGGCACCGAGGCGACCGACGCGGTCAACCTCGCCCAGCTCGAGGCGGTGGCCGACGTCGCCGATGCAACCGCGCGCCAGTTCAAGGCCAGTGGCGAGGCCGAGGCGATCGTCGACGGCGAGCAGGCGGTTGCCGTCGGCGCCGACGCCTACGCGGGCAGCGACCGTGCGACCGCGATCGGTTCGGCCAGCAGTGCGTTGGGCCTGGGCGCGTCGGCGTTCGGTTCCGGCGCGTTCGCGCTCGGCGACTACGCCAGCGCCAATGGTTTCAACGCGGTAGCCGAAGGCGCCAACAGCGTCGCCAACGGCAGCCAGGCACAGGCGACGGGGGACTCGTCGACCGCGCTGGGCGGCCAGCTGTATGTCGAGGACGAGGACGGCACCGTCCTGCTCGACCAGTCGACCGTCGCCGCGGGCGAAGGCGCGACCGCGCTCGGGGCCGGGGCACAGGCCGCTGGCGGGTTCGGCACCGCCGGCGGCGCGGCGGCCAGCGCGGCCGGCGTGCAGGCAAGCGCGGTCGGATTCAGCAGCAGCGCCGGCGGCGACGGCGCCAGCGCGTTCGGCGGCTTCAGCAGCGCCTCCGGCTTCCTGTCCTCGGCGCTGGGCTATGGCGCGGTCGCGTCAGGCGAACTGGCGACCTCGGTCGGCGCTTCGGCCGAGGCCAGCGGCGCCAGCAGCACCGCGATCGGCGAGGCCAGCATCGCCTCGGGCAACGAGAGCACCGCGGTCGGTGGCAGTGCGGCCGGGCTGTTCTCGACAGAGGCCAGCGGCGCGCAGGCATCCGCTTTCGGCAATGGCGCCTGGGCCAGTGGCGACTCCAGCAGTGCGATCGGCTGGCTGAGCACGGCCGAGGCGACCGGCTCGACCGCGCTGGGCGCGGCATCGTGGGCGGCGGAAGCCGACTCGACCGCGCTGGGCTACGGCGCCAACGCCGAAGCGGCCAACAGCGTCGCGCTCGGCGCCGGTTCCGTGGCCGACCGCATCGACAGCGTGTCGGTCGGGATCGAAGGCGGCGAGCGCCAGATCACCCACGTCGCCGCCGGCGTCGAGGACACCGACGCGGTCAATGTCGCGCAGTTGCGCGAACTCGGTGAAATCGCCAAGTCGACCGACATCCACTTCGAGTCGACCGGCGCCGGTGAGGCGATCGTGCTCGGCGAGGAGTCCATCGCCGCCGGTGCGGACGCCCTGGTCGAAGGGGACTACAGCAGCGCGTTCGGCTCGGCCAGCAGCGCGATCGGTGCGGGCGCGGGCGCGTTCGGATCGGGAGCTTTCGCACTTGGCGACGGCGCCACCGCGACCGGCTTCAACGCGCTGGCCGACCACGGTGACGCAAGCGCTTACGGCGCCGGCAGCCAAGCCACCGCCGCGGGGGCCACCGCGGTGGGCAGTGGTTCCATCGCCACCGGCGGCGCCAGCGTCGCGCTGGGTTCGCAGGCGCAGGCCACCGGGACCGGCACGCTGGCATTCGGTAGCCAGTCACTGGCCAGCGGGGATGCGAGCGTGGCCACCGGCTTCATGAGCCAGGCCAGCGGCGCGTTCTCCGCCAGCTACGGCGCCGGGACCCGTGCCACCGGTGACTACAGCTACGCCGCCGGCGGCATGTTCGACCTCGGCGCCGTGATCGGATTCCCGCCGGGCCAGATCGTCATGCTCACCGCGGCCCACGGCATCGGCGCGACCGCGCTGGGCAACGGCGCGGTGGCCGGTAGCGAGTACTACGAGTCGATCGGCGACACCGCGGTCGGAAGCCTGACCGTCGCGGACGGCGGCTACTCCACTGCACTGGGCTTCGGCGCGACCGCCGGCGCCGACAGCAGCGTGGCGATCGGCACCAACGCCTACGTCAACGACGACGCTTACGACAGTGTCGCGCTCGGGGCCGGGTCGCTGGCCGACCGCGCCAACACGATCTCGGTCGGTAGTGCGGGCGACGACTACAACTCGGCGTTCCAGCGGCAGATCACCAACGTGGCCGCCGGCACCGAGGCCTTCGACGCGGCCAACCTTGGCCAGCTGCAGTCCGTCGCGGCGGTGCTGGGTGGCGGCGCCGGCTTCAGCGGCGGCGTGTTCGCGCCACCCAGCTACTTGATCCAGGGCAGCAGCTACGGCGACATCGGCAGCGCGTTCGCCGCGGTCGACCAGCGTTTGAGCGCACTGGCCGAGGAGATCGACGGGATCCCCGGCAACCGTGACAGGAAACCCGTGCCGCCCCGGCGTGGCTCGACCACGACGGCCGAATCGGAGCCGTCGTCGCCGGCCACCGGTACTGCCGGCGTGGCGGGGCTCCCGGCGGCGGACACCCCGGCCACGGGCATCGGCCACGGAAGCGCCGGCGCCAACCCGGTACAGGCCGGCGACGCCGGAACGCTGGCGAGTGCGCAGGGCTACACCGACCACGCCACTGCGCAGGCGTTGCAGTCAGCCAACGGTTACACCGATGCCGCGGCGGTTCAGACCCTGCAGTCGGCCAATGACTACACCGACACCACCGCCACGCAGACGCTGCACTCGGCCAACGCGTACACCGACAGCCGCTTCACCCTGCTCAACGACGACTTCACCGCGCTGCGCGGCGAGGTCGACTCGCGCTTCAACCAGCAGGAGCACCGCATCGACCAGATGGGCGCGATGAGTGCGGCGATGGTCAACATGGCCACCAGCGCGGCCGGCATCGACACCGACAACCGCGTCGGCGTCGGCGTCGGCTTCCAGAACGGCGCCACCGCGCTGTCGCTGGGTTACCAGCGGGCGCTGTCGGAGCGGGCCACGGTGACCTTCGGCGGCGCCTTCAGCGGTGACGACACCTCGGTCGGCGCGGGCGTCGGCTTCGGCTGGTGATCCGCGCCGACCACGCAACCACACGTTCGACCAATCAACCAAAAGGAATGGAAATGACTGGCAACAAGCACCTGCGCATCGGCCTGCTGGCCTCGATGATCGCCACCGCCCTGGCCCTACCGGCCGCCCACGCCGGCGCGCCCCTGGAAACCCGCCCCGCAACCCGGACCACCCCCGCCGCCGAGGACGGTGCGCGCCTGATAGTGCGGTACCGCGACGCCGGCGCCGACCGCGCGCTCAAGCTGCAGGCGGTTGACGCCGCCGCCCGCCGCGCCCACGGCGGACGCATCATCCGCACCCAGTCCGACGCCCGCCGGCCGATACCGACCGCGCGCCACGTCCGCCCGCTCGCGCTCGGCGCCGACCTGCTGCGGTTGTCGCACCGGCTCGACCGGTCCGAGCTTGAAGCGCTGGTGCGCGAGCTGTCGGCAGACCCGGCGGTGCGCTCGGTCGAGGTCGACCGGATGTTGCGCCACACCGGCCTGCCCGGGCCACGCCGCGCCATGCCGGCTCAACCACAGCTCGACATCGACGACGAGTACTTCGCGCAATACCAGTGGCACCTGCATGACGCGACCGGCGGCATCGCCGCCCCGGCCGCGTGGGACGCATCGACTGGCGAAGGCGTGGTGGTGGCGGTACTCGACACCGGCATCGTGCCGCACCCCGACATGGACGCAAACATGTTGGAGGGCTACGACTTCATTACCGACGCGTTCGTCTCGCGCCGCGCAACCGACGCCCGCGTGCCGGGCGCCTACGACCACGGGGACTGGGAAGCCGCCGACGAATGCGCGGCCGGCAGGCCGGCGTCGGACAGCTCGTTCCACGGCACACACGTCGCAGGCACCGTGGCCGAACTGAGCAACAACGCGATCGGCATGGCCGGCGTCGCCCACGACGCGCAGGTGCTGCCGGTCCGGGTACTGGGCCGCTGCGGCGGCTACACCTCCGACATCGCCGACGCGATCGTCTGGGCCGCCGGCGGCACCGTACCCGGGGTGCCGGCCAATCCCCACCCGGCCGAGGTGATCAACCTCAGCCTCGGCGGTGGCGGCAGCTGCTCACCGCTCAGCCAGGCCGCGGTCGACACGGCCACCGCCCTGGGCGCGACCGTCGTGGTGGCGGCCGGCAACAGCAACGGCGACGCCGCCAATTTCACCCCGGCCAGCTGCGACAACGTGGTCGCGGTGGGTGCCAGCCGCATCACCGGCGGCCGTGCGAGCTACTCGAACTACGGCGCGCGCGTGGACCTGGCCGGCCCCGGCGGCGGTGGCGGCGTCGACGGCAATCCGGGTGGCTACGTCTGGCAGGCGACCAACACCTCGGCGACCTCGCCGGACCTCGGCACCCCGACCTACGTCGGCATGGCGGGCACCTCGATGGCCTCGCCACACGTGGCCGGCGTCGCGGCGCTGGTGCAAGGCGCGGTGGTCGGTGCCGGCCAGGCGCCCAGGACACCGGCCGAGCTGGAGGCGATCCTCGTCGAAAGCGCGCGTGCGTTCCCGGCGGCGCCTGACCGCGAGATCGGCAGTGGCCTGCTCGACGCCGAGGCCGCGATCGCGCTGGCACTCGGCGGCGGCGGCGACGATGACGATGACGATGACGATGACGATGGCGACGACGGCGACGACGCCACCGAGCTGGCCAACAAGGTTCCGGTACGCAGCCTGTCCGGCGGCGCAGGCGACAGCCTGCTGTTCCGCATCGAGGTGGCGGACGGCGCGCGCCTGCTCAACGTGATGAGCCACGGCGGCAGCGGCAACGTCAGCGTGTACGTCAGCAGCGGCGAGCCGCCGGCCGGCGATGCCTACGAGTTCCGCTCGAGCCGCCCCGGCAACAGCGAGACGGTCCGCGTGCGTAACCCCGCCGCCGCGGCGTACTACATCCGCGTGGTCGGCGAGACCGCCTTCGACGGACTGACCCTGCAGGCCCGGGTGGACTGACGCACGAGAGGTCATGTGTGGTCGCAGGGACGCGGCCAGATGCCCCGGCTCCGGCCGGGGCTCTTATTTGGAAGGTTGCCGGCGCGTGGTCGCCGTTGCGGCCCCCACAAACGACAGGGGCGGCCGAAGCCGCCCCTGCCGCTACCGCACGAACCGGTGGATCAGAACTTCAGCGAGTACCGCACGTTGGCGCCGTGGTCGCGGGCCTCGTCGGCGTACTGGCCGCTGTAGCCGAACTCCAGCAGGCTGCGGGCACCGAACCGTGCGGCCACACCGGCTTCCAGCACGGTCGAGCGCTCCGCCAGCGGCGCGCCCGTCACGGTGAACGCAGTGCCGTCGTCCCACGCGTGCACGCCCTCGGCCACCAGGTCGCCGGAGGCGTGGCGGTAGCCGAGGCCGCCGCGCAGGTGCAGGCCGCTCGCCGACTGCTGCGCACCGCCGAGGCCGACGTCGAAGCGGACGCCGACCGTCGACAGGGTCGCGCGGGTCTCGGCATCGCTGCCGGCCAGCGCGGCACTGCCGCCGTCCTCGACGAACCCGTCGGTGTCCACGTCCACGCGCGCGACCTGCAGGTAGGGCTCCAGCGTCCAGGCCTGGCGACCGAACGCGTATCCACCCTCGATGAAGGCCTGGGTGGTGGTGGCGTCGTACTCGGTGTGCAGGAACTGGTCGACGTCGGCAAAGGCCACGTAGCGCTCGCCGTCGATCTCCTGGTCGGCGCGGGTCAGGCCGGCGCGCAGCGACAGCCCGCCCCACTGGTTGCCGCCGTACACGCCGAGGTGGCGCTGCTTGACGTCGCCGCTGGACGCACGCGCCCGCAGGTCGATGTCGGTGCGGCCGGTGCCGCCCAGCGCACCGACCTGCCAGCCACCGGAGAAACGGTGCTCGATGCCGACGAGTACACCGTTGGCGTCATGCTCGACACGGCCGGTGTTGGCGTCGCCATGGATGCTGCCGCCGCTCTTGAACGCCTCGGCCCATGCCGTCGTCGCCGGGGCATCGTCGTCGAGCGCCGACAGGACCGGCGTGGTGCGCGCAAGCGCGGCCTCGCGCACCATGCGGGCGTCCTCCACCAGCACCGCGCGTGCGGCGGGGTGGAACTCGCCGCCGAGCAGGTCGAACGCGCCCTGTGCCTGTTCGGGGAACAGCTGCACGAGCGAGCCGAGCAGCGCCGCGTCATCGGCCATCGCATCGGCCGCGCGCGCCACCGAGCGCTGGTTGGGCGTGGTGGCGGCCTCGGCCAGCGCCATCGCGCGGACCACGTCGAGCGTCACTACGTCGGCGCCGTAGCCCAGGTTGAACCCCAGGAACGGCGAGAACGCGCCACGGCTCACGCCGGCGAACGTGCCGTTGACCGCGGAGGCCTCGAGCAGGGTGTAGCTGGCGCCGATGTCGAACACGCCCGGAGTGCCGAACAGCCGCACCGTGCCGCCCTGCAGGTCGGCGACGCCGCTGACCGAGATCAGGTCGGCGCTGCCGCTGGCGCCCAGCTCGGCGTCGAAGTACGAGCCCGCCAGCTGGGTGTAGTCGCCGGCGACGGACAGCGTGCCGATCGAGTTGCCCGGCGCGATGGTGCCGGCGACGACCGTGCTGCCGACCGTGCCAATGCCACGCAGGCCACCGCCACCGTTGACCCGCAACGCGCCCGACTGGGTGCCGTCGACCTGCAGCCAGCCGCCGTTGACTGTCGCCGCGTTGGCGAGCACGCCGCCGGCCGCGACCCAGGCCAGGCCACCGTCGACCACGGTGTCGCCCAGTGCGTTGTTGCCGGTCAGCTCGAGCACGCCGTCGGTGACGGTCAGGCCGGCAAAGCTGTTGTCGCCGCTCAGGCGCAGCCAGCCGATGCCCGACTTGGTCATGCGGCCGGGGCCGCCGATGTCGTTGGTCCAGTCGTCCCACGCCTCGCCTTCCCACACCTTGGCGCCGCCGGCGCGGCGGTCCATGACGATGTCGGTGTCGACGCGCAGCTGGCCGTAGCCCTCCATGCCCTTGCGCAGGTCCATCAGGCCCCAGCCGTAGAGCTCGTCGACGCCCGCGGCGCCCATGTCGCGCGCGGTGGTCAGCAGCACGTCGCGGATCTGTGCGTTGTCCAGGTACGGGTAGCGCTCCATCAGCAGCGCAAGCGCGCCGGTGACGTGCGGCGCGGCCATCGAGGTACCGGTGTAGTAGGCATAACCGAGCTGGCGGTTCGGGTCCTCGAACTCCAGGGTCAGGCTGCCGTCCTCACCGACCACCACTTCACCGCTGAGCTCGCCCCAGACCACGCTCGAGGCGATCATCGTGCCCGGCGCGGTGATGCACCAGTCCATGCTCAGGCCGCAGATGTTGGACGAGCCGTCGATCTCGCCGTCGAGGTTCATGTTGGCGACGCTGAGCCAGTAGGCCTCCAGCTCCGGCAGCCAGCGCGGCAGCGTCGCGGTGACGCCGGCGTAGTAGCCGGTGCCGTTGCCGGCAACGCCATCATCGCCGCCGTTGCCGGCGGCCCAGACCTGCAGCATGCCGTGGTCGCGCGAACCGGCCGCGTAGGGTTCGAAGAAGCCGGCACCCAGGGCGTCATAGACGAAGTCGGCGAAGCCCGCCGAGTCCAGCGGGATGGTGAAACCCCAGCTGTGGTTGATCGCGCGCACGCCGTTGGCGGCCATCTGCGCGTACATGTCGGCCAGCGCTTCGTCACTCGGGCTGGTGCCGTGGACATTGCTGTCCAGCCCGTTGGGGCCGAAGAAGTATTCGTTGAGGCGGTTGGTGAACAGCTGCGCCGAGACCAGGCCGGAGCCGAACGCCACGCCGTGCATGCCGCTGCCGTTCCGCGCGGCGGCCATGGTGCCGCCGACGTGGGTGCCGTGGGCGTTGTATTCCAGGTCGAGCGCGTTGCCGCTGCCCCACACGTAACCATCGGGCGCCAGATAGCCCTCGACCGAGGCCTGGCCGCCATCGGAATAGAAGCAGCCCCACAGATCGGTCAGGTTGCTGCAGCCCGGGTCGCCGAACTTCAGGCCGATGTGGTCGCCACCGGCGAATTCCGCGTGGTCCAGCGCCACGCCACTGTCGAACACGCCCAGGCGGATGCCATGGCCCGTCAGGCCACGCGCGTAGGCGTACTCGGCGCCGATCGCGCCCAGGCCCCAGTCGGCCATGAACTCGTCGGTGCGCCAGCTGGCGGCATCGCCGACCTGGCCGGGGTCTTCTTCAGGCGCGGCGTCCTGTGCCATTGCCGGCAACATGGCGCCCGCCAGCAGGCAGGTGGCGATGGCGCGGCAAAGCGAAGAGCGGGAAAGGCCGGAGTGGGAACGTGGTGCGTGCTTGCTCATGCGGGTCCTTGCGTGTGAACGAAAAACGCCTGCCGGTACCTGGATCAGCGCCGGAAGGATGCGAATGGAGCGCGCGGCGTACATCCCCGTGCCGGACGCGAACCCCGTTGTATACGTGAACAAATTGTGAATGTCCACGCGTTGAAACTGCGACGCAGGCCTCGCTCCGGACCGCCCCGGGGCGTCGTTAAACTGGAGCGCTTCCTGAGCCACCGGGCCACCCCATGCGCATCCACCTGCTGTCCCCGCTGCTGATCCTGCTGGTCCTGCCCGCGTGCCGGCACACCGCGCCGCAGGCCCCCCAAGACCGCCCCGCGGCGGTGACGGTGGCGGCCGACGACAACCTCAACGCCGTGCTGTGGATGCAGGCTTCCGCCGAGTACCGCGCCGCCGCGCTGCAGACCTGGCGCGCGGCCACCGACCGGCTCGACGACGCCCTGGCCGACCCCCGGTGGGATGCACTGCTGCCAGCCGAACGCGGCAACCCGGCCATGGGGTTGCCGCCGGCGGTGATCGTCGATGTCGACGAGACCGTGCTGGACAACTCGCCGTACCAGGCGCGGCTGGTCCTCGACGGCGGCGAGTACGCCTCGGCGACCTGGGCGGCGTGGGTCGACGAGCGTCGGGCGACGCCGATCCCGGGCGTCCTCGCGTTCGCACAGGCGGCGCAGGCGCGCGGCGTCACCATCGTCTACATCAGCAACCGCACCGAGGCGATGCAGGACGCGACCCTGGACAACCTGCGCGCGGTCGGCCTGCCGGTCGCCAGCGATGCGGTGTTCCTGGGCAAGGGCACGGTGGTGGAGGGATGCGCGTCGGCCGACAGTGGCGACAAGGCCTGCCGCCGCCGGCTGGCCGGACGCGACTACCGGGTGCTGTTCCAGTTCGGCGACCAGCTGGGTGATTTCACCGCGGTCGAGCCCAACACGCCGGATGCCCGCGCCGCCCTGATGGCGACCCACGGCGAATGGTTCGGCGAGCGCTGGTGGATGCTGCCCAACCCCAGTTACGGCGACTGGCAGCCGGCTGTTTTCGACAACGACTGGGGCCAGTCGCCCCAGCAGCGGCGCGAAGCCAAGCGCAGGGCGCTCGACCCCGCCCGCTGACAGTCAGGTTTCCAGCGCGGCCAGCGCGTCGGCTGGCAACGGCAGCAGTGCCCAGAACGCGACGTTGCGTTCGCGCCAGTCCTCCGCCGCCTCGTTGAGGATCGACAGCAGGGTCGCGAACGTGTCGTCGTCCGCCTCGCGCAGGCCACCGATCTGTTCGACCATCAGCAGGTAACCGGGCGCCGGCCACCACGCCAGGTCGCCCAGGCTGTCGGCCAGCGCGTCCCAGTTGCCGCCGAACCACGATGGAAACTGCAGGCCGCGCGCCAGCCGGGCGAGCAGTTCGGTCTTGTCGCCGCAGCCGGACAGGTCGATCCGGGCGACCCCGAAGTCCAGCGCGGTGCCGGCCTGGGCCATCGCGGCGGTGTCACGGTCGTCGATGAAGTACGCGCCGGACTGCACCGGGTCGGCGAGCAGTGCGCGCAGGTCGATCGCATTCATGGCGCCCCCACCGGGTCGAAACGACGGAAGCTGCGGTAGTGGTCGTCGGTGTAGTAGTACTCGGTCGGTGGGTCGCCACCGGTCACGATGCGGCGAGCCCCGCGGTCACGCGAACCGGGCGTGTCGACGGTGAACTCGCGGTAGTGCCCCCGTGGCCGTTGCGGCAGCAGGCGCTCGCGGTTCTGGAAAACGCCGCCGTCCTGGCGGTAGGCGTACGGGCCGCCGCTCGCGATGGCATCCAGCACCGGCCCGGCTTCGGGTGGCAGGAACGCCGGCAGCCCCGCCGACGCATCACGCGGGAGCTCGCGTTGCGGCGAGTCGGCGCCGGGCGCGGACAGGCCGTCCGGGCCGGTCTGTTGCAAACCGAACCACAGCGCGACCAGCGCGACCGCGGCCAGCAGCCAGAGGGGGCGATTGGATCGCACGGCCTGTCCTGTTCGGGAAAGGCCAGAGTCTAGCCGCAAGGCGCCGGCGTCCGCGGCGGTTCGGGCGGACGATTATCCGATCGCGGCTGAAGCCGCTCCTACAGCGATCGGGAGTGACGCGGCAGCTTCACCGCGGAGCCGCGGCTTCAGCCGCAGCGGAGTCCGCTGATCGCGCCGCGTTCGTTGACGTCGATGTTGAGCCGATCGGCGCGGAAGTCCATCGTCACGGCCTGGCCGGGTTCGATGACCCGCACGTCGTTGCTGTGGCTGTCGACGCGCGCACGCTCGACGACCTCGGCGGTCGCCGCGCGGCCGATCGCCCAGGAAGCATCGTCGGCGACGCAGACGGTGGCGGGGTCGCGCGGCACGTCGACCGGGGGCATCGTGGTGCAGGCGCCGACGGAGAGCAGCAGGACGACAACGGGGATCAGCGGCGGTCGGGTCATGGCGGGGCTCCGGTACGGCGTCCGGGGGAGCCTGCGGTGGCCCGCGTGTTCATGATGTAAACGCGACGGGCGCCGCGGCATCCTCCACCTCGGCCAGGCGCAGCATCAGCCTGGCCAGCGTCACCACGTCCTGGTGGTTGTGGGCGCACACGCGCCGCAGCAGCGTCGACGGTCCGCCGCGCAGGTAGGACAGCCACGCCGCCGGTGCCTCGGAGCCGGGCAGGTCGTCCTCGCGCGCGATCTTCAGCAGCTCGCGCTCGATCGTCGCCAGCCGGCAGTTCTCCCACACACCGCGGTAGCGCCTGCGGGTCGGGAAGAGCAGGTCGACGTGGTCGAGCGGGGTGATCGGGCACGGCAGCCGGGCCAGCCGGTAACGCGTCTTCAGCAGCGGCGCGTCGTAGCAGCGACCGTTGTAGCTCGACAGCACCGTGGTCGGCGACAGCCAGCCGGCGAACTCCCGCAGCATCGCCGTTTCCGCTGCCAGCGTGGTGATCAGCAACTGGCGCACGCGCAGGCCATCGCCGTGCAGCGGATGCGCGTGCCAGTCGGCCGCGCCGATCTGGAACGCACGCGTGCCGGTGCCGCCGGCCAGGCCGGTGGTCTCGGTGTCGAAGAACAGCAGGTCGCGCGGATCCACGGTGTCATCGCGCTTGGCGAACGTGAGCGGCAGCGCGTCGGCCGGCGCGGCAAACGGCAGCCAGTGCTCGATCAGCCGCAACCCCGGCGCAATTTCCTCGCCGGGCAGGCGGCGGTCGACCGGCGCCCGCGATGCCGCGGCGACCGGCTTGCGTTCGCGCACGCCCAGCAAGCGCCGCAGTGATTCGATCGAGGTGTTGGCAGGCGCGGCCGGCGCCCGGTCGCGCACGACCGCGGTCGGCGCCGGACGCGACGGCGCACCGGCCTCGCGCTTGAGCGCGCGCAGCTTGTCGAGTGTGATGCTCATGCGGGCCTCATGCGACGCAGGGGTCCGGTGGGGCCACGCGAACGTGGCGCACCCCCACCGCGCGCAGGAGCGACGCAAGTCGCGACCTGTACATCGCTTCGGCCGTTCGGCGGGTCGCGACTCGCGTCGCTCCTACGGCGGGGCGGGACATCAAACAGGGTCGGGACTGGTCCCGCCGGGCAACGTCCCGCCTGTAGGAGCGGCTTCAGCCGCGATCGGATGCCTGGTCGCCCGTCCGGTTGCGGATCGCGGCTGAAGCCGCTCCTGCACACGCTTCGGATTTGCGGTATCACCGTGCCACCTCGGCCAGCAGCCCAAGCACGCGGCGAGCGAGCGACTTGGGCGTGGCCGTGTCGCCGGACTCGTCGGCAGCGAGCACCGGGCCGACGCAGGCGGGGCAGCCGGCCTTGCAGTCGCAGCGCTCTACCAGTTCGGTCGCACGGCGCACCAGTTCGGCCTGTCGTGTCCACAGCGGTTCGCTCAGGCCGACGCCGCCGGGGAAGTTGTCGTACAGGTAGATGGTCGGCACGAACTGCTGCACTTCGACGTCCCCGGCGGTGGCGTCGCGGACCGGCATCCCATCGCGCTTCGAATCGCCGTCCGCGCCGCCATCGGCGGACACCGCACGCATCACCGGGTGCCCCGCGTCATGGTTGTCGGTCCCGTCGCGGCCCTCGCCGGCGCCATGTATTTCCATGTAGTCCTCGTGCGCGTCCTGCGGCAACCGAGCGCGCGCGCCGGGGGCGATCGACAGGCCTTCGACCGGACCCTCCACCCCGCGCAGCTGGCCGCGGCCCTTCGCATCGGCGGTCGCGAACCACGCGCCGTCGCCGTTGCCGACCGCCTTCTGCAGGTCGCGCGCGTCGGCCATCACCGCGACGGTCGCCACCACGTGCAGCGCGTATCCGGCGCCGAGGAAACCGTCGAGCGCGTCCTGGCGCGAGGCGAACCACGCCAGCAGGGTCGCCTGCGGCAACTGCCACCAGACCGCGGTGGTGTGGAGTTCCTGGTCGGGCAGGTTGACCGGGCCGTAGCCGATGTTCTCGTGGGTGTAGTAGCGGATCTTCTTGTAGCCGGCGACGCGCCGCACCACGTGCACCTCGCCGTGGCCGCAGTCGCCGTGGCCGGCGTCGATGCCGTCGAAGCGCTCGAGCACCTTCAGCTTCGAGTAGTCGATCGAGTCGGTGTAGTAGTCGACGTGCGTGCGCGTCACGTAGGCCTTGCGGCCGTCCCAGTCGAGCCGTTCGACCTGGTACGGCGTGCTCTGCACCATGTGGATCGCGCCTTCGTACAGGGTCAGCGCGGCCGCCGAGTAGTCGACCTCGGCGATGATCTGCTGCTTGCCGCCGGTGCGGTCGACAACGACGAAATTACCGTCGGCGACCGAGCGCAGCGACACGGCGTTGGCCGGGTAACTGTCGGCGATCCATTCCCAGCGGTCGCCCTCGCGGTGCACGACTTCGGTCTCGGCCAGCGCCTCCAGGTACACCTCCGGCTCGATCGGGCCGAACATCTCGTCGACCACGAACGGAAGCTCGAACGCGGCGCAGCGGATGTGGTCGAACAGGATCAGCGGCTGGTCGGGCGCGGTGCGCGCGTGCTCGGGCGAAGCGTCGGCGAAGAAATCGGGATGGCGCACGACGTACTGGTCGAGCGGCTGCGAGTTCGCCACCAGCACGCCGAGGCTCGGCTGCTGGCGGCGGCCCGCGCGACCGAAGCGCTGCCACGTAGCGGCGACCGAGCCCGGGTAGCCGTTGAGCACGACCACGTCGAGCGAGCCGATGTCGACGCCGAGCTCCAGCGCCGAGGTCGAGATGATCCCGTCGATGTTGCCGGCGCGCATGTCGCGCTCGGCCGCGCGGCGCTCGGTCGGCAGGTAGCCGCCGCGGTAGGCGCGGATGCGCGGGGGCCGGCGCGGGTCGCTGTCGAACACGTCCTTGAGGTACTTGGTCAGCACCTCGACCATCAGCCGGGTCTGCGCGAACACCAGCGTCTTCAGCCCGGACTTGATCGCGATGCGGGCGATGCGGTTGGCCTGCGACCGCGCTGACGCCCGCAGCCCGAGGTCGGGGTTGATCACCGGCGGGTTCCACAGCAGCACGTGTTTGTCGCCGGTGGGCGCGCCGGACTCGGTGATCGCGTGCACGTCGGCCTCGATCAGCGCGCGCGCGTGCGCGGCCGGGTTGCCGATCGTCGCCGAGCACAGGATGAACTGCGGGGTGACGCCGTAGAACGCGCAGATGCGCTTGAGCCGGCGCAGCACGTTGGTGACGTGGCTGCCGAATACACCCCTGTAAGTGTGGATCTCGTCGATCACCACGTAGCGCAGGTTCTCGAAGAACTGCGCCCACTTGGTGTGGTGCGGCAGGATCGCCTGGTGGAGCATGTCGGGGTTGGACACGACGATGTCGCCGTGCAGGCGGATCGCCTGGCGCGCGTCGCCGGGGGTGTCGCCGTCGAAGGTGAACGCTTTGACCCCGAGGTCGCCGGCGCGGTTGAGTTCGAGCAGCTCGGCCACCTGGTCCTGCGCCAGCGCCTTGGTCGGGAACAGGTACAGCGCTTTTGCGCTCCCCTGCATCGCCGCGCTCACCACCGGCAGGGTGTAGCACAGCGACTTGCCCGATGCGGTCGGGGTGACGATGGCGACGTTTTCGCCACGCTGCGAGGCGGCCCAGGCGTCGGCCTGGTGGCGGTAGAGGCGGTCGACGCCGCGCGCGCGCAGGGCGGCGGCGAGCGCGGCGGGCACGTCGTCCGGGATCGGTGCGTAGTCGCCCTCGCGCCCGGGGATGGTGAAGCTGCCGGTGATGCGGTCGGCATAGCGCTTCGACAGCGCCTGGGTCAGCGCGGCACCGTCGCCGCGGCGACGTACCTCCCGCACGGGCAAGGTTCCGCCGGCGTCGAGCCGGTCGAGTTCGCCGCCCGTCCCGTCCTGCCGCACCAGTGCCTGCCCCATGCGCCTGCTCCCGCCAAAGGCGCGCAGTAGGCCAGCGCAGCGTCGCAACCGGTGAGACGGCGGATGAATGGTTCAGCGTGCCCCGCCCTGTAGGAGCGGCTTCAGCCGCGATCTGCATTCGGACCCGCTCAGCCTGATCGCGGCTGAAGCCGCTCCTACAAAGGCCGGGACACTTCGCGGACGGCGAATGCCCGCAGGCGCGCTTCGCTGGACACGCCGATGCCGTGCGGCTGCCCCGCCACGTATAGCGTCACGTGTGGGGGCGGCGCCGGCAGTTCGCGTCCGAGCAGGCATCCCAAAACCCGATGGAACGACGCCATCGCCGGCAGCTCGACCCGTTCGATAACCGAATGGGCGAGTTGCACCCGGCCGTCCGCAACGAACGGCTTGCGCAACAGCCAGCGACGACCGGTGCGGGTGAACCGCCAGTCCTGCGCCGCCAGTGCCGTCGCCACGGCGGTAGCGAGCCACGGTGCCGCGAAGCCCGCGCGCAGTTCTGCGCCGAGGCGGCTGCCGATCAGGGTGACGTGCAGTTCGGGCTTGGGCTCCAGTGCGATGCCGTCGATCGCGATACCGGTCGCGGGCGGCGCCCAGTCAGCCGGATCGACCGGCAACACGAGGCTGTCACCCCCTCCTGGCCGCGGCCAGGGGGCCGCCGGGATCCCGGGATCGAGGGTCGTGGCCGGTCGTCGTTTCACCGCGGTTACCCCTCTTCGTCGTGCTGCGGCGCACAATGCGCGGTCCATCCGCGGAGTCCCCGAATGGCCCACGCCGTCGCCCCGACCGCCCACCAGCGCAACCGCGCCCGCTACGCCGCGATCCTGTTCGCGTTGGCGGTCGGCGGCTTTGCGATCGGTACCAGCGAGTTCGCGATGATGGGCCTGATGCCGAGCCTGGTACAGGACCTGGGCATCACCGAGCCGCAGGTCGGCCACCTGATAAGCGCCTACGCGCTGGGCGTCGTGGTCGGTGCGCCGCTGCTGGCAATCCTCGGCGCGCGGCTGCCGCGGCGCTCGCTGCTGCTGGCGCTGATGGGGTTCTACGCGCTGGCCAACCTGGCGACCGCATTCGCGCCCGACTATCACGTGATGCTGGGTTTCCGCTTCATCGCCGGCCTGCCGCACGGCGCGTACTTCGGCGTGGCGATGCTGGTCGCCGCCTCCATCGGTGGTCCGGCCCAGCGCGGCGCGGCGATCAGCCGGGTGATGCTGGGGCTGTCGATCGCAATCCTGGTCGGCAATCCGTTGGCCACCTGGATGGGACAGGCATTGAGCTGGCGCTACGTGTTCGCCCTCGTCGCCGCGGTCGCGGTGCTGACCGTCACCCTGGTCGCGCGCTCGCTTGCCGACGATCCCGCCGAACCGCGGCAGACGCCGCTACGCGAGATGCGGGCGTTCAATTCCTCGCAGGTCTGGCTGACGCTGCTGATCGGCGCCATCGGCTTCGCCGGCATGTTCTGCGCCTTCAGCTATCTCGCGCCGACGCTGACCGAGGTGACCGGCACCGGCGATGGCTGGATTCCGATCGCGATGGGCGTGTTCGGCGTCGGCTCGATCATCGGCAACCTCGCCGGCGGCTGGCTGGTCGACCGGCTGCAGTTCCGCGCGGCGCCGGTGATCCTGGCGTGGTCGGCGCTGGTGCTGCTGGCTTATCCGTTCGCCGCGCACTCGCTGTGGACGATGCTGCCGGCCGTGGTCGCGGTGGGCACCATGGGCGCGCTCGCGCCGGTGCTGCAGACGCGCCTGATGGACGTGGCCGGCGAGGCGCAGACGCTGGCGGCCGCCTCCAACCACGCCGCATTCAATGCCGCCAACGCGCTCGGGCCGTGGCTCGGCGGGCTGGCGATCAGCGCCGGGCTGGGATGGACGTCGACCGGCCATGTCGGTGCGGCGACCGCGGTCGGTGGCCTGCTGGTCTACGCCTGGGCACGGTGGGACGAACGGCGCATGACGGTGGCGCTGGCGCGAAGCTGAGCGCGACGTTGCGCGACACTGTCCGCCCCAGCACCGGATCCGGACCATGACCGGGAAGCCTTTCTCGCCCGCCTGCGAGCGCAACCGCGAGCCCATCCTCGCCGTGTTGCGTGAACATTTCGCCGACGCCCGCCACGTGCTCGAAGTGGGCAGCGGCACCGGACAGCACGCGGTGCATTTCGCCGCGGCGATGCCGTGGCTGACGTGGCAGACCAGCGAACGTGCCGAGCACCTGCCCGGCATCCGCGCCTGGCTGGACGAGGCCGCGTTGCCCAACACGCCGCCGCCGCTGACGCTCGACGTCGACGACTGGGCGTCGCTGCCGGTTCCGCCGGGCGGCGCGTACGACGCGGTCTTCAGCGCCAACACGCTGCACATCATGGGCTGGCCCCAGGTGCGCGCGTTCTTCGCCGGTGCCGGGCAACGGCTGGCTGCCGGCGGCACGCTGGTGGTGTACGGACCGTTCAATACCGGCGGGGACTACACCAGCGACAGCAACCGCGCGTTCGACGACTGGCTGCGCGCACGCGACCCGGCCTCGGCGATCCGCGACTTCGAGGCGGTCGATGCACTGGCGCGCGAAGCGGGGCTGGTACTGCTGGCCGACGTGCCGATGCCGGCCCACAACCGTTGCCTGGTCTGGCGCGCCCCGGCCACCAACACGCGCTGAGCGTGCCACCATCGCATCGCGATGAACCCCGACACGACACCCCCGGCGCCCAACCTGCGCAGCCGCCTGCTGCGCGGCGCCGCGATCGCGGTCGTGCTGGTGGCCGCGCTGAGCGGCAGCGGCCTGTTGTTCAACGAACACCTGGCACCGAAGGCGACCGGCGCCCCCGGCCACGCGTTGCCGCTGCAGCCGGCGGAAACGTCGATCGACCGCGAGCTCGCGCCGATCCTCGCCGCCCACCCGGGCGAGACCGGCGCGCTGTTGCTGGCCGACGGCCTGGATGCGTTTGCCGCCCGCGCCATGAGCGCGCGGCGGGCCGGCCGCAGCCTGGACCTGCAGTACTACATCTGGAACGACGACCTGGCCGGCCAGCTGCTCGCACGCGAGGCGCATGCCGCCGCCGAGCGGGGCGTGCGCGTGCGGATCCTGCTCGACGACCTGACTGCCGAGGGGCTGGACCCGAAGTGGATGGCGCTGGACGCCCACCCCGGCATCGAGCTGCGGCTCTACAACCCGTTCCGCAACCGCGCCAGCGGCCTCGAGCGCGGCATCGAGCTGGTACAACGCGCTTTCAGCATCAACTACCGCATGCACAACAAGGCCTGGATCGCCGACGGACGGGTGGCGGTGATCGGTGGCCGCAACATCGGCGAGGAGTACTTCGCCGCCGACGACGCGGTCAACTTCCACGACCTCGACCTGATGCTGTTCGGGCCGGCGGTGGAGCAGGCCAGCGCGATCTTCGACGCGTTCTGGAACAGCCCGGCGGTAGTGCCGATCGCCGCGCTCAACACGGCCACGCCGGACGAGCTGGCCGGCTTCCTGTCGGATGTCGACGACGCCGCGCTGGAAGCGCGCGCACGCCCGTACCTGTCCCGCGTGGCCGCCTCGGACACCGTGCGCGGTTACCTGGAGGGACGGCTCCAGCCGCACTGGAGCACGACCCTGGAAGTCGTCTCCGACCCCCCTCTGAAGGCCGGCGACGACGACCGCGCCGACTGGCTGGCGACGCGGCTCGGCGACGCGGTACTTGGCAGTCGGGACAAGGCCCTGCTGGTCTCGCCGTACTTCGTGCCGGGCGACACACTCACCCGCGAGCTCGGTGGGCTGGTGGACGCCGGCGTGCAGGTCGGCATCGTCACCAACTCGCTGGCCGCCAACGATGTACCGGCGGTGCACAGCGGCTACGCCGGCTACCGCATGCCATTGCTGCGCGGTGGCGTGCAGCTGTACGAGATGAAGGCACGCGGGCAGCAGGACATGGCAGGTGCGTTCGGCAGCAGCGGCGCCAGCCTGCACACCAAGGCGTTCGTGCTCGACGACCGCCAAGGGTTCGTCGGTTCGTTCAACCTGGACCCACGCTCGGCCAACCTCAACACCGAGATGGGCGTGCTGTTCGACGATCCCGGGCTGGCCGCCGGAGTGCGTGCCGAGTACCTGCGGCTGTCGTCGCCGCAGGCGAGCTACTGGTTGTACCTGGACGCCAACGGCGAGTTGCGCTGGCTCGACCGCGCCGCCACGCCGCCGGCCGCGCTCGACCGCGAACCCGACGCTTCCTGGCCGCGCCGCATGCTCGCGGCGGTGCTGGGCTGGCTGCCGATCGAGTCGCAGCTCTAGCGCGCCGGCTCCACCCGGGCGCCCTCGTCGGCCACCGGCGACGGCGCCTGCGCCGGCACCTCCGACGGTATCGCGATCGCATCCGGGTCGACCGGCAGCATCGTCGCCTGCCGCCAGCGGCCCCAGCGGTAGTACGCCAGCGACAGCACCATCGACACCGCCGCGCTGACCGGGAAGCTCCACCAGATCGCATCCACTCCGAGTGTCGGCTGCAGCCAGTTGGCGAACGGCACCCGCACGCCCCACAGCGCCAGGCCGAGGATGATCAGCGGCGGCACCACCGCACCGGTCGAACGCACCACGCCGGCCACCACGAACGTCACCCCGAAGAACAGGAACGACCACACCGCGATGTGGTTCAGGTGCCGGGCGATGTCGAGCGCATCGCTGCCGGGGGGCATGAACATCGCGAGGGTGAAGCGGTCGAGCAGGATCAGCGGCGCGATCAGCGCGCCGGTCAGCAGGAAGTTGAAGCCGATGCCGGCCCGCGTGGTCGCCTCCACCCGCGGCCAATTGCCGGCACCGACGTTCTGCGCCGCCATCGACGAGCACGCCGCGCCGATCGCCATCGCCGGCATCTGCACGTAGGTCCACAGTTGCAGCGCGGCGCCATAGGCCGCGGTGGTGTGGGTGCCGTACGCGTTGACCATCGTGATCATGGCAATCATCGCCAGCGAGATCATCACCATCTGCAGGCCCATCGGCACGCCCTTGGTGACCAGCGCGCGGACGATCGCCCAGTCCGGCACGAACAGGTGGCGCTCGTGTCGGCTGATCCATAGCGGGTGTCGCCGGTGGCGCAGCCAGCCGAGCATGGCCGCCAATGCGACCAGGTTGGCCAGCAGGGTCGCGGTCGCGCTGCCGGCCATGCCCAGCGCCGGCAGCGGGCCGACGCCGAACATCAGCAACGGCACCAGCACGATGTCGAGCGCGACCGCCAGCAGCAGGAACAGGAACGGCGTGCGCGTGTCGCCGGCGCCGCGCAGGATCGCCGACAGGAACGCGAACGCGTACAGGAACGGCAGCGCCAGGAAGATCACCTTGAGGTAGGCGTCGGCCAGCGGCAGGGCGGCCTCGGGGGTGCTCATCCACACCAGCACGTGGCGCGACAGCGGCAGCCCCAGTGCCGCGATCAGGACCGAGATGCACAGGAAGAACGTTGCCGCGGTGCCGATCACCCGACGCGCGCCCGGCAGGTCCTTCCGGCCCATGGCCTGGCCAACCATGATGGTGGAGGCCATGCCGAAGCCGAACACGCCGCCCAGCAGCAGGAACATGATGTTGTTGGCATTGGCGATTGCCCCGAGCGCCTCCTCGCCGAGGAAGCGGCCGACCCAGACCGCGTTGACCGAGCCGTTGAGTGACTGCAGCACGTTGCCGCCAAGGATCGGCAGGGCGAACACGAACAGGGTGCGGGCGATCGGCCCTTCGGTGAGGTTGCGCGGTTGCATCGGCACCGGAGCGGGGGTGGACAGCGGAGGCCAGAGTAGCCGCGCACGGTGGACGGCGCGCGACGGACGACCGGTCGCCGGCCCGCCCGCGTGGCTGTCCGCCAGCTGACTGGCTTCACCGGCGGAACGCAGATAGCCGCCAGCGTCGACGCTGCCGTGACCGGTGGCGGGCGACACTGCCGCCATGGTCATCGGCAAGGGACATCGGCAATGAGCGGGGCGATCCGGTTCACGCGGTGGTGCGTAGGCGAATGCGCCTGGGTGGCGCTTGCGGTGGTGTTGTCGATCGCCTTCGTCGCCGGCTTCGTCTGGCTGGCCGAACCCCATGCCGCCGATTTCTGGAGCCAGCTGCGCAGCCCGGTCAACGTGGTGCGCATCGTCGTGCTGAGCGCGGCGATCTGGATCTGGGCCTATATCGGCCGGGTGATCCGCACTTCCAGCCGCAATGCCGCTCCGCGGACGCCCCGTGCGGCGCCTTCGCACGCTGCGGCCCCGCGCGCCTCCGGGCTGCTGTAGGCAACGCCACTTTCGGCAAAGTCCGCGCGGGTGGCATCGGCCGCGACGGACCGTAGGATGGGGCGCAAGCCACCCGGGGAATCCTCGATGCCGCATCCGTTCCGTTCGACCGTCCTGCTGTCCGCACTCGCGGTGGCGCTGTTGCCCGTCTCCGCACTGCTGGCGCAGGCGCCGCCTGCCACGGCCACCAGTCCCACGGGCATGGAGGCGCGGGCGCCGTACCCGGGTACGCTGACCGTCGATGTCGACGCGACCGACCTCACCCGGCGGGTGTTCCACGTCCGCCAGACCGTTCCCGTGCAGGCCGGCCCGCTGCGGCTGCTGTTCCCCAAGTGGATTCCCGGCAAGCACCGGCCCGACGGCCCGATCCACCGGCTCGCCGGCCTGAGGGTCAACGGCAACGGCCAGCGGATCGCCTGGACCCGGGACCCGGCCGACGTCTACGCGTTCGACATCGTCGTGCCCGACGGCGTGTCCGTGCTCGAACTGTCCTTCGACATGCTCAGCCCGACGGCCTCCAACCAGGGCCGCATCGTCATGACCGGCGACATGCTCAACCTGGAGTGGGGCACGGTCGTGCTGTACCCGGCCGGGCACGACGTCGCCGACATCCGCATCACGCCGTCACTGACGCTGCCCGCCGGCTGGCAGGCCGGCACCGCGCTCGAGTTGCAGTCGCGCGCGGGCGACGTGTTGCGCTATGGCACGGTCGACTTCGAGACGCTGCAGGACTCACCGGTATACGCGGGGCGCCATTTCCGCCGGATCGACCTCGACCCGGGGGCCGAACGTCCGGTGATGCTCGACATCGTCGCCGACGCGCCGAAGTACCTCGAAGCCACCGACGCGCAGATCGAACCGCACCGGGCGTTGGTCGAGCAGGCCTACAAGCTGTTCGACTCTCAGCATTTCGACCACTACGACTTCCTGTTCTCGCTGTCGGACCGGATGGGCGGCAACGGGCTGGAGCACCACCGCTCCAGCGAGAATGGCGTGCGGCCGGGATATTTCACCGACTGGGACGCCAGCGTCGCCTCGCGGGACCTGCTGCCGCACGAGTTCGTGCATTCCTGGAACGGCAAGTTCCGCCGCCCCGCCGGGCTGGCGACGCCGGACTTCCACCAGCCGATGGTCGACAGCCTGCTGTGGGTCTACGAGGGCCAGACCCAGTACTGGGGGATGGTGCTGGCGGCGCGGTCGGGGCTGTGGAAGAAGCAGGATGCGCTGGACGCGCTGGCCCTGGTCGCCGCGACCTACGCCGACGACCGCCCGGGCCTGGACTGGCGCACCCTGCAGGACACCACCCACGACCCGATCATCGCGATGCGTCGGCCGCAGCCGTATCGCAGCTACCAGCTCAGCGAGGACTACTACAACGCCGGTGCGCTGGTGTGGCTGGCGGTCGACGCCAAGCTGCGCGAGCTCAGCAACGGGCGCCGCTCGCTCGACGACTTCGCCAGCGCGTTCTTCGGCGTCGACGACGGCAGCTGGGACGTGCTGCCGTACCGGTTCGAGGACGTCGTCGCCGCGCTCGACGGGGTCGCCGCGCACGACTGGGCGACGTTCCTGCGCAGCCGGCTCGACGCCAACGCGCCGCCGCTGGACGGGCTGGCCGCGGCCGGCTGGAAACTCGTCTACCGCGACAAGCCCAGCACGTACCACAAGGCCTTGCTGGGGGCGCGCAAGACGGCCGACCACACCGCCTCGCTGGGCATGACGGTGGCGTCGGGCAACGTCGGCGCGGTGCGCTGGGACGGGCCGGCGTTCAATGCCGGCATCGCGCCGGGCAGCTCCCTGCTGGCGGTGAACGGCCACGCATTCGAAGCCGACCTGCTCGAGGACGCGATCCGCGCCGCGCAGGCGGACGGTACCCCGATCGAACTGGTGGTGAAGCACGGCGAGGTGGTCCGCACCATCGCGATCGACTACCGCGGCGGGCTGCGCTACCCGCACCTGGAGCGGATCGACGGCAGCCGCGACCGGCTGGCGCGGATCCTGGCGCCGCTATGAGCCGGTGTCGTCGACGGCGGTGGGCGCCCGGTTGGTGATCGGCGCGGGCCGCCCGAACAGGTAGCCCTGCCCGAACTCGCAGCCGAGTTCCACCAGTGCGCGGTGCTGCTCGGCCGTCTCGATGCCTTCGGCCACGACGTCCAGTCCGAGCGCGCGCGCCAGCGCCAGCACCGCGGCGATCACCGCGGCGCTGTTGCCCTGCTCGCCAAGCGCGGCCAAGAAGGTGCGATCGATCTTGATCACGCGCAGCGGGAACGCGTGCAGGTAGCTCAGCGACGAGTAACCGGTGCCGAAATCGTCGAGGGCGACGCCGATGCCGCTGGCCTGCAACCGTTCCAGGATCGCCCGCACATGCTCGGGGTCTTCCAGGAGCGAGCCTTCGGTGACCTCGATCTGCAACCGCTCCGGCGGCAGGCCGGTGCGCTCGAGCAGTTCGAGCAGGCGCACGTCGAAGTCCTCCCGGTGGAGGTGGCGCGGGGCGACGTTGATCGACAGGTAGGTGTCGGCCGGCAGCCGGGTCGCGTGGACGAAGCTGCGCTTGAAGATGCGCCAGTCGATCGCCTCGATCAGGCCGCTGTCCTCGGCCAGCTGCAGGAACGTGCCGGGCCCGAGCACGCCACGCTGGGGATGGTTCCAGCGCAGCAACGCCTCGTGGCCGACCACCGCGCCGTCGGCCAGGCGCACGATCGGCTGGAAGTACGGTTCGAGCTGGTCGAGCCGCATCGCGTCACGCAGCTCGACCTCCATCGCCAGCACGTCGATGGCCGAGCGACGCAGCGAATCGTCGAACAGCTGCCAGCGCTTCCGTCCCAGCGCCTTGGCCTGGTAGAGCGCGACATCGGCATCGCGGACCAGCTCGTCGGCCTCGCGGTAGCGGCTGTCGCCGATCGCGATGCCGATACTGGCGGACGGCTCGAGCCGGCGCCCGCCGACGTGCAGCGGCTCGGTCAACAGATCCAGCACGCGCTGGGCGACCGCGGTGGCGGTAACCGGCGCGCCAAGCGCGTCCAGCTGCACGTCCTCCAGCAGGATCGCGAACTCGTCGCCCGACAGCCGCGCGACCAGGTCCGGCTGGCGCACGCTGGCCTGCAGCCGGCGCGCGACCTCGCGCAGGAAGTCGTCGCCGGCGAGGTGGCCGAGGCTGTCGTTGATCACCTTGAAGCGGTCGACGTCCAGGTACAGCAATGCGCAGCGGCGTGACGGGTCGGTGCGCAGGCGCTCCAGCGCCGCCTCGATCCGGTCGTGGATCTGGCCACGGTTGGGCAGGCCGGTCAGCGCGTCGTGCATGACTTCGTGGCGGAGCTGGTCCTGTGCGTGTTCGCGCTCGCGGATCTGCCGGCGCAGCTCCAGGGTGCGCTCGGCCACGCGTTCCTCGAGTTGCAGGTAGGCCTGTTGCTGGAACTGGGCACTGCGCCGGCGGTGCAGGCTGTTGGCGATCTGCGAGGCGACGAAGCCGAGCAGCTCCTGGTCGGCGTGGCCGTACATCACGGCCGGGTCGTAGCTCTGCACCGCGATCAACCCGAGCGCCCGCTCGTCCAGCAGCAACGGCACGCCGAGCCAGCAATGGGACGCCGGGAACTGGTACTGCGACGGCACGATCTCGCCGCTGCGGACCAGCTCGCCCTCGGACTCGGCGTCGACCAGCAGCGGCCGACGGTGGCGCAGCACGTACTCGCTGAGGCCGCGCGCCAGCGGTCGTCCTTCGCGCTTTGTCTTGAGCCGGATGTCGACGTAGTAGGGGAACTCCAGCGAGCGGCCGTCTTCTGAGACCAGCGCGATGAAGAAGTTCTCCGCGTTGAGCAGCTGCCCGACGATGCCGTGGATGCGCGCGTAGAACTCCTCCTCGCCGATGTCGTCGGTGGCCAGCTGGGCGACCTGGAACAGCGCCGCCTGCAGGCGCTCGGCCCGCTGGCGCTCGGCGACCTCCTGCTGCAGGCCGCGGTTGGCTTCGGCCAGCTCCTGCGTGCGCAGGGCGACGTTGCGTTCGAGCAGTTCGGTGCTGCGCTTGCGCTCAAGGGTGGTGAGGATGTGGCTGGCGACGAAGCCAAGCAGTGTCTCGTCCGAATCGCTGAAGCCGATGCCCGGCTGGTAGCTCTGCACCACCACCGCACCCACCGCCTCGCCGTTGCGCAGCATCGGCACGCCGAGCCAGTCCGGGCTGTCGCTGCCCACGGTCCGCAGGGGACCGTCGACCTGCTCGCGCAGGTGCTCGTGGTCGCCGCGCAGCGTGCGGCCGGTGTGCAGCACGTACCAGGTGGCCGAGTGGCGCAGGGCGTCCATCGGCAGCTCGTCGAACGGCGCCGGGTCCTGGCTGTCGACGAAGTACAGCAGCCGCAACGACTCGCTTACGGGGTCGCGCAGCACGATGAAGAAGTTCTCGGCGTACATCAGCGTGCCGACGATCGCGTGGATGCCACGCAGCACCTCGGACATGTCGCGGTCCGAGCCGGCCAGCTCGGAGATGTCGAACAGCGCGCGCTGGACCTGCTCGGAACGTTCCAGCCGGGCGACCTCGCGCTCCAGGCCGGCCATGTGCAGGCCCTTGCCCAGCCAGCGGTCGATGACCGCGAGCGGCGGCTGCAGTTCGGCCAGCACCCGGTCGAAATCGAAGCCCTGCCCGGCCTCGATCACCAGCACCGCGGTGCTGGCGCGCAGCGGGATGGCCGCCCGCCGTCCGTCGGCACTCAGCCGCGGCTCCGCGCCCAGCAGCGCGAGGTCGGCCAGCGAGAGCACCGCCGGTGCCGGCGAAGGACGCGGGTCGCGCCAGGGCCCGAGCGACCCGAGTTCCCACAGCAGGCGGGCGCCCTCGACCCCGGGCTGGCGCAGCGCCAGGGCCTCGGTCGTCGCAACCACGCCGCCCGCATCGGCGGCCGACAGCAGCCCGACACGCCAGTCGGCAGGCGACGGGGCGGCGCTCATGCCGGGCGCGGCCACCGGTGGCGGACGGGCGGGCGGCGGCGGTAGCAGGGGCCGGGGATCTCGGGCATCAACAGGGATAGTCGCCGAAAAGGTCGACACTGCATGTTATCGGCCCGGCGCGCGGGTTCTTCAACGCGCTCGTCAGGCCACCTGCACCACGCGCAGCGGATTTGCCCACTCGGCCAGCAGCTCCGCCTCGCGCGCCTTGGCCTTCTCCAGGTGCTCGTGCTTGACGTGGCCGTAGCCGCGGATGTGCTCGGGGATGCTGGCGATCTCGGCCGCCAGCCCGACGTTGCCGCGGTCGAGCGTGGCGAGCAGGCCGTCGACGGTGCGCAGGTAGTCCTCGACCAGGCGGCGCTCGGTCCGGCGCTCGGCGGTGTAGCCGAATACGTCGAATACGCTGCCGCGCAGCCGGCGCAGACCTGCCAGCGCGCGGAACGCGGTGAACACCCACGGGCCGAACTCGCGCTTGACCCCGCGCCCCTGCGCGTCCTTCCTGGCCAGCAGCGGCGGGGCGAGGTGGAACTTGAGCTTGAAGTCGCCCTCGAACTGCTGCTGCACGCGCCGCATGAAGTCGCCACTGGTGTACAGCCGCGCGACCTCGTACTCGTCCTTGTAGGCCATCAGCTTGAACGCGTAGCGCGCGACCGCTTCGGCCAGGTCGGTGCTGCCCGGTGCACGCTCGTGCTCGGCCTTGCGCACGCGGGCGACGAAGTCGGCATAGCGGCGGGCGTAGCCGGCGTCCTGGTAATCGGTCAGGAACGCCACGCGGCGCGCGATCACCTCGTCGAGCGAACGCGACAGGCGGGCGTCGTCGAGCGGCAGGAAGGCAACGTTGTCGGTGCCGGCGGCGTGCTCGGGCACGTGGCGCAGTTCGTCCTGCGCGGCGGTCGCGCGCGGCGCCGACGGGCTGCCGAACTCATGGCCTTCCCACTGGCCGGCGCCGAGCATCGGCAGCGCGTGCGGGGTCGACTCGGCCGCGGTCGGCACGTTACGCACCAGTCCGGCCGCCTCGGCGACGGCACGCGGGTCGACCACGGCCAGGCGGCCCCAGGCAAACGCGGCCTTGTTCTTGTCGATCGCCGCGCCGTTGAGTTCGACCGCGCGCATGATCGACTCCAGCGACAGCGGCACCAGCCCCTGCTGCCAGGCGTGGCCGAGGATGAACAGGTTCGACATGATCGCGTCGCCGAGCAGCGCGGTCGCCAGCTGGGTGGCGTCCACCACGTGGAGCTTGTCGACGGCCTGTTCCCCGCCGCCGAGCGCCTTGCGCACCGCGTCGATGATGTCGGTCGCCGGGAACTGCATGTCCGGGCGCGTCGTGAACGACCCCGGCATCGCCTCGTAGCTGTTGAGCACGACGGTCGAGCGACCGCCGCGGATCTTCGACAGCGCCCAGTAGTCGTTGACCACCACCATGTCGCAGCCCAGCACCAGGTCCGCCTCGCCCGCGGCAATGCGCACTGCGTGGATGTCGGCCGGGGTGTTGGCGATGCGGATGTGGGTGGTGACCGCGCCACCCTTCTGGGCCAGGCCGGTCTGGTCGAGCACGGTCGCGCCCTTGCCTTCCAGGTGCCCGGCCATGCCGAGCAACGCGCCGATGGTGACCACGCCGGTGCCGCCGACGCCGGTGATGAGGATGTTCCAGGGCCTGTCGAGCGCCGGCAGGACCGGCATCGGCAGGTCGGCGAGCAGGTCCTTCGCGCCGCTGCCCTTCTTCTTGCGCAGCGCACCGCCTTCGACGGTCACGAAGCTCGGGCAGAAGCCTTCGACGCAGCTGTAGTCCTTGTTGCAATTCGACTGGTCGATCTCGCGCTTGCGGCCGAACTCCGTCTCCTTCGGCAGCACCGACACGCAGAACGACTTCTTCCCGCAATCACCGCAGCCTTCGCACACCAGCGAGTTGACCATGACGCGCTTTTGCGGATCGACCATCTTGCCGCGCTTGCGGCGGCGACGCTTTTCGGTCGCACAGGTCTGGTCATAGATCAGCACCGACGTACCCTTGACCTCGCGCAGACGCTTCTGCACGTCGTCGATGTGCTTGCGGTCCTCGAACTCGACGCCATTCGGGAAGAGCGAGCGGTCGCTCCACTTGGCGATGTCGTCGGACACCACCACGATCGCCTGCACGCCTTCGCTGCGCACCTGCTGGGCGATCTGCGGGACGCTGAGCTGGCCGTCGACCGGCTGCCCGCCGGTCATCGCCACCGCGTCGTTGTAGAGGATCTTGTAGGTGATGTTGACCCCGGCGGCGACCGCCTGCCGGATCGCCAGCGAACCGGAGTGGAAGTAGGTGCCGTCGCCGAGGTTCTGGAAAACGTGCGCGGTGTCGGTGAACGCCGCCTGCCCGGCCCAGGTCACGCCTTCGCCGCCCATGTGGGTGTAGGTGTCGGTGCTGCGGTCCATCCACGTGACCATGTAATGGCAACCGATGCCGCCCAGGGCGCGGGAGCCTTCGGGCACCACGGTCGAGGTGTTGTGCGGGCAGCCCGAGCAATAGTGCGGAACGCGCGGGAAGTTCGCCCGCGGCAGCGCCAGCTCGGCTTCCTTCTGCGCCATCCACTGCAGCACGTTGTCCATGCGCTCGCTGGCGCCGGCATCGAGTGCGATGTTCTTCTGGATGCGCCGTCCGATCACGCCGGCGATCGTCGCCGGGGTCAGCTCGCCGGTGCTCGGCAGGATCCACGCGCCGGACTCGTCGTACTTGCCGATGATGCTGGGGCGAGCGCCACCGAAGTCGGCATCGGCCCAGTTGTACATCGACTCCTTCATCTGGTTCTCGATGAAGGCGTGCTTCTCCTCCACCACCAGGATGTCGGACAGGCCGCGCACGAAGTTGCGCAGGCCGACCGGCTCCAGCGGCCAGGTCATGCCGACCTTGTAGACGCGGATGCCGAGGTCGGAGCAGGCGCGCTCGTCTAGGCCGAGGTACTCCAGCGCGGTCAGCACGTCGAGGTAGGACTTGCCGGTGGTGATGATGCCCAGCTTCGGCGCCGGCGAATCGATCACGATGCGGTCGATCCGGTTGGCCCGCGCGAACGCCTGCGCGGCCTTGACCGCGTAACGGTGAAGGCGCATCTCCTGGTCCATCGGCGGGTCGGGCCAGCGGATGTTGAGGCCGCCGGGCGGCATGTCGAAGTCATCCGGCGTGACGATCTGCAAGGCCAGCGGATTGACGTCGACCGAGGCCGACGACTCGACCGTCTCGGCGATCGTCTTGAAGCCGATCCAGCGGCCGGTGTAGCGCGACATCGCCCAGCCGATCGCGCCCATGTCGAGGATGTCCTGCACCCCGGCCGGGTTGAGGATCGGCATCATCGCGCTGGTGAACTCGCCTTCCGAGCCGTGCGGCAGGGTCGACGAACGGCACGCGTGGTCGTCGGCCGCCAGCGCGAGCACGCCGCCCAGGGGCGCAGTGCCGGCGGCGTTGGCGTGCTTGAACACGTCGCCGCTGCGATCCACGCCCGGGCCCTTGCCGTACCACATGCCGAACACGCCCTGGTGCCTGGCGCCCGGGAACAGCCCGGTCTGCTGGGTGCCCCAGACCATGGTCGCGCCGAGGTCCTCGTTCAGGCCGGGCGCGAACTTCACGCCGGCCGCCTCGAGGTGCTTCTTCGCCCGCCACAGCTCGAGGTCGAAGCCGCCCAGCGGGCTGCCGCGGTAGCCGGAGATGAAGCCGGCGGTGTCGAGCCCGGCGGCCTGGTCGCGCAGCCGCTGCATCAGCGGCAGCCGCACCAGCGCCTGCACGCCCGACAGGTAGATCCGGCCGGACTCGCGGCTGTACTTGTGGTCGAGGCTGTAGTCGGGGTCGACCACGGACGAGGTCAGGGAGGTGTTCGCCGAGGACGGCGAACTGAGTTCGGCGGTGCTGGTCATGCGTGGCTCCGGCGCGGCCGGGGCCGCGGGGTGGCTGCGAAAAGGTGAATGGGCGGTTGGCGCGCAAACCGCCGGGCAAAGCCCCGGGAGTGTAGCAGCGGGCCTGCAGCGCCCGCCGGCCGGAGGTACCATGGGCGGGCAATACAGGGGGATTACCGATGCACCACTTCCACAAACTGCTCTTCGCCGTGCTCGCCTTCTGCGCCACGGCGGGTTTCGCCTTCGCCCAGACCGCACCGCTGGTGCCGACCGCCGAGTTCTATTTCGACGAGGACGCGCGCACCACCCGCACCATCGAGTCGCAGTCCGGCAGCGGCGAGGCGCTCGTGCAGGCACTGCTGAAATCGATCCAGCGCAATCCGCGCTCCAAGGCCGACATCGCCCAGCTCGCGCACGTCGCGATGGCCGGTGGCCGCCCCGAGCTCGGCCACGAGCTCTACGGCCGCGTGCTGGGCCAGATGGACTCCAACGACGGCCTGTACCGCGCCGTGTTGTGGAACTACGGCTGGGACCTGTTCCGCACCGGCGACGCCGCTGGCGCGCTCGCCCAATGGGACACCCTGCGCAAGTCGCGCAACATCAATGCCACCTGGATGCCGGCCACGTTCGCACTGGCGTTGTGGGAGCTCGACCGCCGCGACGAGGCGGTGCAGTGGTATGCGGCGGCCGTGCGCAGCGAGCCCGCGCGCTGGACCGGCGCCGACCAGTACGAGGCGCTGCTGCCGGACTGGCGCGAGCAGGAGCGCGCGACCCTGGCGGAGATCCAGCAGGCCTGGCAGGCCGATCCGCCCGCCTGGCGCTGAGCCACGCACCGCACGAAGACCCGGCCCCGGCCGGGTTTTTCGTATCCGCGCTGCGCGCTGCGGGCGCGCTCGCCGGGTCCGGCGGATTGGGTCTAAAGTGCGGTGGCTGGTCCGGCGCGACAGCACGGGGCGGCACCACGGGGGACGGCGGCAGGATCGAGGGGATGGGATGTCCATATCGGCACTGAGCGTGATGGTGGTCGAGGACCACGGCTTCCAACGCCGGATGGCGTTGCGGCTGCTGGAAAACCTCGGCATTGCCGGCGTGAGCGACGCCGCCGACGGCCGTTCGGCGCTGCAGTTGCTGTCGTCGCGCGACGAGCCCCCGGACGTGGTGATGGTCGACCTCGACATGCCGGGCATGGACGGCATCGAGTTCATCGGCCACGTCGCGCAGCGGCGGCTGGCGCGGGCGGTGCTGGTGGTCAGTGCGCTGGACCCGGCCCTGCTCAATACCGTGCAGACGATGGCGCGCGCGTACGGGCTGCGCGTGCTGGGCAGCGTGGAGAAGCCGCTGACCGCCGAGAAGCTCGCGGCCGCGCTGACCACCTACGGGGATCTGCTGGGCGACGACGAGGTCGACGAGCCGGTCGAGATCAGCGCCACCGCGATCCGCGAGGCGCTGGCACGCGGCGAGATCCGACCGTGGTTCCAGCCGCAGGTCGAGTTCGGCAACGGCAAGGCGGTCGCCGTGGAAGCGCTCGCGCGCTGGGTCCGGCCCGACGGCCAGGTGGTGCGGCCGCAGAGCTTCATCGGCCTGCTTGAACGCGAAGGCCTGGCCGACCCGTTGGCCGACCTGATGCTGGAGCAGGCCTGCCAGTGGAAACGCCGGTGGGACCTGGAAGGCCTGCGGCTCAACGTGTCGGTCAACATTTCGCCAACCAGCCTGGCCGACCCGACCGCGGCCGACCGCTACCAGCGCATCGTCCAGGCGCAAAACGTCGACCCGGCCGAGGTGGTGCTGGAACTGACCGAAAGCTCGGTGATGGCCGACGCCGCGCGCGCGCTGAGCGTGCTCGCGCGGCTGCGGCTGAAGGGTTTCGGCCTGTCGATCGACGACTTCGGCACCGGCTATTCCTCGCTCGCGCAGCTGTCGCATATACCGTTCACCGAGCTCAAGATCGACCAGGGCTTCGTCGCCGGCGCGTGGCAGCAACCGCGCAAGCGCGCGGTGGTCGAAGCCAGCCTGGACCTGGCGCGCAAGCTCGGGCTCGAAGTGGTTGCCGAGGGCGTGGCCACCGTGGAGGACTGGCAGATGCTGGCCGACCTGGGCTGCAGCATGGCGCAGGGGTACCTGATCGCGCCGCCGGTGGCGCCGGAAGACCTGCCGCGGGTACTTGCACAGTGGCGGCGACCGGAGCCCTGAGCAGATGTCCGACGCGCCCGCGACGCGATCGACAGGACGCTGGCGGGCGCGGTTGGGTGGGCTGAGCATCCGCCACCAGTTGTTGGCGCTGTTCGGGCTGTTCCTGCTGGCCGGCGCGACCGTGCTGGTTATCGACGAGGTTGCCCAGTACCACGCGCGGCAGTCGCTGCTCGCGCTCAAGGACGACTCGCTGTTGCGGATGCGGCGCCTGAAGGCGGTCTCGGATGCCTACGGGCTGGACGTCGTCGACACCACCTTTCGCGTGCGCAACAACCTGATCACGTGGCAGGACGGTGTGGCGGTGGTCGACGATGCGAACGCCCGCATCGCGCGTGACTGGAGTGCATTGAAGGCGATGCCGCGGAGCACCGCGCAGCAGCGCCTGTTCGCGGAGGTCGAAGCCCATCGATCGGTCGCCGACGCCGCGATGGCGCAACTGCGCGCGATCCTGCTTGCGCGCGACATCGACGCGCTGGGCCGCTTTGCCGACACCGCGCTGTACCCGGCGATCGACCCGGTCACCCAGCGCATCCAGGCGCTGTCGGACCTGGCGATGGTGCAAGCCGACAGCCTCGTGCGGGCCGACCTGGCACGCAACCGCCAGGTCAGCCTGCTGCGCATCGCGGTGTCGTTGCTGGCACTGCTGGTGGCGACGCTGGTCGGCCGGGTGGTGCTGCGCAACGCCTACCACGGTGTCGAGGCGTTGACCTTCCTTGCCCGACGGATGCGCGAGCACGACTACACCGCGATGCCGCGGCACGTGCCGCGCGGCGAGCTCGCCACGGTGATGGAAGCGTTCACCGACATGCGGCGGGACGTGCTTGCCTTCGAGACCGAGCTGATCGACCAGCTCGCCCGCAACGAGTCCACACTCGACGCCAACCGGCGGTTGCAGGACGAGCTGCGCGCGAGCGAGGCGCGCGCGCAGGCGGCCAACCACGCCAAGTCGGCGTTCCTGGCGGCGATGAGCCACGAGATCCGCACCCCGATGATCGGCGTGACCGGCATGATCGAAGTGCTCGCCCACACCCGGCTGGCGCCCGACCAGCGCCACGCGCTCAACATCATCCAGCAGTCGTCGCAGTCGCTGCTGCAGATCATCGGCGACATCCTCGACTTCTCGAAGATCGAGGCCGACCGGCTGGAGCTGGCACCCGAACCGCTGCGCCTGGACGCCCTGATCAGCGCCACCGTCGCCAACTACAGCGGCGCCGCGTCCAGCAAGGGACTCGGGCTGGAGTGCACGATCGACCCGCGGATCGCGCCGGCCTACCTGGCCGACCCGCTCCGGCTGCGGCAGGTGCTGTCCAACTTCCTGTCCAACGCGATCAAGTTCACCGAGCAGGGCGGGGTGCAGGTGGCGCTGGAATGGCTCGGCGAGGCGGCGGACGGCAACGCCGACGACGTGCCGCGCGACCGGCTCGCGCTGCGGGTCACCGACACCGGCATCGGCATTGCCCCCGAGGCGCAGGGGCGGCTGTTCCAGCCCTTCAGCCAGGCCGAGGGCGACACCACCCGACGGTTCGGCGGGACCGGCCTGGGACTGGTGATCAGCGAGCGGCTCGCGCGGCTGATGGGTGGCGAGGTGCGCATGGACAGCACGCCCGGCCATGGGACGACGATGCACCTCTCGCTGGTCCTGCCGCGCGCGCGGGTGGAGGACGTCGCCGCCGAGCCGGCCGCCGACGCCGCGCCCGTGGTGTTCAGCGCGCGTCCTGTGCCGGACACCGCACGCGCCGAGCGCGAGCGCAGCCTCGTGCTGCTGGCCGACGACCATCCGACCAACCGGCTGGTGATCGCACGCCAGCTGGCGCTGGCCGGCTACGCCAGCGAATCGGCCGAGGATGGCGTCGAGGCACTGGAGCGCTGGCGCAGCGGCCGTTACGCGCTGCTGCTGTCGGACGTGCACATGCCGCGGCTGGACGGCTACCGGCTCGCCCGCGCGATCCGCGAGGAAGAAGCCCGCGACGGCCTGGTCCGAACGCCGATCGTGGCCCTGACCGCGTCGGCACTGAAAGGCGAAGCCGAGCGCTGTCTCGGCGCCGGCATGGACGACTACCTCGCAAAGCCCGTCTCGGTGCCGGTGCTGCAGGCGTGCCTGCAACGCTGGCTGCCCCACACCGCCGGCGCGGGCACCGACACCGGCGCGCCGGACGCAGCCGCGGGACCGGCGGTCGACACCACGCCCCAGGACGCGCCGGCGCTCGATGACCACACGCTCGATGCCCTGACCGGTGGCGACCCCGCCGAGGCACGCCTGCTGCTCGAGGACTTCCTGGCCAGTACCCGCCAGGACCTCGCCGAGCTCGATGACGCCCTGGCCGCCGGCGAAGCGGCCGGACTGGCGCGCCAGGCACACAAGGTGAAGGGTGCGGCGCGGCTGGTCGGCGCGACCGCACTGGCCGACGCCGCCGCGGCGCTCGAGGCCGCGGTGCGCAGCGACGATGGCGCCCCCGGCGGCGCTGTCGACGACGGCCGCAACGAAGCGCTCGCGGCGCGGCTCCACGTCGCCGCCCGGCAACTCGAACGGCACGCTGCCTCCCTTCGCTGACCGCATCGACACCACCGTGGCGGACGCGGTGTACGCTGCGGCTTCCACTGCTCTCTGCGCAGCCTCACAGGGGACCCGCATGAAGACCGTGCTCGTGGCCAGTTCGAAGGGTGGCGCCGGCAAGACCACCATCGCCACCCACCTCGCCGCCCACGCGGCCGTCGACGGACGCAACACCGTGCTGGTCGACGCCGACCCGCAGGGTTCCTCCACCCGCTGGGCCCGGCGGCGCGCCGACATGGACAGCGCGGTGCTGCCGCTCGACGGCACCCGTGGCAAGGGGTGGCGGGCACAGCTGCCCGCCGGCACCGAGCAGGTGGTCATCGACGCGGCCGCCGGCGCGATGGCCGCCGACCTCGCTCCCTTCCTGGAGACCGCCGACGCGGTGGTCGTCCCGGTGCTGCCGTCGACCATCGACATCGAAGCCAGCGTCGACTTCCTCGACACGCTGGCGCGGCACCCGCGGGTGCGCCGCGGCGAGCTGCCGGTGGGGCTGGTTGCCAACCGCCTGCGCCCCTGGACGAATGCCTCGCAGGATGTGGTCGGGCTGCTGCGGCGCTGGCCTTACCCGCTGGTCGCCCAGCTGCGCGACAGCCAGGCCTACGTGCTGCTGTGCGGGCTGGGCAAGAGCCTGTTCGACTACCATTCGGCGCAGATCCGGGAACACCAGGCCGACTGGCAACCGCTGCTCCGCTGGCTGAAGCGGTAACCCTTTCCTTCCCCTTCCCTGCGAGCCCGATGCCATGCGCGAACTGATCCTGCTGCGCCACGCCCACGCCGAACCGTCGCTGCCCGACCAGGCCGACATGGATCGGCCGCTGTCGGCTGAAGGAATCGCCGAGGCGGAGGCGGCCGGCCGCTGGCTGGCTTCGCAGAAGCTGGTGCCCGACTGCGTGCTGTGCTCGCCGTCGCGGCGCACCCGAGAGACGCTGGAAGCCGTGCTCGGCGTGGTCGGGTACGTCGAGCAGCGGGTCGAGGACTCCATCTACGAGGCGAGCCCGGGTTCCCTGATCGCACTGGCCGATGGGCACGTCGAGGTCGAGCGGCTGATGCTGGTCGGCCACAACCCGGGCCTGGAGCAACTGGCCGCGTTGCTGCACAGCGGTCAGTCCGGCGACTACCGCGGGATGCCGCCGGCCGGCGTGGCGGTGCTGTCGCTGCCGGCCGGCGTCCCGCTGGAGCCGGGCATCGCCCAGCTCAGCGCTTTCTGGTGGCCGTGAGGCGAACCCGCAGCTCGATCACCGGACTGATCGCACGGCTGGCCGCAGGGGGGATGGTGGCCGCGGGCCTGGCGGCGGGCGTGGTCGGCGCCGCTGCGGCCGCAACGCCGGCGGTCACCCCCGCGACACTGCTGTTGCAGCCTGCCGGCGCCGTCGCACCGGTCGGCTTCGACACGGTCCACACCCGGTTCGGCTTCGAGCTGCGCACGCGCTGGGGGCAACGTGTCCACGGCACCTTCCCGCGGCATGACGGCGCACTGCACACCCTGCCCGACGGGCGCCTGCAGGTGCGCATCGTGCTCGCCACCGGCGCGGTCGAGGTCGAGGAATCCGAGCGCTACACCGCGCTGGCGCGCGGCGAGCGGTTCTTCGACGCCGGACACCACCCGTTCATCGAATTCGTCTCCGAACCGCACACGGCGGAGCTGGCGCATGACGGCGGCCGCCTCCAGGGGCGGCTGACGATGCACGGCACCAGCCGGATGGAGGCGTTCACCGTGCTCCCGGCGACGTGCTCGCGGCCCGGGGTGGACTGCGACGTGGTCGTGCACGGCACGGTGTCGCGCGGCGACTACGGCCTGGATGGTTGGCGCGTCGCGCTGGCCGACACGGTGCGCTTCGACATGCGGGTCCGGTTGCAGGGCGACACGCCGTGACGGTCCGCCAGCTCGTTGCCGCGGTGCTCGCACTGTCGCTGTCGGCGTGCGCCACGCTGAGCCCGCACGAGGCCGACCGCGCCGCCGCGATTGCCGCCAGCGCGCGCCCCACGACGCTCGACTGCGAGCGGATCGACGCCTGCGCACAGCCCTCGCCGCTACGCGAGCTGGCCGGCCGCGCCTTCAGCGAGTCGAGCCCCGGGCAACCGCGCCACTACGCCGTGATCCTGGACAGCGGCACCGACGCGATGCTTGCGCGGGTCAACCTGATCCGTAGCGCCACCACCGCGATCGACCTGCAGACCTACATCTTTGACGAGGACGACGCCGGCCGGCTGGTGCTCGACGAATTGCTGGCCGCCGCGCGCCGCGGCGTGCGGGTGCGGTTGCTGATGGACCAGCTGTCGGCGTTGCAGAACGTCGAGACGCTGGCCGCTTTGGCCGGCGCCCACGTCAACTTCAGCGTGCGCCTGTACAACCCGGTGCTGCGCCGCGCCCGCATCAGCTATCCGCAGTACGTGCTGGCCGCGGCCTGCTGCTGGCGCCAGCTCAACCAGCGCATGCACACCAAGCTGTTGCTGGTGGACGGTGCGATCGGCATTACCGGCGGGCGCAACTACCAGGACACCTATTACGACTGGGACGACGAGTACAACTTCCGGGACCGCGACCTGCTGGTGGCCGGCCCGGTCGCGCGCGACATGGCGGTCGACTTCGAGACGTTCTGGACCGACCCGCGCAGCGTGCCGCCCGCGCGGCTGGTCGACGTCGGCCATGCCCTGCTGGAGGACGGCGTGCCGGTGCTTGCGCCGCATGGTTTCGACCACCCGGCGCGCGCCGAGGCGATGCGCGACGACGCCGCCGATCCGCAGCTCGTCCGCGAGCGGCTGGTCGAGCCGGCGATCGCGGTTGGCGAGGTGCGCTACATCTCCGACACGCCGGAAAAGCACAACGGCGAAGATCCCGGGCAGCTGGCGGTGGCGTCGGATTCGCTGCGCGGGCTGATCGAGTCGGCGCACCGGCAGGTGCTGTTGCAGACGCCGTACCTGGTGCTGTCCAAGCCGGCGCAGGAAATGTTCCGGCAGTTGCACGACCGGCCGGGTGCGCCGCGCGTCATCGTCTCCACCAACAGCCTGGCGGCGACCGACGCGTTCATCGCCTACGCGCTGTCGTACAAGTACAAGCGCCGTTACCTGCGCGAGTTCGGCTTCGAGATCTACGAGTACAAGCCGTTCCCCGCGGACGCCCCGGTCGACCTGTCCGCCACCGGCGCGGTCGTGCCCGACTACGAACCGGTGCAGGAGCGGGCGCGCACGCGCCCGCCCGACCGCGACAGCGTGCTGCGCACCGCACGCTACCGGCAGCCGTTGCGCTCGGAGTACGGCGCGACCCGCTACCTGCGCCGGCAGGCCAACGAGCCGGTGCCGCTCAAGCGCGCCGGCGTGCGGGTGGGGATGCATGCCAAGTCGCTGGTGATCGACGACCGCGTCGGCGTCGTCGGCACGCACAACTTCGACCCCCGCGGCGACCACTACAACACCGAGAGTGCGGTGGTGATCGAGGACCCGGCGTTCGCGGCGGCGCTGGAGGCGAGCATCCGGCGCGATATCGCTCCCGGCAATTCGTGGGTGATCGCGCCACGCGACAAGGCACCGGTGCTTTGGGGACTGGAGTACTCGCTGGCGAAGGCCTCCGAATACCTGCCGGTGTTCGACCTGTGGCCGGTGCGCTATGCGACCAGCTACGAGTTCGTGCCGGGGCCAACATGCCCGGGGCCGCTGCCGCCGGACCACCCGCGGTTCCGCGAGTGCCACCGGCCGGTCGGGGATTTCCCCGAGGTCAACCTGGCGCTGAAGGGCCTGCCGACGCGGCTGTTCACCGCGTTCGGCGCGGGGCTGGCGCCGATCCTGTAGGGCGGCGGGTTCTTTTCGAAGGGGTGTCGTCGGTGGGGTGACTTCTGGCCCATGGCGCTGGCGAATAGGTGTTGTACTTTACCAACACACCGATTCACCGACACGCTTCCCCCGACCCCAAGGACACCGCCATGAACGCTTTCTCCGCCGCCCGCCCGACCAGCCGCCACAGCAACCGCGCCACCCCGAGCCCCGCCACCCGCCCGTACGCTCCCGCCGCCACCGCCTCGTTCGGCGCCCGCCGCGAACGCGACTTCGGCGTCGGCTACGGTTCCAGCAGCGGCTACGCGACCTCGCGCAGCTACACCACCGGCAACAACGGCCCGCGCCTGTTCCGTTGCGTCTGATCCGCCCGGTGGCCGCCGCACCCGCGCGCCGCGCTGCCACCTCCGCCCCCGAACGCGCGGCTCGTCCCTCCTCCTGTTCCCCGGTGTCGTACGGATGATGCCTCCCCCATCAGCCGGGCGGTGCCGGGGTCTTCTTTTCCAGGCCACGGTCCTGCAGACCACGGCTGCGCGGGTCGGCTATCGTGGTGCGATGACGACGACTTCCGCATCAACGCCCGCCCCTTCCCGCGAATCCCCGTTCCGCCGCCAGGCCAGCGTCGAGCGCCTCAACGAGCTCTCGCGCGGCACCGCGATGGAGCCGCTTGGCATCGTGTTCACCGAAATCGGCGCCGACTACGTGCGCGGGACCATGCCGGTCGACGCGCGCACACGCCAGCCCTACGGGCTGCTGCATGGCGGTGCGTCGGTGCTGCTGGCCGAGACCCTCGGCAGCAGCGCCGGCAACCTGTGCGTGCCCGAAGGCAAGGTCTGCGTGGGCCTAGAGATCAACGCCAATCACGTGCGCGCCGTCCGTGGCGGCACGGTCACCGGCACTGCGCGGCCGGTCCATGTCGGCGGCCGCACGCAGGTCTGGGAAATCCGGATCGAAGACGAGGCGGGCCAGCTGGCCTGCATCTCGCGCCTGACACTGGCCGTGGTCAGCGCCGGCTGAGCGACACCGCGTCGGCCAGCCGCTGGGCGATCCAGCGCTCGGCAAAGCCATCCAGCCGGGCATTCTCGATGAAGCCGCAATGCCCGCCGCGCGGCGACACCTCCAGCGTCGCCGATGCCGGCAACTTCAAAGCGTGGAAATCATCGACCGGAATCACCGGGTCGTCGGCCGCGGTGAGGATGCTGGCCGTGGGCTGCAGGGCGGCCAGCCGGTCGCCGGCGATCGCGTAGCCGTCGAAGTACCGCTCCAGCGTGCCGAAGTCGGTCTGCCGCTCGACCAGCCAGCGGGTCAGCGCGCGCATGCGCTGGCCCAGCACGCGGTCGTCGAAGTCATGCAACTGCGGGAACAGCGCCCGCTTGCGCTGCAGCGAGCGCCGCCACTTCTGCTCGAAGTGCCAGGCATACACCGGCAGGCCGCGTTCCATCGCATCCATCGTCCGTGCCGGGTCCAACACCGGGCAGACCGCGGCCACGTGCGCCAGCGACAGGCCGGCCGCCGGCGCGCGCAGGGCCAGCCGCAATGCGAAGTTGCCGCCCAGCGAATAGCCCGCGACGACAACCGGCAATCCCGACCCGCGCGGGACGAAGCGCGCGGCGACGTCGCATGCCGCATGCACCACCTCGTCGATCCGGCACGAGTGGAAGATCTCCTCGTTGAGGTGGTGCGTGCCGCCGTGGTCGCGGAAGTTGAGCCGGAACACCTCGAACCCCCGCGACAGCAGTTGCGCGGCGGTCAGGCGCATGTAGCTCGAGTCGACGCTGCCTTCCCAGCCGTGCAGCAGTAGCGCCAGCCCACGCGGCCCGCTGGCGGGCGCCAGCGCCGGTGCGACGCTGTGCAGGCCAAGCAGGCGGATACCGTCGCCGCCGTCGACCAGGTGTTCGGTGGTGGTTGCGCCGGTCGCCAGCAGGTCGCGCTCGCCACGGCGCCGACGCAACCCGCTCGAGCCGAGCGCGGTCTGCAGGTGCGCGTTGGAGAGCCAGCGCGGCGGCCGGTAATCGGCCGAGGTCAGGATCGCCGGGTTGGCGGCGGCGGTCTGCACGGCCGGCGGCTCAGGCCGACATCGCCTCGCCGATGCGGCGGCGCGCCAGCTCGGCGATGCGGCGGCGGCCTTCGATCTCGGCGGGCGGGATCGGCTCGAGGAAATGCACCGAGCCGACCCGCGCCGGCTCGCCGAGCAGACGCAGGAAGTTGCCGACGAAGCTCTCGCCGGGGCGGAACGCCACCACCTTCTGGGCCGAGCAGTGCTCGCCGTAACACAGTGCGACCGGCTGCACCGGCACGCCGGCCTCGACCGCGGCCAGGAAGATCCGCGCATGGAACGGACCCAGCTCGCCACCGCCGCGCGCCCCACCCTCCGGGAACACCCCGACGGCCTGGCCGTTGCGCAGCCGCGCCAGCATCTCGTGCAACACGCCGCCGAGCGATTCGGTGCTCCCCCGCGAGTGGAAGATCGTCTGCGCGCGGGTCGCCATCCAGCCCACCAGCGGCCAGCTGCGGATCTCGCGCTTGGCCACGAAGCCCATCATCCGTTGGCTGTGCAGCGCGGTGATGTCGATCCAGCTGACGTGGTTGGCGACGAACATCGCCGCCCCGGGCAGCGGCGTGCCGACCCGCCGCATGCGGAAGCCGAACACCCGCATCAACCCGTTCGACCAGCCTCGGATCACGCGTTGCTCGAGCGTCTCCCCGCCGACCATGAGGTCCTTGGTCAGCGGCGTGACCAGCAGCAGCACCAGGGGCAGGTCGATGAGCACGTGCCACAGCAGCATCGGCACCCGGACCAGGTAACGCAGGCCACGCGCCAGCGGTGAGGACCGGGGCGCGGGAGCGGCGGCGGAGGGGGGCGCATTCATCGTCGCGATGATACCCAACGTGGCTGCTGCGCCACGCCTCGCGTCTCGCCGCCGGGCCAGCGCCCACGGCGCCGCTACAATGCCCGGTCGCCCAATCCGCACGAGTTTCCCGCATGTACGAACCGATCATCGACGCCCTCCGCCGCGGCGCCGCCGACGAAGCGCTCGCCGCCGCGCGCGAGGCCGTCGCCGCCCAGCCGCAGGACCCGGCCGCGCTTCGGTTGCTGGCCGCGGCGCAACGCCTGTCGGGCGACGAGGCCACCGCACTGGCGACCATCGACCATGCGATCTCGATCGCACCCGACGACGCCAACCTGCACCTGGAGCGCGCCGGCATGCTGCTGGGCAGCCGCCAGCTGGACCAGGCCCAGGCCGCGCTGGCCACGAGCATCGGGCTGGACCCCAACCAGTTCCCGGCCTACATCGTCCAGGCCCAGCTTGCGCTCGGCCGCGGCGAGATCGACGAGGCCGAGCGACTGACCCGCACCGCCGCCCGGCTGGCGCCCGAGCACCCGCAGATCGCCGCGCTGGAAGGCACCATCGCGCTGCGCCGCGGCGACGCCGACCGCTCGCTCGCCATCCTCAGCCGCGCGTCCGAGCGTTATCCCGACGAGCCGACGCTGCGCCACGCGCTTGGCTTCGCATATCTCGCCAAGGGTCACCTGGCGTTCGCCGAGCAGGCCTTCCGCCGCCTGCGCGAGGCCCAGCCGGACTCGCTGCCGCTGCGCGCGCTGGTCGCCGACCTGCTGCGCCGGCAGGGCCGCCCGGGCGATGCCGCCGACGAGCTGGCGTCGGTCGTCGACGGTGACCGCGCCACGCCCGGTCTGCGCCGGCTGGTCGGCGAAATGGAGCTGGAGGCCGGCCGCAACGAGCGTGCGCGGGACCTGCTGCTCGCCTCGCTGGAAGCCGAACCGCGCAACCGCCGCACCCTGCTTGCACTGGCCGAGGCCTGGCGCCGGCTCAACGCCAGCGACGAGGCCCGCACAACGATCGATCGCCTGCTGGCCAGCCATCCGCAGCAGGCCGACCTGTGGCGTACACGACTGCTGTTCGAGGAGTTCGCCGGCGACGGCGCGCGCGCGGTGGTCACCCGCTGGCAGGCGGCGATGCCGGACTTCGTGCCGGCGCTCGAGGCGCAGCTGACCATCCACGACGTCGCCGGCGACAACGACGCCGCCGAGGCGATCGCCCAGCGCATCACCACGCTCGCGCCCGGCCACGCCCAGGCCGAGCTGCGGCTGGTCGACGCCAAGCTCAAGCGCGATCCCGACGAGGCGATCGCCCACGTCGAGCGACTGCTGGCCGTCGCCGGTGACGAGCAGGCCAAACGCAACTTGCGCCAGTTGCTCGGTCGCACCTTCGACCGCGCCGGCCAGCCCGACGCCGCTGCGGCGACCTGGGCCGAGCTGCATGCCGAGGTGGTCGGCCAGCGCCTGCCGCTGCCGCCGGTCTCCGACCTGCATGGCGACTGGCCGGAGCCGGCCACGCTGGAGCAGCCCGCACCGGCAGTGCTGCTGCTGTGGGGCGCACCGGGCTCGCTGGTCGAGCGGCTGGCGACGGTGCTCGACGCCAACGGCGCGCCGCTGCGCGCCGACCGTCTTGGCCCGAACCCGCCACACGACCTGTTCCAGCGCTACACCACCGTGCCCGCGCTGGCCGACGGCAGTGCCGACCCGTCCGCGCTGGTGGCCGAATGGCGTGCCGCGCTGCCCGCCCGCGGCATTGCCGATGGCCAGGTGTTCGACTGGCTGCTGTGGTGGGACAACGCGGTGTTGCGCGCGCTGCGCCCGCACCTGCCGGAAGCAACCCTGCTGGTGGCCATCCGCGACCCGCGCGACATGCTGCTCGACTGGCTCGCGTTCGGCTCGCCCGCGCCGTTCGCGCTGGAAAGCCCCGAGGTCGGCGCGCGCTGGCTGGCACGGGTGCTTGGCCAGGTGGCCGACCTGCACGAGGCCGAGCTGCTGCCCCACCGCCTGCTCCGGATGGACGAGATCGCCAACGACCCCGGTGCGATCACCCAGGCGCTGGCCGACACCCTTGGCATCGGCCTGCGGGGCGTACCGCCGTCGCGACTGGGCGGCAGCCGTTTCCCTGCCGGTCACTGGCGTGCATTCTCGGAGTCGCTGGCCGACGCGTTCGCCGTGCTCGGGCCCGTCGCCCGCCGGCTGGGCTACGCCAGCACCTGATGCGGTCTGGCAGACTCGGGGCCCCGCCATGACGGAGCCCCGAGATGCGCATCCACAGCGACAGTTTCGACCACCGCGGCGCGATCCCGGCCGAATACGCGCTCGGCGCACGCGACGCCGGCGAGGTCGGCTTCGCCCGGAACCGCAATCCGCACCTGGCCTGGGACGATGTGCCGGCAGGCACGCGCTCGTTCGCCCTGCTGTGCATCGACAGCGATGCGCCGACCGACCCCGGGCTGGTCAACAAGGCGGGCGTCGAGATCCCGGTCGACCAGCCACGCAGCGAGTTCTGCCACTGGGCGATGGTCGACCTGCCCGCCGACCTGCGCGTGATCGAGGCCGGCAGCTGCAGCGACGGCGTCACCGCGCACGGCAAGCGCACGCCACCCGGCCCGGCCGGTGCGCGGCAGGGACTGAACGACTACACCGGCTGGTTTGCCGGCGACGACGCGCTGGCCGGTGACTGGCTCGGCTACGACGGCCCGTTCCCGCCGCCCAACGACCTGCGCCCACACCGCTACTTCTTCCGCCTGTTCGCGCTCGACGTCGACCGGCTGGACGTGCCCGACCGGTTCACCGCCGCCGACGCCCTGCGCACGATGCACGGCCACGTCCTCGCCGAAGCCCTGGTGCAGGGCCATTACAGCCTGCATCCCGACCGTCCCGCGCCGGCGCTCTGACGCGCCGTCGACTACATCCCCACCGGCAGCCACAAGAGCAGCGCCACGCCCAGCACGATCCGGTACACCGCGAACGGCGTGTAGCTGTGCTGCTTGATGTAGCCCAGCAGCCAGCGCACCGCGACGAAGCCGGTTAGCGTCGCGGCGACGAACGCCAGCGCCAGCTCATCCCATGCGACCGGCGCCGCGTTGCCATCGAGGAAGTGCTCCAGCAGCGCGTAACCGCTGGCGGCGAACATCGTCGGGATGCCGACCAGGAACACGAACTCGGTCGCCGCCGAGCGCTGGCCGGTGCCGGCCAGCAGCGCGATGAAGATCGCGGCGGCCGACCGCGAGGTGCCCGGGAACACCCCGGCCACCACCTGCGCCAGGCCGACCAGCACGGCCACCGTCCAGGTGATGCGGGTCGACGCCGGGCGTCGCGCCGCCAGCCGCTCGGCCAGCACCATCCAGACGCCACCGAGGATCAGTGCCCACGCGATCGGGGTGACCGTCTCCGGCAACTCCCAGCCTGCCAGCCGCACCGGCAGGCCGACCGCCGCGGTCACGCCGAAGGCAACTGCCAGCTTCATCGCGTAGTCGCGGTTGGCGCGTTCGCGCAGCCCGGTGGCCAGCGCCCACAACCGATGCCGGAACACCAGCGTGGTCGCCAGGATCGCCCCGGCCTGGATGACGATGTTGAACAGGTCCGGCCGCTGCTCGCCGATGAAGTGCTGGGCGATCAGCAGGTGGCCCGTGCTGGAGACCGGCAGGAACTCGGTGAGGCCTTCGAGGATGCCGAGCAGCAGCGCGGCGAGCAGGTCGGACATGGGCGGGGCGGGCGCGGGACGAAGGACGCGAGGATAGCGCGGCCACCGACGCACCAGAGGTGGGCGGAGGTGCGAAGCGCGCACCGATGTGGTGCGGTGTGATGGTCGCGGGACGCGGTCTGGCGTTACGGATCAATCACTTGCGTCCGCCCGCCGGTTGGCACGAACGATGCGTTACTGAGAGGGTTGCAACAGCCCGCCACTCGCCACCGCCACTTTCCGGAGCCTTCCATGTCGATCGAATCCATCGAGAAAACCATCAAGGACCACAAGGTCGAGTTCATCGACCTGCGCTTTGCCGACATGCGCGGCGTGCAGCACCACGTGACCTACCCCGTCTCGATCGTCGATGACGCGCTGTTCGAGGACGGCAAGATGTTCGACGGCTCCTCGATCCATGGCTGGAAGGGCATCCACGACTCCGACATGGTGCTGCTGCCCGACGCCAGCACCGCCTTCCTCGACCCGTTCACCGCCGACCCGACGCTGGTGCTGACCTGCGACATCCTCGACCCGGCGACGATGCAGGCCTACTCGCGCGACCCGCGCGGCATCGCCAAGCGCGCCGAGGCGTTCCTCAAGTCCAGCGGCATCGCCGACCAAGCGTTCTTCGGCCCCGAGCCGGAGTTCTTCATCTTCGATTCGGTGCGCTACGCCAACGAGATGGGCCACACCTTCTTCCACGTCGACTCCGAAGAGGCGGCGTGGAACTCCGGCCGCGAGTACGAGGGCGGCAACACCGGCTACCGTCCGGGCGTGAAGGGCGGCTACTTCCCGGTTGCGCCGCTGGACTCGCTGCACGACATCCGCGCCGAGATGTGCAAGACCCTGACTTCGCTCGGCATCGAGGTCGAGGTGCACCACCACGAGGTCGCCAACGCCGGCCAGTGCGAGATCGGCACCAAGTTCAACTCGCTGACAAAGAAGGCCGATGAGCTGCTGACGATGAAGTACGTCATCAAGAACGTCGCCCACCGCAACGGCAAGACCGCGACCTTCATGCCCAAGCCCCTCGTCGGCGACAACGGCAGCGGCATGCACGTGCACCAGAGCCTGGCCAAGGGCGGCACCAACCTGTTTTCCGGCGACGGCTACGGTGGCCTGAGCCAGATGGCGCTGTGGTACATCGGCGGCATCTTCAAGCACGCCCGCGCGATCAACGCCTTCACCAACTCGACCACCAACAGCTACAAGCGCCTGGTGCCGGGCTTCGAAGCACCGGTGATGCTGGCGTACTCGGCCTCCAATCGCTCGGCGTCGTGCCGGATCCCGTACGTCGCCAATCCGAAGGCGCGCCGCATCGAGATGCGCTTCCCGGATCCGATGAACTCGGGCTACCTGATCTTCGCCGCCTTGATGATGGCCGGCCTGGACGGCATCAAGAACCAGATCGACCCGGGCGCGCCGTCGGACAAGGACCTGTACGACCTGCCGCCGGAGGAGGAGAAGAACATCCCGACGGTCTGCCACAGCCTCGACCAGGCGCTGGAGGCCCTCGACAAGGACCGCGACTTCCTCAAGGCCGGCGGCGTGTTCACCGACGACTTCATCGACGCCTACATCGGCCTGAAGATGAAGGAAGTCACCGCGTTCCGCGCCGCGACCCACCCGCTCGAGTACCAGATGTACTACGCGATCTAGTCGAGGCGGTTCGACTGACCGCACACGCAACGGCCCGGTACCCCCCGGGCCGTTGTCATTTGCCCCCCTGTAGGAGCGGCTTCAGCCGCGACCCGCTGGCACCCGTCCGTCGCTGCCTCCACGTCAACAGCCTGCACTAAGATGGTGCGATGCCCGCCGACGCGCCCGACGCCAACGCCCTCACTACGCCGCTGGCGTGGACCGGTGCCAACGGCGCCATTGCCGGGTGCAACCAGGCGTTTGCGCGATGGCTCGGGGTCGGGGTGCGCCGCGTGGTCGGGAGGCCGCTTGCGTCGCTCGACGCGGAGCAGCCCGAGCGACTGCGCGAAGCGATCGCCCGCCTGCACGCCGACAGCGCGCCGTTGCGCCTGCGCCGGGTCAGACTGCGCCACCCCGAGGCCGACGAGCATTTCGCCGACCTCTGGCTCAGTCCCCACGGCGACGACGGCGTGCTGGTGGAGGCCCATCCAGTCGACGAGTTCCCCGGGGACGACCCGGCCCTGCTGCTGCCGGCTGCGCTGGCCGCTTCGCTCAAGGGGCTGGCGCACGAGCTGCGCAATCCGCTGGCGGGGGTGAAGGGCGCGGCACAGCTGCTGGGTCGCCGTGTCGGTGACGACGCCTCGCGCGAACTGGTCGGCCTGATCGACGGCGAGGTCGGCCGCCTCACCGCGCTGCTCGACCAGTTGCTGTCGCCCGCGCCGCCCCGCGCGCACAGCGCGCTCAACATCCACGCCGTGCTGGAGCGCGTGCTGCGGTTGGCCGAGAGCGACGCCGGCTGGGCGGTCAAATTGCTGCGCGACTACGACCCCAGCCTGCCGGAGTTCGAGGGCGACGCCGATCGCCTGACCCAAGCGTTGTGGAACCTCGTGCGCAACGCGATCGAGGCCGGCGCAGGCAGCATCACCCTGCGCACGCGCGCCGAACATGGGCTGCGCATCGGCGACGCGCTGCACCCGGTCGCGCTGCGGCTGGAGGTGGTGGACGACGGCCACGGGGTCCCCGAGGCGCTGGCCGAGCAGATCTTCCTGCCGCTGGTCTCGGGCCGCGCCGAGGGCAGCGGGCTGGGCCTGGCGCTGGCCCAGCAGGTCGCGCGCGAGCACCGCGGCTCGCTGGCGTGGCGCTCGCGCCCGGGGCACACCGTGTTCACCCTGCTGCTCCCCATGGTCGAACCCGAGGATCCCGAATGAGTGCACGCATCTGGGTGGTGGACGACGACCGCAGCGTGCGTTTCGTACTGGCGGCCGCGCTGCGCGAGGCCGGCCACCTCGTCACCGAGTTCGAGGGCGCGGCGCCGGCGCTGGCCGCGCTGGCGCAGCCGACCGCGGACCTCCCCGTGCCCGACCTGCTGTTCACCGACGTGCGCATGCCCGGCGACGACGGCCTGGTCCTGCTCGACAAGTTGCGCACGCGCGCCCCCGGGTTGCCGGTGGTGGTGATGAGCGCCTACACCGACGTGGCCAGCACCGCGGGCGCGTTCCGGGGTGGCGCGCGCGAGTTCCTGTCCAAGCCGTTCGACCTCGACGAGGCCGTCGCGCTGGCGGAGCGCACGCTGGCGGCGCGCGCCGATGTCGACGATGACGTTGACCATCCAGCGGACGCCGTCGCCGACAGCACCCCACTGCTGGTCGGCGACTCCGCGCCGATGCGCGCGCTGTACCGCGCGATCGGCCGGCTCGCGCAGGCGCCGCTGTCGGTCCTCATCACCGGCGAGACCGGCACCGGCAAGGAACTGGTCGCCCGCGCGCTGCACCGCGAGTCACCGCGCGCGGCGCGGGCGTTCGTGGCGCTCAATACCGCGGCGATCCCGGCCGAACTGCTGGAGAGCGAGCTGTTCGGCCACGAGGCCGGGGCGTTCACTGGCGCCACCCGCCGCCACATCGGCCGCTTCGAGCAGGCCGACGGCGGCACCCTGTTCCTTGACGAGATCGGCGACATGCCGTTGCCGCTGCAGACCCGGCTGCTGCGGGTGCTGGCCGAAGGCGAGTTCTTCCGCGTCGGTGGCCGCGAGCTCGTGCGGGTCGACGTCCGTGTCATCGCCGCCACCCACCAGGAGCTCGAAGCGCGCGTGGCAGACGGGCGTTTCCGTGCGGACCTGCTGCACCGGCTCGACGTGGTGCGTCTGCGGCTGCCGCCGCTGCGCGAGCGCATCGACGACGTGCCGCTGCTGGCCGAACGCTTCCTCGCGGTGGCCGCGCAGCGGGTCGGTGCACCGCCGCGACGGCTGGCGCCGGCGGCGACCCGGCGGTTGCTGGCGCACGACTGGCCCGGCAACGTGCGCGAGCTGGAGAACGTGTGCTGGCGACTGGCCGCACTCGCCCCGACCGAGACGGTGACGGTCGACGACGTAGAGCGCGCGCTCGGTGTCGGGGCACGGGCGCAACCGACCGCGGGCGCCGGCACGGCCGATGGCTGGGATACCGCGCTGGCCGCCTGGGCCCGGCGCGAGCTCGAGGCCGGCGCCAGCGACATCCACGCGCGGGCGCACGCCCGCTTCGACGAAGTGCTGCTGCAGGCCGCGCTGGCGCATACCGGCGGGCGCCGTGCCGAGGCGGCGGCCCGGCTCGGCGTCGGTCGCAACACGCTCACCCGCAAGCTCAAGCCGCGGGCCTGAGCCCGGTTCACCCCCGCTGAACCCGGGCTCGGCTACGGTCCCGGCCCTCACCTTCCGCCTCCAAGGAGATCCCCCATGAAGACCGCCCTGTTCGCCGGCGCCAGCGCACTCGCCCTCGCCGCCTGCGCGACCTCGCCGCAGCCGGAAGTGATCGCCTCCAGCTCGATGGAGCTGGCCACCACGTCGACCCTGTCGTCGGCTTCGGTGAACCTCGCCGCCGCGTCCGGCAGCCTGGTCAGCGGCACGCTGCGGCTGATGCCGATGGCCGACGGCGTCCACCTGACCGGCGAGGTCGGCGGCCTGACCCCCGGCAGCACCCACGCGATCCACATCCACGAGAAGGGTGATTGCAGCGCGGCCGACGCGAGCAGCGCCGGCGGCCACTTCAACCCCACCGGGGAGCCGCACGGCAAGGTCGGCACCCCGACCCACCACGCCGGCGACATGAACAACATCGTCGCCAATGCCGAGGGTGTGGCCAAGGTCGACGTGCACGCGCAGGGCGTGGTGCTTGGCGGTGGCGCGGCCAACGACGGCGTCGGCCGCGCGGTGGTCGTGCACGCGGCCGCGGACGACTACACCAGCCAGCCCTCCGGAAACGCCGGCGCGCGCGTGGCCTGCGGCGTGATCCGTGGCGGCTGATCCGGCCTCCCCTCCTCGCGCCCCGGTTCCGTTGACGCGATGACCTGCCGGATCCGCGAGGCCACCGCCGACGACGCCGCGCTGCTGGCGCGCTGGGCGTCGGCGATGGCGTTGGAGACAGAGCACAAACGGCTCGATCCGGCCACCGTGCTGGCCGGGGTCGCCGCCGGCATCGCCGACCCGGCCCGGGCGCGCTATTTCGTCGCGATGGATGAAGCGCTCGCCGCCGGCCGCGAGACCCTCGCGTTGCCGGTCGGCACGCTCATGTTGACGCGCGAATGGAGCGACTGGCGCAACGGCGAGTGGTGGTGGATCCAGAGCGTCTATGTCGAGCCAGCACACCGTCGCCGGGGCGTGTTCGCGGCGCTGTACCGGCATGTCGCGGCGCAGGCGCAGGCGACCGACGGCGTGGTCGGGCTGCGGCTGTACGCCGAGCGCGACAACGCGGCGGCGCAGGCGACCTATCGCACGCTCGGGATGGTTGATGCCGGCTACCGGATCCTCGAGCACGCCGTGGACCGCCCGGCCGCCGCCCCGCAGGGCGACGCGTAGGAGCGACGTAAGTCGCGAAGCGATTACCGGTTATCGGTTACCGGTCAGCGGTCGGTTCGGTTCAGGGTTGCTGATTGCTGGTCGCCACTTTCCGGCCGAGCGACCCGCGGTTTCGATCGTTCCAGCCGCGGTCGCGACTTACGTCGCTCCTACCGGGATGCGCGGAAGCGCCGAAGCGGCACAGCTGCCTCAGCTCAGGGCGTTGCGGCAGTCCGCGTCGCGCTCGCAGTGCACGAAATTGACCGGTACGCCGTGCGCGCCGAGTACCGCGGCAATCTGTCGCTGGCGCGCCTCGAACAACTGGTGGCGGCGCTGCAGGCGGTCGCGGGTGGCGTCGTCGGCCTCGCCCTGTACCTCGGCGGCGTAGCGCTGCTGCCAGGCGTTGGGCGAGAACAGCGCGATGCGCGCTTCGCCCTCGGTGTAGTGGATCAGCGGCTCGGGGAGCTGGTCGAGCCATGCCTCGCCTTCGGGTTGCAGCAGCGCGGTTTCCAGCAGCGGCCACAACGCGGCCAGGCCGGCGTGCTCGTACTGCATCGCGGTCATCGCGGCAAGGTCGTGCACGGTGAGGTAGCGGGCATGTTCGACCTGCAGGCCGAAGGCCTCCTGCGCGGCCAGCGCGGTGTCGGCGCCAGCCATGCCAAGCTCGATGAGGTCGCGTTCGAAGGCGTCGCCGACGATCGACACCACGTCGGCCGGTCCGCCGAGCACGAACGGCATCAGCCGAAGCGGCCCGCCGGCGTAGTCGGGCGACGGCGCCAGCGCGCCGGGCAGGCGCTCGTCATGGGCACCGAACGCGATCACGCGACCCTCGTCGCGGGCGACCCCGGCGCGCGGCGCACGAGCGGCCAGTTGGTCGAGCTCACGATGCAGCGGCCAGCCCGGGCGCAACAGCTCGACCGGGTCGTAGTGGGCGCCGACGGTGACCAGTTCCAGTTGCGCCGCTTCGGGCGCGAACTTGGCCAGGTCGCGCGCGACCAGCGCGGCCAGCGCGCCGACCTCGGGCTGCGCCAGCGCGTCGCGGGCAACCGGTGCGGCGCCGGTCAGTTCCAGCGCGAGCGCGCCGAGCACGTGCAATTGCGGGGTCTGGCTCATCGCGTCCCTTAATGAAAATACGCTGGCGTTTGGTCGCGCCACGGCCCCGGCGCTACACTCGCCCATTATGCCCGCACCTGCTTGCGGGCCGGTCCCGCAAGCCCCGCGCTGCGCCATCGCAGCGCCTTCCAGAAGGTGATCCGATGCGTCCTGTCCGTCCCGTTGCCGTGCTCGGCGGAGTGCGAATCCCGTTCTGTCGCCAGAACACCGCGTATGCGGACGTCGGCAACCTGGGGATGTCGGTGCGCACGCTCGGCGCGCTGGTCGAGAAGTTCAGCCTGCACGGGCAGGTGCTCGGCGAGGTCGCGATGGGCGCGGTGATCAAGCATTCCTCCGACTGGAACCTGGGCCGCGAGGCCGCGCTGTCGTCGGGGCTGTCGCCGCTGACCCCGGGTATCACCCTGCAGCGTGCCTGCGGCACCTCGCTGGACTCGCTGATCACGGTCGGCAACAAGATCGCAACCGGCCAGATCGAGGCCGGCATCGGCGGCGGGTCGGATTCCACCTCCGACGTGCCGATCGTCTACGGCAAGGCGCTTCGTCGCCGGTTGCTGGCGGCCAATGCGGCGAAGGACTTCAAGGGCAAGCTGGGCGAGTTCCGCGGGTTCTCGCTGGGCGAGCTCAAGCCCGATTTCCCGGGCGTGGCCGAGCCGCGCACCGGCAAGTCGATGGGCGAGCACTGCGAGGACATGGCCAAGCAGTGGAATATCGGCCGCGATTCGCAGGACGAGTGGGCGTTGTCGTCGCACCTGAAGCTGGCCGCCGCCTACGAGCGCGGATTCTTCGACGACCTGGTGGTGAGCTTCCGCGGCGTCTCGCGCGATAACAACCTGCGTCCCGACAGCTCGCTGGAGAAGCTGGCGACGCTGAAGCCGGCGTTCGACCGCACCTCCGGCCGCGGCACGCTGACTGCGGCCAACTCGACCCCGCTCACCGACGGCGCCGCGGCCTGCCTGCTGGCGTCCGACGAGTGGGCCGCGGCGCATGGCCACGAGGTACTGTGCTACCTGCGCGACGCGCACGTTGCGGCGGTCGACTTCGTCCATGGCGAGGGGCTGCTGATGGCGCCGACCGTTGCGGTACCGCAGATGCTGGCGCGCAACGGCCTGACCCTGCAGGACTTCGACTTCTACGAGATCCACGAGGCGTTCGCGGCGCAGGTACTGTGCACGCTGCGCGCGTGGGAGAGCGAGGAGTACTGCCGGACCCGGCTCGGCCTGGATGCGCCACTGGGCCGGATCGACCCGGACCGGATCAACCCCAACGGCTCGTCGCTCGCGACCGGGCATCCGTTCGCGGCGACCGGCGCCCGTATCGTCGCCACCGCCGCCAAGGAACTGGCCGCGCGCGGCGGCGGCCGGTGCCTGGTGTCGATCTGCACCGCCGGCGGGATGGGCGTGGTCGCTATCCTGGAGCGGTGACGCGCGGGGCGCTCAGCGCCCCGGGCCGACGTCGATGAACTGCAGGAACTCGGCGCGCGTGCGGGCATCGTCGCGAAAGCCGCCGAGCATCTTCGAGGTGATCATGCTGACCCCGCGCTTGTGCACGCCGCGGGTGGTCATGCATTCGTGCGCACCCTCGATGACGACCCCGACGCCGCGCGGCTGGAGCACGCGCTGGATGCAGTCGGCGATCTGCGAGGTCATCTTCTCCTGCACCTGGAACCGACGCGCATAGGCGTCGACCACGCGGGCGAGCTTGCTGATGCCCACCACCTTCCCGTCGGGCAGGTAGCCGATGTGCGCCTTGCCGATGATCGGCGCCATGTGGTGCTCGCAATGGCTCTCGAACTCGATGTCGCGCAGCACGATCAGCTCGTCGTAGCCACACACTTCCTCGAACGTGCGCGCGAGGTAATCATCGGGATCGAGCGCGTAGCCGCTGAACCAGTCCTGGTAGGCCTTGGCCACCCGCTTGGGGGTGTCGACAAGGCCTTCGCGGTCGGGGTTCTCGCCGGCCCAGCGCAGCAGGGTGCGGACGGCGGCCTCGGCTTCGTCGCGGGAAGGACGGGTGGGATCGGACATGGCGCTGGGCTTTGTTGCGTGGGGACCGCCCATGCTACCGCGCGCCCACCATGGCCGCGAAGCGGCGGCATCCGCCCACAAAAAGACGGGGCCGCCAGGCGACCCCGTCCAGAACCAACTGCGTGTTGTTCTTGTTTGTTGTTGTTGTGCCGTAACTTGGCTCAGCGACCGTCGCGGTCTGCGTCGCCCGGCATCGCGCGCTCGATGTGGTGCCAGCCGTCACGCACCGCGTGGCGTGCATCGTTCCACTCCAGTCGCGAATCGCCGCGGGTGTCGTTCCAATTGCGCTCCAGCGTCGACTCGGCATCCTCGAAGCGCTGGCCGCGGTACTGGCCGTAGGTGTCGTAGCCGTACTGGTAGGCCGGCTCGTAGTCGTTCCACTCGCGGTCGGCCGAGTAGTACGGACGGTTGCGGTACTCGGTCTCGAAGTGCTTGCGGTACTCGGTCGGGTTGACGGCTTCGGCGATCGAGTCACCCGCCTTGGCGCCGAGCACGCCACCGGCGACGGCGCCAACCGCGCTGCCCACCGGGCCGGCAACCGAACCGACGGCCGCGCCCGTCACCGCTCCGGCAACTGCGCCCGTGCCTGCACCAATGCTGTGGTCCTTTTTTACGTCACTCATGATCGCGCTCCGTTGTACGTGGGGGAGCCGGCACGGTTGTCCTGCGCCGGTTGCATCCAAGCTAGGCGCGGAGGGGTTCATCCGGGGTGAAAGAAGCGCCGCGCAATGCGCGCGCTTCAGCATCGTGCACGCGACGTCAGCGTCAGGCGTCGACCAGGGGCGGCTGCGCGGCGGCGGTGAACAGGGCCTGCAACTCGCGGCGCTCGCGGTCGTGGTGCAACGCCGTGCCGGCGCGTGCGAACAGGCCGTCCGCGTTCTCCCCGCGTCGCGACATCGCCAGCCCGATGCAGACATCGACGACGACATCGCGTCCATCGACCCTGAAGGGTTCGGCGAGTCCGGCACGGATGCGCTCGAGCAGCTGCTCGCAATCGGGACGGCGGCACTCGCTGATCACCGCGAACCGCGCGCCTTCGACCCGCGCGATGCTGTCGTCGGCGCGCAGCAGTGCGCGCGTGCGCGAGAGCGCCTGTTGCAGCAGCGCGTCGCCGGCCGCGGTGCCGTGTGCGGTGACGAACGCGGAATGTCCGGCCAGTTCGAACAGCAACAGGCCGTAGCGGTTGCGCCCGAAGCTGGCGCGCAGGTGCCACGCATCGAGCTTGTGCTTCAGCGCAGCGCCATCGAGCGCGCCGGTGAGCGGATCGCGCGCAAGGCTGGCGTCGTCGCCGATCGCGAGTCGGTGGCGCGCCAGTGCGCGGTGCACCAGTGCGCCGGCCAGCAGCAGCGATTCGACCACCGCGGTCGGTGCAAGTAGGTCCTGCGTCCACGGCAATCGTGCGAGTCCGAGCTGGTCGATCGACGAGGCCGCCACCAGCAGCAGCAGCGGTGCCCAGGCGAGCAGGTAGATTCCGGCGTGGCCGACGCCGCGGCGCCGCGCGAGCATCGCCAGCAGCAGCATCGCCGGTGCCGCGAACAACAGCAGCACGTGCTGGCTCAGGTGGTAGGCCTCGTGGACACGCGCACGCCCCAGCCACAGCACCGCCAGCATCGCGACCTGCAGCCACGCCAGTCCGCGTACCGCCAGCGCCGCGCGTGGCGCGATCCGGTCGAGCTCGAGGAAGCGCAGGGTGAAAACGAACTGCGAGACCACTGCGAGCGCCGCGAACGTCCACGCCGCGGTGGCACCGCCGGCCGCAATCCAGCCCATGCCGAAGATCTCGCCGGCATCCCCGCTGTCGAGCACCGCGAACACGGCGACTCCGGCGAGATACCCGCCGTGGCACAGGTACAGCAGATCTCGGAACAGCAGCCACAACGCGAATGCGACACAGGCCCCCAGCACCAGCACGGTGAACGCCGCGGCGACGCGGCGCGCCCCGCGGCGCTGTTCGAGCGCGAGCTCGGGACCGGTGGCGAGCCGTAGCAGCACCGGGCCGGAACTCGCGCCGGGCACGCGCAGGTAGGCGATGTCGTCGCCCGGCCAACCGTGCGGCAACGGCAGGGCCCAGCCGCGACGCACCAGCGGCTCGCCACCGGCCAATACGTTGTCGACCTGTAGCGGCGCTGCACCGGGCGGATGGAACAGGACCGGTGCGAGTCCGCCGATGCCGTCCAGCACCAGCCAGGGGCGGGCGGTGGGCAGTACGAGATCGCCGCCGCTGATCCGCAGCCAGTAATGGCCTTCGCCGGGCGGCAACGGCAACCGTGCGACGCCGTCGTCGAGCGCCTCGGCCTGCGCCACCACCGGCGCGGATGCGGGTGGGCCGGCGGCGTCACCGTCGGCCAGCAGCAGCTCGACCCGCAGTGCGTGCGCACCTGCAGCCGCGGCCACTCCCAACCAGAGCGCGAGCACCGCCGAAAGTGCGGCCCGCCAGTGACATCCGATCACGTGAATCCCCCCCGGGAACCCGACGAGTCTAGCTCAGTGGCCCGCCTCCGCCGCGTCGGGCCGCAACCGTCGGAGCAACCCCGACACCCGTTCGGAACGACGCGCCAGTGCCGCGCGCAACACATCCTCGCTGGCACACAGGTGCAGCCCGCGGCGGGCGCGGGTCAAAGCGGTGTAGACCAGCTCGCGCGAAAGCACCCGGTTGTCCTGCCGCGGCAACTGCAGCCAGACGGTGTCGAACTCTGAACCCTGGGCCTTGTGCACGGTCATCGCGAACGCGCTTTCGTGCGCGGGCAGGGCGGCGGGGTGGAAGGCCCGCGTGCCGGCCTCCGTGGCGGTGTCGGGGAACCAGGCCACCAGGGTGCCGCGGTCGTCGCGCAGGCAGATGCCGATATCGCCGTTGAACAGCCGGTGGCGGTAACTGTTCTCGGTGACCAGCAGCAGCCGACCGTGGAAGTGCGTCGGCGGCCGCGGCCCGACCAGCGCCTCTTCGATACGCGTGTTGAGGGTGCGGGTGCCCTGCGACCCGCCGCGTACCGCGGTCAGCAGGCGCAGGTGGGCGGCCTCGGCGAGCGCCGTCGCCGGGTCGGACGCGCCGGCCAGCGCGCGCCAGTGCGGCAACAACGTGCTGGCGCCGGCCGCGATCGGATCGATGGCGTCCTCGTGGAAGTGCACGCCGGCCAGGGTGTGGCCGCGCAGCAGCGCGATTGCGCGATCGGCGTCGCCATCGCGCACGGCCGCGGCCAGCGGCGCCAGCCCGAAATCGGCCGATTGGCGGTACCCGCGCTGCAGGTGCACGCGGTGACCCTGCAGGAAGGAGGTTCCCTCGGGGGCGGCGACCGGCGCGACCAACGGCGCGGGCGCGAACAGGTCGCGGGTCTCGCCCACCGCCGGCGGATGGCCGCTGTCGCCAAGCCCGGCGCGCCCGTTCGGCGCCGCGGCGCCATCGGGGTCGGCGGCGGCACAGATGGAGGCCAGCACGTCGCCCGCCTCGACCGACGGCAGCTGGTCGGGGTCGCCGAGAAGCACCAGGCGCGCGCCATCGGGCACCGCTTCGGCAAGCTTGCACATCAACGGCAGGTCGACCATCGAGGCCTCGTCGACCACCACCACGTCGTGCAGCAACGGGTTGTCGGCGTCGTGGCGGAACCGAGGGCTGCCCGGGATGGTGCCGAGCAGGCGGTGCAGGGTGGTGGCGTGGTCGGGCAGTCCGTCCAGCCAGGCCGGATCGAAGCCTTCGATGCTGGCCATGCGGGTGATCGCGGCCTGCAGGCTTTCGGCCATGCGCTCGGCGGCACGACCGGTTGGCGCGGCCAGCGCGATCCGCGGCGCGGCATGCCCGGCCAGGCGCGCCTGGGCGAGCAGCAGTACGAGCATCCGCGCGATCGTGGTGGTCTTGCCGGTGCCCGGCCCGCCTGTCACCAGCAGCAGCGTGCGTTGCAGGGCGAGCGTGGCAGCGCGGGCCTGCAACGGGTCGGCGTCGCCCGGCGGGAACAGGGCGTCGCGCACCGCGTCCAGTTCCGCTGCATCGGCGAGGCCAGCGGTGTGGGGGCGGCGCTCGGCGAGCGCGCGAAGGCGGCTGGCAAGCCGGTGCTCGTACTCGCGGTAGCGGCGCAGGTAAAGCAGGCCGTGCTCCAGTACGAGCGGGCGCCGGGCGGCGTGGCCGCTGGAATCGGTCGCGACCCACTGCGACTCCGCCAGCACGGTGGTCCAGCGGGAGGCGTCAGGCCATTCCGGCCCGTCTTCCAGCAGGCCCTTCGGCTTTGCCGGGTCGAACCCCGCGTGACCGTGCGACACCGCCAGCGAGGCCAGTGCGGCACCGGCCAGGACCAGCTCCGGAGTCGCGGGGTCGAGCCGGCGCAGGGTGGCGGCGAACTCCCGGTCCAGCATCCGCAGGTGGCCGCCGCGGACCAGCGTGTCGAGCAGGCTCATGCGGCGTCCCCGGCGAACAGCGCGTCGAGCGCGTGCACCAGCGCCGGTTCCGGCCGGTGCGCGTGGATGCCTTCGCGGCCGTCCGGCGCGAGCCCACGGCTGAAGACGTAGCGCACACCGCCAAAGTCGCGCGCGTAGTCGTAGCCGCTGCCGATCCGGAACCGCAGCCAGCGGTGCAGCGCGAGGGTGTACAGCAGCGCCTGCAGGTCGTACTCGCTGTGCGCCATTGCCGCGTCGAGGCTGGCGGCGTCGTAGCCGGGCAACCGGTTGGACTTGTAGTCGAGCACGTACCAGCGGCCGGCGGCGGTGTAGGTCAGGTCGATCTTGCCGGTCATCAGGCCTTCCAGCCGCTGGCGCGCACCGAACGCATGGCGTGCGGCGAGCACGCCGTGGCGGTGCAGCAGGGCGATCAGCGCGTCGACCCGGGTCGGCGCCAGCGCGAAGTGGAATTCCATCTCGGCGCGGCGCGCCTCGGCGGCCAGGTCGCACAACCGGCCACCCTCGGGCAGCGGCGCGACCAGGGTGTGGCCGACCAGCCCGGCCAACAGCGCCACGCCGTCATCGAGGTCGGCGTCCGGGTAACCCCCCGCCCGCAGCGCGGTGCGCAGTGGCGCGTCCTCGCCCGGTGGCGGCGTGTCGCCATCGCGCCAGTCGCGCCACGCGTCGAAGGTGACGTGTTCAAGCGCGTCGTGCAGCACGTTGCCGAAACGGCTGCCGGCGAAGCGCGGGTCGAACGGGTCGCGCGGATCGTCGACGCGGCCCTCGGTTGCCGCGTCCGCGGGCGACATGGGCGTGGGGTCGTCGCCGAGCGTTTCGTCGTCGGCGCCCTGCTCGGCACGGGTGGCGGAGGCAAGCGGGGTGGTGCCCTCGCCCGCGTCGGCGCGCGCCAGCTGGGTGAAGCTGTAGACCCACCAGTCGCGCGCGATCGCGCGTTGGGCGACGCGGGCGGGCGGGACGGCGTCCTCGTGCAGCGGCGGCAGCGGTGTAGGCAGTGGACCGACCGGGCTGTCGTCGATGGCGATCGCGTCATCGTCCGGTGCGCGCGAAAGCCCATCCAGCAGCGGCGCGATGCGGGTGCGCTGATGGTTGGAGAACGCACCGGTGGCCAGCCACAACGCGTGGCGCGCGCGGGTCAGGCCCACGTAGAGCAGGCGCGCATCCTCGCCCTGCTCCTCCTCCGCGTGGCGCGCGCACGCGTCTTTCCACGCCTGCGATGCCTTGTCGATCTTCCAGTGCAGCACGCGACGATCGCCGTCGTGGACGGCGTGGTGACGGGCATCGTTGCGCCCGTTGCCACCGATGCCGACGAACGGCAGGAAGACCAGCGGGTACTCAAGCCCCTTGCTCTTGTGCAGGGTCACGATCTGCACGCGGTGCGCGTCGGACTCGAGCCGCAGCAGCTGGGTTTCGTCATCCCGGTCGGCCTCGGCGATCGCCACGCGCAACCAGTCGAGCTGGCCATGCAGGCCCGGCGTGCGCGCCTGCGCGTCCTGCATCAGCTCACCCAGTTGCAGCAGGTTGGTCAGCCGGCGCTCGCCATCGAGCAGGCCGAGCAGGCGCTCGGCCGCCGCCGCGCACAGGTCGGCGACAAGGGCGAATGGACCGCTGCGCTGCCAGCGCTCGCGCCAATCCTGCGCCTGTTGCTGGAGCCGGGCATGGGTGGCGCCGTCGTCATCGAGCGCTGCGATCCGCGCCGCATCGAAACCGAGCAGCACGGTCGCGAGCGCGGCACGCAGCCTGCTGTCGTCGGCCGGGTGCAACAGCGCCTCGAATACCGCAAGCAGCTCGAGCGCCTCGTCGGTCACGAACAGGCTCTGGTTGCCGGCTGCCACCGCGGGGACGCCGGCGGCAACCAGCGCGAGCTGCATCCGGGTCGCCTCCCGATGGCTGCGCACGAGTACGGCGATGTCGCCGGCGACGACCGGCCGGCCGTCGATGGTCGTGGTGCCGGCGCGGGCCTCGCGCAGCAGCGCGTGGATCTCGCCGACACAGGCCAGCGTGGCGAGCTCGCGCGAGCGGTCGGCCAGGATGGCGTCCGACGGCGGCGCGTCCGGGTCGACGATCGAGCGGACCACCAGTGCGGGGGCGGGGTGTCCGCCACGCATGAAGTCCCCGTCGCGTCGACGGCCGCCCGGCTGCACCGGCATGAAGCGGATGCGCGGATCGACGAACGGCGACGGCGCCGCGGTGGCGTCGGTTGCCCGGTCCGTCGGGTCCGTCGGGTCCGTCGGGTCCGTCGGGGCGACCCCGCCATACAGCGTGGCGATGGCGCGGAGCAGCCCCGGCCGCGAGCGGAAGTTGTGGTCGAGCGGCGGGGCCGGCTCGGCCGCGGCGGCGGCCTCCAGGTAGGTGTGCACGTCGCCACCGCGGAAACCGTAGATCGCCTGCTTGGGGTCGCCGATCAGGAACAGCGCGGGCGGATTGGCGGGCAGCTCCGCCGTCGCGTCATCGGCACCGCCGCCGTTACCGAACACCCGACGGAAGATCGACCACTGCCGCGGGTCGGTGTCCTGGAACTCGTCGACCAGCGCGATGCGGTACTGCTTTCGCAAGGCCGCGACGAGCGCATCCGCGCGACCACGGTCGGCGTCGTCCAGCGCGTTGGCGACGCCATCGATCAGGTCGTCGTAGGTTTGCAGCCGGCGCGAGCGCTTGAGTTCCGCCAGCCGCGCGCGCGCTTCGGCGCGGATGCGGTGGAGGAACGCGATGCTGCGGGCTTCGAGCCAGCCGTCGTAGCGGGCGCGGGCATCGAGGAACGCATCGACCGCGTCGCACAGCGATGCCTGCGGCGTGCGGCCCTGACCGCCCTTGTTGGTCTTCTGGAGCAGCGTCCGCGTACCCAGGCGGGTCACCTTGTCGTCCAGCGCGAGGGTCGGGTCGGCACGATCACACCATTGCTGCAGGATGCGCCAGCAAACGTCGAGCGTCTCGGCCTTGTACATGCCGGCGTTGATGAACCTGGCCGCGACCGCCGCGTCGAGGGCCTCGCGCAGTTCGCCACCCCCACTGCCAAACGCCTCGCGCAGCACCCCGGCCGCTTCGATGAGCGCCGGCAAGGGGTTGTCATCGCCGGTTGGCCCGGGCCCGGGCAGCAACGGATCATGCGACAGCAGTGCGCGAAGGTCGTCCTGCAACTGCTCCGGCGTCGACCACAGGCGCGCCAGCAAGGGCGCGTCGTCGGCGTTGGCGGCGGCCGTGCGCCAGAGGTCGGCGGCCAGTTCCTCGCGCAGCGCGGCGTCGCTGGTGAGCAGGGTCCGGGCCTCGAAACCGTGGTCGCTCTCGAGCGCATGTTCGCGCAGCACCCGCGCGCAGAACCCATGGATGGTGAAGATCGCCGCGAGGTCGACTTCCCATACCGCCTGCCGCAGGCGCCGAGCGAGTTGCGCGCGGGTCTCGTGACCTTCGGCCAGGTGTCGCTCGACGATCGTCCGGCTCAGTGCCGCGGCGGCATCGACGTCATCGTCGGCCGCCTGGTTCACCACCCGGGCGGCCAGTTCCAGCCGTTCCCGGATGCGGCTGCGCAGCTCCTGGGTGGCGGCCTCGGTGAAGGTCACCGCCAGCACCTCGCCGATGCGCAGCCCACGCTCGACCACCAACCGGGTGACCAGGGTGGCGAGGGTGAAGGTCTTGCCGGTACCGGCACTGGCCTCGATCAGGCGGACGCCTTCCAGCGGCAGGTCCAGGTAGGGATCGAGGGCGGGTGCGAGCAGGTCGGGCGCATTCATGCGGTGGCCTCGCGGGGACCGGTAGCCGGGCCGTCGTCGACGTAGCCCTCGAACGCGACGCCATCGACCAGCGCGCGGAAGATGCGCGCATTGATGTCCTCGAAGCGCCGGAACATCACCGCGTCATCGAACAGCACACGGCCGCGCAGGGTCAGCCGGAACGCCTCGGCGCTGCCTTCGCCCCATTGCTGGTGACCGCCTTCCCAGCGCTCGCGCGCCTTCTTCAGCGCCACGTCGGGGCGGTCTTCGTTGTAGTAGGTCCAGCCGGTGTACGGCCCCCAGGGCAACGGTTCGGCCAGGCCCTTCGCCCGCAGCTCCAGCAACACGCGCAACGCGTCTCGCGCCGCGGCCGGGGCCAGTGGCGCGCGTTCGTGCAACGCCGGCCCTTTGCCGCTGTCGTGGAACTGCACCAGCGCGCGCGGGGTGTCGCTGGCGCAGGTGAGCAGCCAGTCGAGGCCATCGCGGACCGTCGAGGGGCCGTTGGGCGACCCCACGCGCACGCGTGCGAGCGCATCGCCGTAGTCGTCCTCGATGCGGCCGCGCACGTGCACCGCGCCGCCCGGCAGGTCGATGCCGACGTCGACCGGGAGCGACGCGGGCTGGCGGCCATTGCGCCAGTCGTTGAACAACCCTGCGTAGGCGCGAGTTTCACCCACGAGCGCGTCCAGCTGGGTCGCCGCCAACGGCCCGTGGGGCAGCAGGCCGCGCGCGCGCAGGCGCTCGTGCAGGCCGCCGGTGTCATCGGCGATCACCGCTTCCAGCACCGCGGTCTGCAGGTGATGCTTGTCGAGCCCGCGCGCCGGCAGCAGCAGCGGTTCGACATCCTCGACCGACGCGACCTCCTCCGGCAGCCGCAGCCCGAGCCGGTGCCGCAGATACTCACCGGCCGGATCGCGCAGGAAGCGGCGCAGCTCGGCGATCGTCACGACCTCCGGTTCGTCATCGGCGGGCCTTGCGGCCAGCGGTCCGGTGCTCCAGGCCGGCACCGGCTCGCGCTGGTCGCCGCGGCGCCCCGCGGCCGGGTGCCACTCCGCGCGGAAACTGAAGCGCCGCGGCTCGGTCCCGCCGCGTCCGGCCGCACCGAACGCGGTGGGCGCGAACGGCTGCAACGGGTGGTGCACCACCAGCTCCCGGCGCGCGGCCGCCGCATCGACATGCTGGTCGGCCGCGGCATCGAGCAATTCGGCCACCAGTACCGACGGCTCGCGCGGGCTGCCGTCGCGCGCGTCGGCGCCCAGGAAGCTCAGGTAGAACACGTCGCTTGCCGACGCCAGCAACTGCAGGAACAGGAAGCGGTCGTCCTCGCGCAGCGAGCGGTCGCCCGGGCGCCGGCGGGGGCTGCCGAGTTCAGCGGTCAGCCGGTTGAGCCCGGCGGCGGTGTCGCGCCGCGGATAGTCGCCATCGTTGAGGCCCAGCACGCAGATTGCGCGGAAAGGCAGGAGCCGCAGCGGCACCATCCGGCCGAAGCTGATGCCACCGGTCAGCAACGGCGCGCGGGTGTCGGCCTCGCCGAGCACGGTGGCGAAGTGCGCGCGCACGACCTCGGGCGCAAGCGGCGCGTCGAAGGCGGCGGCTGCGGCGCTGTCGGCGAACGCACCGACCAGCTGGCGCAGCCGTTCGAGTGCGCGCTGGGTGGCCGGGTTGGCCGGCGTTGCCGGCAGCAGTGCGTCGAGCAGGCCGAGCAGGCGCTCGCGCCACTGGGCGGGGGGCATTGCCTCGGCCAGCACCCGCTCGTGCCGCTCCAGCGTCCGCACCAGCCGCAGCAGGACGTCGAGCGCGTCCAGTGCGCCACCCTCGAGCTCCGGCCACGGTGCGAGCACCGCGCCCGCCTCGAGCACCAACGGCGCGTCGTCGCCCAGCGCATGCCCGAGCAGCAGGCGGTCGAGCGCGAATCGCCAGGTCCAGGTCGCATCGGCGGGGGCGCCGTGGCGCTGGCGATGGCCGGCATCCAGACCCCAGCGCGCGCCGGCCGCCTGCAGCCAGTCGTGCAGGCGTTCGAGCGCCATCGCGTCCAGGCCGGCCGCCTCGGCCAGCGGTGGGCTGGCGACCAGGTCCAGCACCTCGTGCAGGCCGAAGCGCGACACCGGCAACGCCAGCAGGCGAAGGAACACCTCCACCAGCGGCTCGCCGGCGAGCGGACTGGCGTCGGCCAGCGCGTAGGGGATGAAGTCCGGCTGGCCGGCACGGCCGCCGAACACCGCCTCGATGTACGGCACGTACGGGTCGATGTCGGGCGCCAGCACGGCGATCTCCCGCGGTTGCAGCGGCGGGTCGAAACGCCGGTCCTCGAGCAGGCCGCGCAGCTGGTCGTGCAGCACCTGCACCTCGCGCAGGCGCGTGTGGCAGGCGTGCACCTGCAGGGTCGGGTCGCCACGGTCGACGGCCTCGCGCCGCGGTGCGCCCGGCTCCGCCCGGCGATGGAACAGGTCGCGCTGCAGCCGCTTGAGCAGGCCGTCGGCGAGCGGGTCGCTCGGCGCGGGTGCCGGCTCGGCGTACGCCGGGACGTCGCCGGACGGGTGCACCACCTCGTAGCTGCCGAGCACCGCCATGAAGTCGCGGCCGGCCGCGCCCCAGGCCTGCAGCAGCGGGTTCTCACCCATCGCGAACGCGTCCTCGCCGCCGGCCTGCAGTCGCTCGCGCAGGGTCTGCAGGTCGCCCCAGTAGGCCTGGGTCGGCGACGGCAGGTAGAAGTGCAGCGTCCCGACCCGCGCCTGGCTGGCGACCACCCGCAGCACGTCGGGCGAGATGTTGAGCGTGGCGAAGGCGAACAGTCGTGGCGGCAAGCCGGCCGGCCGCGGCGCGTTGTCGCCGCCGAACCGGCGCAGGTAGTCGTCGATGCGCCGGGCGCGGTGGCGGCGGCCGGCGCCGACGTGGCGCCACAGCATCGCCTGCGGGTCGCGCGGGGCGCCGCCGTCCTCCCATTCCAGCAGCCAGTCGCGGCGCCAGGCCTGGTACTTCTCGAACACCGCGGCCAGTTCACCGGCCAGGCCCCAGGCCTTCAGCGCGTCGCCGTCGGCGAGGTAGCGCCGCAGCCCCGCCATCGCCGGTGCACGCATCAGCGCCGGGTCACCGAGCGCGGCCAGCAACCGCCAGCGCAAGGCATCGGCATCCAGGTCCTCGCCGGCGCCGTCGACGTTGGCATCCAGCGCGCGGCGCACCAGCTCGCCCGGGGTCAGGAACTCCAGGTTGGCGGCGATCCCGTGCACCCGGGCCAGCCCGGCCTGCAGCCAGCGCCGCATCGCCACCTGCGGGATCAGCACGATGTCCGGGGTCAGCAGCGACTGGCCCGGTGCCGGCGCGCGGAGCTCCTGCGCGAGCAGCCCGGCGAGGACATCCAGCGAGTTGGAGTGGTACAGGCGGAAATCGGGCGCGGCGGGCATGCGGCCATCTTGCCGCAGCACCGTCGCACCCGCCGAGACCCGGCCGGGTGGGCGGGAGTGGGGCGCCTCGCCGGCACCTGCGACAATGGTGCGCTGGCGTTCAGCCGTTCGGCGCGATCCTGCGCGGTTCCTGTGCCTTTCCCGTGGCCCGTCCCGTGCCGGCCACCGCCGTGTCCACCGGAGTACCGATGTCCGAATCCGCCCCCATCGTCCGCATTGCCGGCCTCCGCCTCGACCGCGGCGGCCGCACGGTGTTGCGCGACATCGACCTGGCGGTGCCGCGCGGGCAGGTGGTCGCGGTGCTGGGCCCGTCCGGCAGCGGCAAGTCGACGCTGCTGGCGGCGCTGACCGGCGAGCTGGAGCCCGCGGCCGGCACGGTCGAAGTGCTGGGGCGCCCGGTGCCGCGCAACATGCGCGCGCTGCTGGAGCTGCGAAAGGGCATCGGCGTGCTGTTGCAGGGCAACGGCCTGCTGACCGACCTGACCGCCGCCGAGAACGTCGCCCTGCCGCTGCGCACCCACACCCGCCTGCCCAAGCCGGTGATCGACCGGCTGGTGCGCATGAAGCTCCACGCGGTCGGCCTGCGCGCCGCGGCCGACGCGTTTCCGCGGGAGCTGTCGGGCGGCATGGCACGCCGGGTCGCGCTGGCACGTGCGCTGGCGCTGGACCCGCCGCTGATGATCTACGACGAACCGCTGACCGGGCTGGATCCGATCGCGTCAGGCGTGGTGATGGAGCTGGTGCGCCGCCTCAACGACAGCCTTGGCCTGACCAGCATCGTGGTGACCCACCACGTCCACGAGACGCTGCCGGTGGCCGACCACGCGATCGTGATCGCGAACGGCGGGATCGTATTCTCCGGCACGCCCGACGCGCTGCAGGCCAGCACCGATCCGCTGGTGCGGCAGTTCCTGGACGGCCAGCCCGACGGGCCGATCCCCTTCGACGCCGCCCCCCGCGGTGCCACGCCATCCCCGATGGAAGCCGCCTGATGCCCTTCGTCGCCGCCACACGTTCGGTCGGCCGAGCCGGCCTGTTCACCCTGTCGGTGATCCGCGCCTCGCGGCCGGGCGCCGACCTGTTTCGCGAATTCGTCCGCGAGATCTACAAGATCGGCGCGCGCTCGCTGCCGATCATCGCCGTCGGCGGAGCCTTCGTCGGCCTGTCGATTACGCTGCTGGGCTACCGCGCGCTCGACACCTACGGCGCGTCCAGCCAGATCAGCGCGCTGGTCGGCCTGGGCCTGTACCGCGAGCTCGCGCCGGTGCTGACTGCGCTGCTGTTCATCGGCCGGGCCGGCAGCTCGATCGCCGCCGAGCTCGGCCTGATGCGCGCCACCGACCAGATCACCGCGCTCGGCCTGATGGCCATCGACCCGGTCGGCAAGGCGGTCGCCCCGCGGTTCTGGGCGGCGGTGCTGTGCGTGCCACTGCTGACCGGCTTCTTCTGCAGCCTGGCCTTGTCGGCGAGCTATTTCGAGGCGGTCCACGTGATCGGCATCGACGCCGGCGTGTTCTGGCAGGTGCTGCGCGACAGCGTCGATTTCGTCGACGACTTCGGCATGGCGCTGGTCAAGTCGGCCGTGTTCGGCGCGGTCGCGGCGCTGGTCGCGGCCTACGTCGGCTTCCACGCCGAACCGACCATCGAGGGCACCTCGGTGGCGACCACCAAGGCGGTGGTCAACGCCTCGCTGCTGGTGCTGATGTTCAATTTCGTCATGTCCGCCCTTCTCTTCAGGTAACCCGCCATGTCCTCACGCGCCCCACGTATCGAATTCGCCGTCGGCGCCTTCCTGCTGCTCGCGCTCGCCTCGCTGTTGGTGCTGGCGATCGCCTCCACCAACGGCAAGTTCGGCTTCGGCGGCAGCCACTACGAGATCACCGCGCGCTTCACCAACCTCGGCCCGCTGCGCGAGAACGCGCCGGTGAAGGTCGGTGGCGTCGCGATCGGCCGCGTCTCCGACATCGCGCTGGACCCGGTCAAGCTCGATTCGGTGGTCACCCTGGCGATCGACGATCGCTATTCGGACCTGCCGGCCGACACCAGCGCCGCGATCCTCACCTCCGGCCTGTTGGGCGAGAGCTATGTCGGCCTGCAGCCGGGCGGCGACCCGGAGCCGCTCAAGGCCGGCGACGCGATCTTCCTGACCCAGTCCTCGGTCGATCTGATCCAGATGGTCGGCAAGTACATGTTCAGCGGCGGGGCGGACAATACGTCCGATCCCGCGAACGGTGCGGAGACCGCGGACGACGCGGTCCCGGCCTACCTGCAGGAAAGCGGTACCGACTCCCCTACGGAATAAGCCCATGAAGCGCACCCTCATTGCCCTGTTCGTCTCCGCCGCGCTGCTGGCCGTCGCGCCCGCGACGGTGTTCGCCCAGCCGCAGGCCGCGCCGTCCGCCGCCACGGCGTCGCCCAGCAAGCTGGTGCTCGACAACTCGACCCGCATCCTGTCGACGCTGGAAGCGCGCCGCGCCGAGTTCCGCAACGACCGCGGCGCGCTGCGCGACTTCATCGCCGGCGAGTTCGACAACATGTTCGACCGCACCTACGCCGCCCGCCTGGTGCTCGGCCGCCACGGCCGCGGCGCCGCCGACGCCGAGGTCGGCCGCTTTGCCGACGCGCTGGCCAACAGCCTGATGCAGCGTTATGGCTCGTCGCTGCTGGACTTCAACAGTCAGCTCAAGGTCCGGGTGAAGTCCGAGACCCCGCTGCGCGGCGGTTCGATGGTCAAGGTCTCCAGCGAGTTCCTGCGCGAGGGTGGCGAGCCGATCCCGGTCGACTACCTGATGCGCAAGACCGGCAGCGAGTGGAAGGTCTTCGACGTGATGGTCGAGGGCGTGAGCTTCGTGCAGACCTTCCGCAACCAGTTCGATGGCCCGCTGTCGCGCCAGTCGATCCCCGAGGTCGCCGCACAGCTGGAAGCCGGCAAGCTCCAGGCCGGCACCAACTGATGCCGGCTGCGCCGCAGGTCACCCGCGAGGGCGACGCGCTGGTATTCCGCGGCGTGCTCGACCGTGACGCGGTGGCCGCGGTGTGGACGCAGGCCCGGCCGTTGCTGGCCGGCATCCACCGGCTGGACCTGAATGCGGTGCCGGCGATCGACAGCGCCGGCCTGGCGCTGCTGGCGGAACTGGCCGGCGACGTGCCCGGCGCGACCATCGAGGGCGCGCCCACCGGATACACCGAACTGCGTGCGGCCTACCGGCTCGATCCGTCGCTCGGATTCGCCGGCTGACGGGACGGTGCGTCCCCGCTCCGGCGTGGCCGGCGCCGCCCCCGCCCACTAGACTTCACTGCATGCGCCCCCACGCCTCCCCTGTTCCGGCCGGCATAACCGGCCACGTTGCCGCGCCCGTGCGCGCGGCGCTGTCCGCCACCCTGCTGGCCCTCGCGCTGGCCGCCTGTGCGTCGAACGGCCCGGTCGCCACGGCGCCAGCAGCCCCCGCCGTGGTTGCCGAGCCGGTGCTGCCGGACGGCGCCGGTGGCGTCCCCGGGCGCCCGGCGACTGATGCGGCCGCGGCCAGCGACGCCGTTGCCCTCGACCCGGCCACGGTTACGCTGGTGCCAACCGCGGCTGACGGCATGCCGCAGGATCCCGCGATCACGTCAGGCCTCGACGCAGCAGACGACAGCGGGTCGGTACCCACCCAGGCCGAGCTCGATTTCGCCGCGCTCTACGGCGAGCCCGCCTACGACCCGGTGGCTGATCCGACCCTGCCCGCACCGGCCACGGTCGCGCCGCCGCACGACCCGTGGGAGCGCTACAACCGGCAGATGCACCGCTTCAACAACGCGGTCGACCGCACCGTCGCGCGCCCGCTTGCCCGCGCCTACGTCGCGGTCGTGCCGCGGCCGGTGCGGCTGGGCGTCAGCAACTTCTTCAGCAACCTCGGCCAGCCGGTCTCGGCGGTCAACGCGCTGCTGCAGGGCAAGCCCGGCCAGGCCGCGCACGCGGTGGGGCGGTTCCTGCTCAATTCCACGCTCGGCATCGGCGGCATCTTCGACCCGGCCAGCGACGCCAAGCTGTCGCGGCGCAGCGAGGACTTCGGCCAGACCCTGGGGATGTGGGGCTGGGAGAAGTCGCGCTACGTCGAGCTGCCATTGTTCGGGCCGCGCACCGTGCGCGACGTGGTTGGCATGGTCGGCGACGCACCGCTGAGCCCACTGCGCCAGGTCAACGACGACGCCACCCGGATCCCGCTGCAGGGCCTGCAACTGGTCGACATCCGCACCCAGCTGCTGGCCACCGACAGCCTGCGCGAAGGCGCGGCCGACGACTACGCACTGGTCCGCGACGCCTGGATGCAGCGCCGCCAGTACCAGATCTTCGGCGACCGGGTGCAGAGCGAGGACGAGATCGCGCTTCCCGACTACCTGCAGGACGACACCCTGCCGCTGGTCCCCGCCGGCGCCGTGCCGGTGATGCCGACCGACGGTTGAGGTGGCGCCGGTGCGCCGGCGATCCGTGTAGGAGCGCTGGGTTTCGCAACCGCCTCAGGCGTCGTCCGACGCATCCACCGCGGCGCCGATCAGCCGCAGCGCCGGTGCACCCGGCCGCAACTCCGCTTCCGGCCGCAATTCTTCGGTCAGCGCCTTGCGGCCGCGCGCGCCCAGCTCGGCCAGCCGCCGCGCGCGCGGAATCACCGCCTGGTTCGATTCGGTGAGGCGGTGGCGCGCGCGCTTGAACGCTTCGCCCGCGTCGTCCAGGCGCTTGCCGACCAGGTCGAACTCGGCGACGAAACCCATCAACGCATCGAGCACCTTGCCGCCGCTGTCGCTGATCGCAACCGCCTCGCGCTGGATCTTGTCGCGCGTCCAGAGCCGCTCGACCACGCGCAACAGCGCCATCAGCGTGTTGGGCGAGGCGAACACGATCCGTCGCTCGAACGCGTCGGTCTGCAGTGCGGTGTCGGTGCCGAGCGCGGCCGACAGCGCGCCCTCGATCGGAATGAAGGCGATGGTGATCTCGAGCGCCGAGTCGCCGATCGCCTTCGGGTAGTTCTTCTCGCCCAGCTCCTTCATGTGCTGGCGCAGGCCGACGGCATGGCGCCGCATCGCATCCTGCTGCAGCTCCGGGGTCTCGGCGTTCATCGCCTCCTGCCACGCGACCAGGTTGACCTTGCTGTCGACCACCACGCAGCGCTCGTCCGGCAGGCGCACCACGATGTCGGGCTGCAGACGGGCGCCGTCGTCGTCGGTCGTGGACTTCTGGCGGTCGTAGTGCACGCCGTCCTCGAGGCCGGAGCCGCGCAGCACGCTCTCGAGCATCAGCTCGCCCCAGTCGCCCCGCACCTTGGAGCTGCCCTTCAGCGCGCGGGTCAACGCCGCCGCCTGGCCGGCCATCTCCTGGTTGAGCGACTTCAGTTCGGTGACCGCGCCCAGCAACGACGCGCGCTCCTTGGCCTCGTCGCCATACAGCGCATCGACGCGCGTGCGGAATTCGCCGATGCGTTCGGCGAACGGCTTGAGCAGCGACTCGATGTCGGAGCGGGACTGCTGCTGGGCGTGCTTGACGTTCTTCTCGAACAGCTGGCCCTTCTCCTCGAACACCTTGCCGGCAAGCTCGGAGAACGCGCCCGACAGCCGGGTCTGCGCTTCGGCCAGGAAGGCCTTCATGTCGGTATTGGCCTGGCGGGCATGCTCGAGGTGTGCCGCCGCTTCGGCGTGTTCGGCCTGCAGGCGTTGCTGCTCGGTGCGTGCGAGCGCCAGGGCCTGCTCCATCTGTGCGGCCACCCCGCGCTGCTCCTCGAGTGCCGCCTCCAGCGCCCCGAGCCGGCCGTTGAGGCGGCCGGTTTCCAGCGACTGTTCGCGCACGCGGTCGCGCTCGGCGCGCAGCTCGTCGGCAAGACGGTCACGCTCGGCGGCGAGTGCCGGGTCGGCCATCGGTGAGCCCGGGCGCCGCAGCAGCAGAACCAGCAGCACGATGGCGACCAGCAGCGCCGCCATCACGAGGACAAGCAGGATCGTGGTGTTCATGCGGCCAGTGTATGTCCGCCCCGTCTCGGCGGCTGCGACCGACTCGCGCCGACGCGGTTGCCGCGAGTCCGTCCGGCCGTCGTAGGAGCGACGTAAGTCGCGACCCGCCCTTGCCTGTTGATACCGGGGTCGCGACTAACGTCGCTCCTGCACAACCCGGCGGTTCTCAGTCCAGCACGCGGCAGAACACCGCCTTCAGGTAGCGCGATTCCTGCACCTGGGCCAGGAACGGGTGGTCCGGCCCGGCGCCGGCGACCTTGAGTACCTGCACCGTGCGGTTGGAGTAGAACGCCGCGCGCCGCAGCATCTCGAGGAACTGCTCCTCGCTGACCAGGCCGGTGCACGAGAACGTGGCGAACAGGCCGCCCGGCTTGACCACGCTGATCGCCAACTTGTTCATGTCCAGGTACTTCTTCAGCGCCGGGATCACCTGCTCGCGGTCGCGGGTCATCTTGGCCGGGTCGAGGATCACCACGTCGTACTGCTCGCCGGCGTTCCCCGCATCGCGCAGCCACGGGAAGATGTCGGCCTGCACGAAGCGCGGGCGCACGCCGTTGAGCCTGGCGTTGCCCTTGGCGATCTCGATCACGTCGGCATCGATGTCGACGCCGACCACTTCCTCCGCGCCCCGCACCGCCGCGTACACGGCAAAGCCGCCGGTGTTGCAGCACAGGTCGAGCACGCGCTTGCCGGCGACGTGCTGGCTGAGCCATTGGCGGTTCTCGCGCTGATCGGCGAAGAAACCGGTCTTGTGCGCCCCGGCCGGGTCGGCGCGGAACTTCACCCCGTACTCGGTGATCAACGCCGGTGGCGTGGGCGCCGTGCCGCTGCTGGCGAAACCGCGAAAGTCGAAACTCTCCTGCTTCTGCACGTGCTCGTCGGCAAAGCCGTGGAAGCGGCAGCCGGGGAACTGTTCGCGCAGCGCGTCCATGATCCATTCGCGGTGGCGGAACGCGCCGGCACTGAAGTATTCCAGCACCAGCAGGTCGCCGTAGCGGTCGACCACCAGCCCGCTGATGCCGTCGCCCTCGCTGTGGAACACACGCCAGGCGTCGGACACTTCGTCGAGCTTGAGCACGTCGCGGCGCAGCGAAACCGCGGCGGCGATCTTGCGGCTGAACCAGCCGGCGTCGATGACCGCGGCCGGGTCGCTGTCGAGCATCCGCAGGGCGATGCGCGAATGGCCATTGTAGAAACCACGGCCGATCCACTCGCCGTCGACCCCGACCACCTCGACGATCGTGCCCGGCTTGGGGCGCTGCGCGGGCTTGTCGACCAGCCGCTGGAAGACCCACGGATGGGTCGATTTCCAGGCATTCCTGAGGCGGACGGTCGGCATGTCGTTGTTCATCGCGCCATTCTACGCGGGCCGGTCGTGGCCCACCGCTGGAATGGTGAGGCCCGCCGGCCATCCATTGGATTGCCGGTGGCAGGCACCATGTCGGGTCCATGCACCTGCCCGACGACGCCGACCCCACCGACCCCCGTACCCAGCGCGCGGCCGACCGCCGCCGTTGGCTGCGCGCCTTCAACCTGAGCCTGGGCTTCGTGCTGGTGCTGCTGGTGGTGTTCACGCTGCAGGGCAGCGTCGACCTGCGCGGGTGGGCCGTGCAGCCGTGGTCTGCGGAAGGCCTGCGGGGGTTGCTGGGCGCGCCGCTGCTGCACGGCTCGTTCGACCACCTTGCCGCCAACGCGATTGCACTGCTGATGCTCGGCACCCTGGCGATGGGGCTGTATCCGCGGGCGACGCTGCGCGCACTGCCGCTGGCGTGGCTCGGCTCCGGCGTGGGCGCCTGGCTGCTCGGCAACCCCGGCTCCCACCACCTGGGCGCCAGCGGTGTCACCCACGGGCTGATGTTCCTGGTGTTCGTGCTCGGCCTGCTGCGACGCGACCGCCCCGCGATCGCGGCGGCGATGATCGCGTTCTTCCTCTACGGCGGCATGCTGATGACGGTGTTGCCGCGCGAGCCCGGCGTGTCCTGGCAGGCGCACCTGGGCGGAGCGCTGGGCGGCGTGCTGGCGGCCTGGCTCTGGCGCCGGCTCGACCCGCAGCCGCCGCGGCGCCGCTACAGCTGGGAGATCGAGGACGAACAGCGCGCGCTGGAGGCGGATCGCACCGACGACCCGCTCGAACCACCGTCGCCGCACGACGTGCCGGTGCTGTGGAAGCGGCCCGCCGACGACGAGTCCGCCACCGTGCTGCCGTTCCGCCGCCGCGGTGACTGAGCGACCCGGGTGCGCCACTTCCGGCATACGCGACGGCCGGCGGCAACGCCTAGACTCGTTTGCTCACCCGGACATCGACAGGGAATTCGCATGGAACGTTGGTATTTCAGCGCCGGCAGCAACAGCCCGCGCATCGGCCCGCTCGACGACAACGCCGCGCGCGCCCACGCCCAGCAGCATCCCGAGGATTACTGCTGGCGCGAAGGTTTCACCGACTGGCGCCCGGTCGGCGACGTCGCCGAACTCGAGTCGCCGCGCGGCGCCGGGGGCCCGCCCGGCATGCCGCCAATGCCGTCGACCGGCTCCGGCCGCGGCCGCGACGACGAGATCGATTTCCGCATCGTCGGCGCCGACATGCAGTTCGTCGAGGTCGAGCTCGACCCCGGCGAGAGCGCCATCGCCGAGGCCGGCTCGCTGATGTACAAGGACGCCGCGGTGCGGATGGACACGGTGTTCGGCGACGGCCGCGGCGCGGGCCAGGGCGGCGGCTTCATGGATAAGCTGATGTCGGCCGGCAAGCGCGTGGTCACCGGCGAGAGCCTGTTCACCACGGTGTTCACCCACGAAGGATCGGGGAAGGGCAAGGTCGCGTTCGCCGCGCCCTACCCCGGCACGGTGATGGCGATGAAGCTGTCCGACCACGGTGGCCGCCTGGTCTGCCAGAAGGACAGCTTCCTGGCCGGCGCGCGCGGCGTGCAGGTCGGCATCCACTTCCAGCGCAAGATCCTCACCGGCCTGTTCGGTGGCGAGGGCTTCATCATGCAGAAGCTCGAGGGCGATGGCTGGGTGTTCGTGCATGCCGGCGGCACCGTGGTCGAGTACGACCTCAAGCCCGGCGAGCGGCTCGACGTCGACACCGGCTGCGTGATGGCGTTCCACGCGGGGGTCGACATGGACGTGCGGCCTGTCGGCGGCATCAAGAGCATGCTGTTCGGCGGCGAGGGCGTGTTCCTGGCTTCGCTGACCGGGCCGGGCAAGGTCTGGCTGCAGTCACTGCCGTTCTCGCGCATGGCCGGCCGGATGCTGGCCGCCGCGCCGGGCGGTGGCGGCAAGGACCGCGGCGAGGGTTCTGTGCTTGGCGGACTTGGCCGGATGCTCGACGGCGACGGCTTCTAGGCCGGGCTCGGGGCGTCGGCCGGGCGACCTGCGGCGCGGGCAACCACCACCCGGTTGTTGCCGGCCCGTTTGGCGTCGTACATGGCGGTGTCGGCCCGGTGCATCCAGTCCCGGCCCGACTCGCCCACCCGCAGGGTGGTTGCGCCGATCGATACGGTGACCCCGCGACCGGCTTCGTGCCCGTGCATCTGCATGGCCTGCCGCACGGTCTGGGCGACACGCAGCAGGGCCTCGTCATCGGCACCGGGCAGCAGCAGGGCGAACTCGTCGCCACCCAGGCGGAAGAGGCGGTCGTCGCGCCGGGTCAGGCGCCGCACCAGGTCGGCGAAAGTCAGCAGGACCGCGTCACCGGCCTCATGGCCGAACGCATCGTTGACCTCCTTGAAGTGGTCCAGGTCGAGCACCGCCAGCCCCACCGGCAGGCCGTCGCGTGCAGCGGCCTGGATTGCACGCTCGAGTTCGCGGTCAAGGCCGCGGCGGTTGAGCGCGCCGGTCAGCGGATCGCGCGCGGCGACGCCTTCCAGCTGCCGGCGCTGCGCCTCGGTGCGGTACGAGAAGAAGTACGCGAACAGGCTCACCATCGCCGCGGTGACGCCAAAGGTGACGGCCTCGACCGGTTCGAAGGGGCCTGAGAGCACCAGCACCGCGATCGCGCCCGCGGAGATCAGCACCGCCGGGCGGCGCGCGGCCAACAGGAAATTGGACAGCAGGACCGGGTACAGCCACAGCGTTCCGGTCAGGCCGGTGAGATGGGCCATTGCCACGCATCCCCCCGAACAGAACACGGCGGCCAGCAGCCCGGCGCGGTCCATCCGGTCGCCGCGCCAGGCGTAGAGCACGATCGCGGTGATGCCCAGTTGGATCCCGACGTCCGCCACGGCGGCAATCGGCTGGTTGTTGAGCAGGCGGAAGACCACGAACGGCGTGATGCCGACCACCGTCAGCGCGCCGAACACGGTCATCAGGGTGAGGCGGAAGTCGGCCTTGAGCCGTTGGATGAGCATGGCCGCAGTCCGGGGGGTCGGTACCGTTAACGGCCGCCGGTCCAGCCGCTGCAGGTCGCCGACGCCTCCTTTCCTGAACCGTTCAGCGGGGCAGCGGCAAGCCGCGAAAAGCCTTCACCGTGCGTAGCACGAAGCTGGAATTCACGTCGTCGACGCCGGCCTGGTTGAGCAGCCTGTCCAGCAGGAACCGCGAGAAATGCTCCAGGTCGCGCACCACCACGTGCAGCAGGTAATCCATGTCGCCGGTCAGTGCGTGGCAGGCGACCACCTCGTCCCAGGTGGTGACGAAATCGCTGAACGCGGCGATCGCGGCGCTGTCGTGGTGGTTGAGCTGGACCCGGACGAAGGCCTGCAGGCCCAGTCCCAGCCGTTCGGGGTCAACCTCCGCGCGGTAGCCCGCAATCACTCCGTCGCGCTCCAGACGCTGCACCCGGCGCAGGCAAGCCGACGGCGACAGGTTGACCCGTTCGGCCAGCTCGGCGTTGGTCTGGCGACCCGCGCGCTGCAGCTGGTCGAGCAACAGCACGTCGGTACGGTCGAGGGTGACGGCAGGCATGGTCCGGGAGATCCGTTAGGGACGCAAGGATCTTGCGCCGTTTCGGGATATCCACGCAAGAACGCAACACGATTGCGGCACCCGCCCGCTAGAGTGGGACGTTCACCCGTGCGATCCGCACCGGTCCCCACCCACGCCACAGGAGGCCCACGCCATGGAATCGCCCAAGCGCGTCGAACACCAGCTCACCGACAAGGGCTACGTGCCCGTCTACACCACGTCCGTGGTCGAGCAGCCGTGGGACACCTACACCGATACCGACCACCAGGTCTGGGCGCAGCTGTTCGAGCGCCAGAAGGCGGTGTTGCCCGGTCGCGCCAGCGACGAGTTCCTGTCCGCGCTGGCGGCGATGGAAATGACGCCCGACCGGATCCCGAAGTTCGATGACCTCAACCCGATCCTGCGCGCGGCCACCGGCTGGGAGCTGGTGGGCGTGGAAGGCCTGTTGCCCGAGCTCACGTTCTTCGACCACCTGGCCAACCGCCGCTTCCCGGTGACGTGGTGGATCCGCAAGCCGGACCAGATGGACTACCTGTCCGAGCCGGACCTGTTCCACGACCTGTTCGGCCACGTGCCGCTGCTCATGAACCCGGTGTTCGCCGACTACATGGAAGCGTACGGCCGTGGCGGGGTGAAGGCGCACGGCATCGGCGAAGACGCGCTGGTCAACCTGACCCGGCTGTACTGGTACACCGTCGAGTTCGGGCTTATCCGGCAGAAGGACGGCCTGCGGATCTACGGCAGCGGCATCGTGAGCTCCAAGGGCGAGTCGATCCACTGCCTGGAGAGCGATGCGCCGAACCGGATCGGCTTCGACCTGGAACGGATCATGCGCACGCGCTACCGCATCGACACCTACCAGAAGACCTACTTCGTGATCGACAGCTTCGAGCAGCTGATGGACGCGACCGGTCCGGACTTCGCGCCGATCTACGAGCGGCTGGCCCGGCTCGAGTCGGTGCCCGCCGGCGACGTGCTCGACGGCGACCGCGTCTACAACCGCGGCACCGGCGAAGGCTGGCTCAACGACGGCGACGTCTGAGCCGTGCCGCCGGCCGGCAGGCGGAAACGACGGTTCAACCAGGCCTTGGCGACGATGGCCAGCAGCACCGGGGCGAACCAGCCGGCGTAGTACCACCCCTGCCCCTGCAGCACCGGCAGCAATCGGGGCAGGCCGATCGCCAGGAACGCGATGTGGGTGGCGGCGCCGTTGGCGACCATTGCCGAGTAGTGCTCCTCCAGCCACCAGCGCGGCTGCGTCGGGATGACCCGGCGGCGCCGCAGCATGTCGACACCGACCATCACGCCGACCAGCGAGAAGCCGGTCAGCAACGGCTGCCCGCGGTCGATGCCGAGTGCGAGCACGGCCAATCCCGCCAGCGGGTTGGCGTATGCAAGCACTCCGTACACGCGGCCGAGGTAGGCCGACGGGTCCTGACGGTCGCGTATCGCGCGCCAGGACAGCCAGACCGAAGTGCTGACCAGCAGCAACAGGTAGGCGAGGAAGGTGGCGCCGACCGGATGCCCGTCGATCAGTCGCTGCGCGGTCAACGGCACGCCGCTGGCGATCACCGCCAGCATCGCCAGCAGGTAGCCGCGACCGACGAGCCGGTGGGCGGGGCTGCCCTTGCGCAGCAGGGCTGCGCTCCAGAAGGCGGCCAGCGCGACCGCACCACCGGCTATGTGCAACGCGACGAAAACGGAGTATCCGGCCATGGTGGCGCGCCCTTTCCCGAGTGGACGGCCAGCGTCGCTCGCCGGCCAGCGACGAGGCAGTCCCGGCGGTCATCGGCCGGCGGTGCCGGAAGTCACTTTGTGCGCCCGCTGCATTGCATTGCGCACCGGGCGCGCCGCAGCATGGGGCCTCCAACGCAGGGACCGGTCCATGCCCACGCGCCTGCAGTCATTGCTGCAACCGCTGAACCTCGCCGCCGTGGTGACGCTGCTGACGGTGGCGCTGTCGATCCAGAGCGAGCCGGGCGACCCGCGCCTGCCGGCGTGGCTGCTGCTGGGTGCGTTCACCGCCGTGTTCCTGTGGATCGACACCCTCGATGACCGTCCGCGGCTGTGCGCGGTGGGTTACGCGTTCCTCGCCGCCAGCGCCCTGGCGGTGGTGTGGCTGGCGCCGCGCACCGGCACCTCGCCGGTGATGCTGGTGATCCTGATCGCCGCGCTGGCGATGGATTATCCGCCGCGGCGGGTGGTGCCGGCCGCGCTCGCGCTCAATGTCGCGCTGTACCTGGTGCTCCGCGCCAGCGGACACGAAGCGCCGCTGCTGGTGGTGGTCCTGTACGTGGGCTTCCAGGCATTCGCGGCGCTGGTGGCGCATTACGCGCGCAGCGCCGAGCGCGCGCGCGACCGGCTGGCGCTGGTCAACGCGGACCTGCTGGCGACCCGCGCCCTCCTGTCCGACAGCGCGCGCGATGCCGAGCGGCTGCGCGTGGCGCGCGAGCTGCACGACGTTGCCGGCCACACCCTGACCGCGATGAACCTCAACCTGCGCGTACTGGCGGCCGACCCGGCCTTCGCCGGCCACCCGCAGGTGGCGTTGCTGCAGCGACTGGCTGGCGGGCTGATGGGCGATATCCGCGGCGTCGTGGAGGCGTTGCGCGATGCGCGCGGCCTCGACCTGGAGACCGCCATGCACGCGCTGGCCGCACCGCTGCCGGACCTGCGCCTGCAGTTGTCGATCGACCCGCAGGTGCAGGTTACCGACGCCGCCACGGCCGAGGCGCTGCTGCGGCTGGTGCAGGAGGCGCTGACCAACAGCGCGCGCCACGCCGGGGCGAGCCGTCTGCATGTTGCGATCAGTGAGTCCGACGGCCAGTTGCGGGTGGCCATCGACGACGATGGCCGCGTGCGCAAGCCGCTGCACGAAGGCAACGGCCTGACCGGCATGCGCGAGCGGATCCTTGCCGCCGGCGGCTCGCTCGCACTGGCAACCACGCCGTCGGGGTCGCTGCGGATCGACGCGAGGCTGCCGGCGTGAGTACGGTTCAACCGCTGCGCATTGCGCTCGCCGACGACCAGGCGCTGGTGCGCGCCGGGCTGCGCGCGCTGCTGGAACAGCAGGGCATCACCATCGCCTTCGAGGCCGACGACGGCGCGCAGCTGCTGGATCGACTGGCCACGACACCGGTCGACGTGATCCTGAGCGACATCCGCATGCCCGGAGTGGACGGGATCGAGGCGCTGCGGCAACTGCGCGAGCGCGGCGATGCCACCCCCGTGTTGCTGCTGACCACCTTCGACGAACCCGAACTGCCGCTGCAGGCCGCCGCCGCCGGTGCACAGGGATTCCTGCTGAAGGATGCCGCGCCGGGCGACCTGCGCGAGGCGATCGAGCAGGTCGCCGCCGGCCAGGTGCTGCTGCAGCCGGTCAGCACCGACCCGATCCGCTCACGCTACCGCTACCACGCCGACGACGCGCCGCGCGAACGCTTCACCGCGCGGGAGGTCGCGATACTGCGGCTGCTCGCCGGCGGCTACTCCAACCGCGAGATCGCCCGTGCGATGTTCCTCGCCGAAGGCACGGTCAAGAATTACGTCTCGGCGATCCTCGACAAGCTCGACACCCGCGACCGCACCCGCGCCGTGCTCAAGGCGATCACGCTGCGGGTGATCTGAGCGGGTTGATCTGAGCGGAGTGACGGCACGGGGCATCTGCGCCAGGCCCACGCCGGCTGAACGGGGATTCATCGACCCTGCACCTACCTCTCACGAGCGCGCAGGGATGATGCCGCGCTTTCCGATCTCACCCTCTGCGACCCATGCTGGCCACGCTACGCCCCATGAACTTCTCCCACGACGAACTGCTGCTGGAACTGGATCGCATCGAGGCGACCATTGCGCGTGCGGTGCGCCAGGCCGGTTCCGGCCACGACCCGACGCTTGAGCGCCAGCTCGACGCCCACGGTCGCAGCCTGCGGGCGATGCTCGATGCAGAGGCGGCGGTCGTGGTGGACGACGTCCTCGATGCCGCCAAGCGCGTACTCGACGCGGCCGAGCCGGCTGCGCCACTCCTGATGCTCGACATGGCGCGAGCCAACCTGGCCGCGGTGGTGCGGCGCTCGCAACGGCTGCGTCCGGCGGCCTGATCGCCCGCCGCTGCGGGGCTTCGCGCGCCCGCCCGGCTTACAATCGCGGTTCCGCCACTGCCGAAGCCGCCATGACCGCTCCCGCCAATCCGGGCCCCGCCGGGTCGACCACGTCCTGTTCGCTGACCCGCTTCCTGATCGAGGAGCAACGCGCGGGCCGGGTCGGCCCTGACCTGCGGCTGCTGATCGAAGTGGTTGCGCGCGCGTGCAAGTCGATCTCGATCGCGGTCGGCAAGGGCGCGCTCGGTGGCGTGCTCGGCGACGCCGGCACCCCCGGCGCGGCCAGCGTGAACATCCAGGGCGAGGCGCAGAAGAAACTCGACGTAATCGCCAACGACGTGCTGCTGGAAGCCAACGCCTGGGGCGGCCACCTCGCCGGCCTGGCGTCGGAGGAAATGGACCACAGCATGCCGATCCCGGATGTCTATCCGCGCGGCAATTACCTGCTGCTGTTCGATCCGCTCGACGGCTCCAGCAACATCGACGTCAACATCTCGGTGGGCACGATCTTCTCGGTGCTGCGATGCCCCGAGGGCGTGACCACGCCGGGCGACGAACACTTCCTGCAGCCGGGCA